>CAZDBA010000076.1:0-10921 GCA_964503615.1 uncultured Pirellulaceae bacterium
CATCTTCAGGCGGTTGCCAATCAAGCTCGAAGGGTGGTAGATCGATTTGGACGTCTTGCCACGCCTCATCGACACGAACCATCGCCCTTTCTTCTCCCTGTTGCTGACCCTCTGGCTGTTGGGCTGGTATCGGGAATTGCTCATCGGGCCGCCAACTCACGCTGAACCTCCATCGTCCGTTGGATAAAGGTGGGCCATAAACACTGTCCATCTGAATTGCATTTGGGTTTTGTTCAGCGAGCATTTCTGCAAGCATTTCGTTGTGTCCTAATTTAAGGCAAACGGCATGAATTCGAATTTCACCCGGTTGGATATTTTCATTTAGTTCACTAAGCCTGTCACCTTGTTGAAGAATGGAATCGGCTTTTCGAGCGGGTCTGCGATCTACTGGCTTTGCGGTGACCAGCAAGTTGCCGCCTCTTGGTTGGGAGTCTCCAATTTGCAGCGTACTTACTGTTGTAAATCCAGGAACAGCGATCGGCTTGTTCGAGCAATTTTGCGCGAATACGAGCAAGTGAATGTTGTTGTTTGGTTCGTCCGCCTGAAGGAACTTAGCCATCATCCGGATACCGTTTTTCGGTTCCGACCACTCGCCGCGAATTGTAGAATCCAGCTTCTCGACCTGTTGGACGTTCTCAGCGGGAGCATCCTTCTGGTTGTCAGGAATCGTTTGCTGAGCATGCAACGAACAGGGCAACAATAGAACCAGGGCAGAAATCAGTTTCAAATTACGCATCGAAGTTCCTCATAATTAGGGATGTTAAAATTCATCGCGTTTTTTGAATATGAAAACCGCCAACCAAGTAGAGTTAGAACCGAAAATCATCGAATTTAACGGTTTGAAGAAAAGGGTTCCTCTCCGCAAAAGAATGCGCTGTCATTTTTTCAAACGCTTGGAAGTGCAAATGGTAACCCGACGCATTAGCGAGCACGAAGGCAAGCTGTTTCCTTGCTTAACGCGTCGGGTTTCCAATAAACGACAGCCTCGGAGTGAACGTCAATTCATTACGGTTAGGTTTGAAATCGAAAATGAACACGGGTATCCAACTCATCTGGAAGACGAATCGTTCATATTCAATTTGGAAGCGATGCCAGCATTCGTAGTAAACTAGGTGGTCTGCTGACGTGAAATGTTCTTGGTTGCACGTACGTTTTGCTTTCAATTTCGGCTTCGAACACTCTTAATACTCTAAATCCGCCGAGTTTTACTCGCTTGTGCCTCTTTTGTTGAAGATTGCAACCTGATTGTTTCGATCCTGAAAAACGGAAAAACCGATATTGCTTATCAGTCATGCTAGCGACGTTTGTCGTTGGTGGTCGAGTCGATTGGCGATTGTTTCTCGGTGGTTCCCTGATCCAACCATTCACATGTACGTGGAGACGACATGCTTACTTACGTTACGGGCCTATTTCTGGTTTTTGCTGGAATGATCATAGGCTACTTCCTGTCACGAAACGAACACAATGGCGATGATGAAAATCGTCAACGTCTCCACAAGGAAAACTCGGAGTTACGAGCTTCGTTGAATCGAGGCAAAGTTTCCCTGACCGAGTTGGAAGAAAAATACTCTCGGCAAAACGGACAGTTGAACATCTTGCAACAGCTATGCGATGATTGGTCAGCCAGTCGTGAAGAATCGGAACGCGACCGCACGAAACTGGAACTTCAGCTTACTGACTACCAGTCTCGTTCGGAGGACCTAACCACTCAATTGCAAGGGGAGAGCCAGAACCGGATCAAGGCGGAAGACGAGCTGCATCGTTTTCAGCAACAACAGGCAGAACGATTCAGCGGCATCGAAGCCGATTGGATGCAACGCTATTCCAGCATTGAGACTTCGTTGACTCAGCACATGGCCGAACTGAAGCTTTCGCAAAACGAGAAGACTCGTACTGCGGAACAGTTGCACGAAGCGCAGGCTCGGATCGCAGAGCTGATGAGCGAACTTGGATCGCAAAAGACGATGTACCAGACCGCTTGCTCCAATGCGACTGGACTGAAGCAGGAATACACAACCTTAGAGACATCCGTTCAGGACCTTCGGGACAGCCTGAAAGAATCAGAGTCCAACTGTGCCAAAGCGATCTCAGCAAAACGGTTGGCAGAGGAATCGCTCAAATCGGTTACGGGTCAACTGGAAAAGCGACAGACGGAAATCGTCGAACTACAAAGTTCATTGGCCAGCATGCAAGCTCTCAAGCAACAGTACGGTTCGCTGGAGGCGTCGTTGTCCAGCAGCGACGACCGCTTACAAATCGTTGCCAGCGAGCGAGACCGAGCGATCGGTGCCGAGAAAGCGGCTCATGAACACATGGCTGGCCTACAGAAACAGGTTGAGAACCAGGAATCAACGATCCAGGCATTGCGTAGCAAGCACGATGAAGTGCTGGACAAACTCCGATTGGAAATGGAGAGACGCGCTGAACTCGATCGTAAATACGATATGGAGAAAATGGGGATGCGACAGGAGATCGAATCGCAATCTTCGACTCTCCAGGAAATTGAGTGTGAGCGGGATGAATTGATCGCTCGTCTTTCCAGCGAACGAGACAAACTGTCTCATCAGCTTCAGGAAGAATCAAAGAACCGTTCGCAAATCGAACGCACGATGGCACAAGTCCAAGAGTCGCTTACCAAGACCAAGCAAAACCAAACTCGTTTGACAGCCGAAGTCGAAGAAGAATCCCGTATGCGGATCGAGTTTGAGAATCTTTGCGAACAGGTTCGACAGGAAAAGAACAAAGCTGCTACCGAGTGTGAGCGTTTGCGAGTTAGTCTTGAGAACGAGACCCGGCAGCGTGAGCAGTTTGAAAACGAATATCGTGAGACCAACCAGCGTCTGATCGCGGCTGTTGCTGAGTGTGAGCGTTTAAAGACGACGACTGAACACGAGTCGGACCAGCGTTCACACTTCGCTTTGTCGTGGGAACAATCCAGGACCGAGTTGGAGCAGTTCAAGGCTCAGTGCCAGAAGCTGGAAGTAGGCTTGTCAGCTGAAGTGGAACAGAAAACGTATTTCGAGACGGCTTGGAAGCAGAATTGCGAAGAGATCGTTGAATTGCAAACTGAATGCGAGCGATTGAGAGGGTGCATTTCTGGAGACTCGCAACAACTGGAAGGACTCAATAGCGACGTGTTGGAGTTGCGTTCGAAACTGTCAAACGAAACGAAACTTCGAACCGAATTGGAATTGCGCAAAGACGAGTTGGAGAATGCACTGGTCACGCTTAAAGCTCGTTGTGATGCAATGATGGCCGAGTTGTCTGAGTTGCAAACGATTCGTGATCAACATGCTGTGGCCAGCGAAAAATGGAAAGAGTATCGCATCCGTCTGGAGCAAACGATCTCGCAGCGTGATTCATCGCTTGGCGAACTTTCAACCTACCGAGTGGAGATCGAAAGCCTGCGGTTACAACTGGCAAGTGCCAATGCAACAATCGTTGAACTGCGTGATCGCTTGACCGCTTTGGAAACACAACGGGGAACGGACTCGATGATCCTCCCTCTTGGTCAGGTACGGCAAACGGTTGACCGTGAATATGGTGGTGAGACACGAATCCACCGAACTCGTGGCCGCGTATTTACCTCTCGTCCAAACATGGTTGATGATCTTAAGTTGATCTCCGGTGTGGCAACTGTCCTGGAAGGAAAGCTGAACGATTACGGCGTCTATACTTTCCGTCAAGTGATGGAATGGGACCAAACCAATATCGCCGAGTTCCAAGAGTTGCTTCCCGCGTTCAAGGACCGAATCGAGCGTGATGATTGGGTGGGGCAAGCCGCTCATCTGTACGACCACTTCCACCAAAGATCGGAAGCCCGAGCAGCTTGAACTGTGGTGTTCTAAAATGAAAAGCAAAAGCCCGGTCGATTTTGACCGGGCTTTTTTCATTGCTCATTGAAAGGAATTCTGGCGAATCCCACTACGAGCCAGTTCGAGTACTTAGTAGTCGCCCGTTTCTATTCCTTGGGTGGCGACGCTTGTCGGACTGTGGTTCCGTGTTCTTCGCTCATGATCAGGATTGAGAACTGAGTGATGCCGTCCAAGGGTGAGTTGCTTTGCGTGGCGTAATCGAAACGACCGCGGAGATCGGTGTAGCCGTCTTTGAAAAACGCCGTGCGCCCGTCTGCACTTTTCGCGTAAACCTTGATGTAGGTCTTGGGGATCGGCGCGCCAGACTCTTTGGTCGCGATTCGCAACTGCCCATAGTTCTCGGTTACCTGAACAGACATCGAATGCGCAAAGTACGCTCGGGATTTCGATTGATCAGGGCTAGTGATTTCAACGGTCACGTTCTTGTTCTGCAACTCGTCAGGAATTTCAAACGAAGTCTTACCGGAATCGTCCAGCTTGATAACTTGTGAATCGTTAGGTTGAATCAACGAGAAACCATCGCTAGAGGTCTGTCCGAACGGATTGCGGCTGAACAACAGCTCAACGTCCATTTGGTAGTAGTTGACCTGCAATTGTTCAAGATTTTGATAGGTGACTTCGACCGAGCCCGATTCGATTGAAAAGTCGAAACTGGCTGCTCGCGCGGCCATTTCGGTTTGCGATTCGGTTCGATTGTCAGGATCGACAGTTGTTGTTGCTCCACTACGAATCTCTTCGACGTGAGCAAGCACAGTTTGGAAACGAGTACGCCAACGATCGACAGGATGTTCCGCATGGGTTTTGGCAATCGCAGCGGCCCGTTCTGGTTTTTCGAGATACATGTTGATATAGGCGTCAAAATAGTCGTACTGAACCTGTTCAGCGATCTCGGACTTGTCGACTTGTTTGAATTCTGCGATCGCTTCCTCGATTCGGTTTTGCAACAGCAGGTAATAGGTCAGGGCCAATCGATCTTCGCTATCCAACGTTGTTTGATTTGCAAAAACCGTCATAAGTTTGGTGTATTGCGCGAACAGTTGTGAATTAAGAATCGTTCGATTCCGTCCGACTTGGTGCTCGCGTGCGTTAATCAGCGGGCTATAGTCACGATGTTCGTACCAACGTTGTTTGACCGGGTCGATCGTTAGCGGAGTCGATTCAAGCTGAATTCCACACTGCGAAACGAAGGCGTGACTCTGTTGTAGGAACTCGTTGAGCGCTTCGATTTCATCGTGCATAACCGAATAAGCCCAAAGCGTATTGCTGAAAACGTATCGGCTTCGCAACGTCTCGATCGTTCGCTTGAAAAAATCGGCTTCTTTCATGCGGAAAGCGATTTTGTCCAAGTTGACTCGCATCAAGTTCTCCTGATTCAGGAACTCAAGCACGTCCTCATTCGATCCATTTTGCGAAACGTACTGCCAGGAACTTTTGTCCAGTTCGGCAGGTTTGTCATCGACAACAAAAGCGGTTTGGTCTGCGATCGCGACCACTTTTTGATTGTTGGTGACATGAGCGGGAAAGTGTGTGAACTCGCCAGCTGTTGGAAAGTAAAACGAGTATTCGAAGCTTTGCGTACTGAAAGCGGCAAGGCTTACATCGATCGTTTGTGTAGTTTTCGACTGAGCGACCGCAACCGAACCTCGTGGGATCTGGATCAGCAGTTCGACTGAACGTGGCGAAGAAGTTGGGTTCGTCAAAACAACTTGTCCGCCATACAGTGTGTGCGCGGCAAATTTGTCACTGACAAATTTGTCGAAACGCATTTCGTCTTCAAAACGATACCGGTCGTTCTTGCGAAAGAAGTTTTCGCTGACCAGCACAGTCGTGTTTCGACGTTCAACGATCGCGGGACGAATCTGTTGGTGCAGAGCGATCATGGGGCTGCCCGGTGTCAGTCGCATTTCGTTTTCGACGTACTCGATCTCGTGTTCCGCAGCCGTAAACGGCAGGTCGATAACGCTGAGAGCGAACATCATTTCGGTAAAGCTGCTATGGGCTTCGGCAAAGTGGGTTGAGATAAACGTACCACCTTCATGGTTCGTGTAGTCTCGCCAAAACCGGTTCATTCGCACTCGAGCAAAATTTTGGTCAGCAAGCGGTTGCTGGAAGTAATGTTGCTCAATTGCCTCCTTCGTGATGGCGATTCGTCGGTAAAGTCTTGCAACCTCCCCGGGCAACTCCTCTCCGTCTGAATCGTAGAAGTCATCAAATCGGCTTTCAAAAACTAAAGAATCTTGTGCTTTAAGATCATCAAGCTCAATCGGATCACTTAATACACCTCCCACGACGACACCTTTCCCGTTGAGGTCACTACTTGGTCGGTTCCATACCTGTCCCTCTCCCGCGTGACCATTGGCACCACCTGGCAGGCCGAAGTCATAGTTCAACCTTTGGGTTGGTTTGGCAGTATTTGGAGCGCTCTGAGGAATTGAATAGGGTTGGTCACTTTGTACAGGAACTTGAACCGTGTAATTTTGAGTGACGTTCTCTGTATACGGAACTGAGACGGTGTAGCTCTGTTGAACTTGACTACCATCTTCTAACGTAATCATACGAGTGCGGGTCTCAAGTCGTGTTTTTTGAACCGGTATCATCCTTGTGCGTGTTTGGGTCTGCATGGTTGTGGTCGATCGAGTCCGCTGCTTATCTGACCATTGACTTGCAAGCGGCGGCAAGCCACGGCTCTGATCTTTCAACCGGTTCTGAATCCCTGAATCGATAGAGCTTTCGTCGCCAATGATCGTTCCAGCAGCAACCGTCGAATCATACAACTTGCCCGCATAGGCGCGTCGAGTGGGGCGAAACAGATAAAGATCGTTCAAATGCTGTTGCAAGTCACCACGTCGATCTTCCAATCGTTGAGAGAGCAAAATCTTCTCCATTGCATTCAAATCCGAAAATGCAGAGGGCTTTGCGTAATCACTTAGGTCGGTACCGAGCAAGTAATGATCGATAAAGGTCTTTTCTCGCTTGTTTTTGATATAGGGTTTTACAACCGCACGGAAAAACTTCTTGTCCTTTTTGTATATGAAAAAGTTCAATTCGTGGCAGGCATATTCTGAGTACAGGCTTTGCTTTTGTTCTTGAGTTTTGTTTGGCCACTGCAGTACAAAACCAAACTTTGCCAAGTTCGCGTTTTGGTTGAGAGCTTGCAAAACCAGATAGATGTCACCCAAATCGTCGAACGATTGAAACTTGGCGAGCGCCACATCGTCGATCACAAACTCTTTTCCGACCTCCAACAGCTCGGTCTGTTTGGACTGTGAAACGTTGGATTCAGGGTCAAACCCTTTGGCCAGACGAAGGTCACGCGTTTCCGGTTTGGTGGCCGACATAGCAAACGAACGTTGGACCATCGAGTGCATGTCTACGGCCACAACGACCAAATGTTGTTTCTCACCCAGTTTTGCAGGGTCGATTTCAACAACACCGTCCTCGTCCGGTTTTAGGTTTGCCAAAACCAAAGTTTCGTTGTTCAGGAAGTTTAAATTGGCAAAGTCATTAACGTCGCCTGCGGGTGCTGAGGCTGACTTTCCGCCGCGCCTTGATTCTTTGCTTTGATCCTGGCTGTCGTTAAATGAGTTACCTCTTTGCAAGGACTCTCTTTGATTTCCTGCGTTACCGATATCAAATGGATTAAGCAGCAGTCCCGGGCGGTCAAGCATGTTGCCAACGAATTTCGTTGCGTACCGGCGGTCCAAAATGTATTGGTATTCATCTCCAATCTTGCGACCGGCCATAAATGTGCTGCGGCGTATGCCCGGAAAGATCACTGCTGGTTCGGTATCACGGACTTTGCCCATCTGGGAAAGCGGGTTAAACCTCGGATGGTAACGAGTCGCAAAAACGTGAACGCGAGTGGAAGGGTTGGTGCCCCCGATCTTTACAGCCAGTTTTTCGCCTTTGTCATTGTTCTTCGCCGATTCTTTATTGTTTTCGTCGCCGGCTGCCGCGTTGGTTCCCAGCATGTTTTGAATATGAAGTGGAATCGGGGCTCGAGTTTCCAAATGCCGCTTTGCACCCAAGAGCGTTGTGCCAACGAGTTTTCCATCCGTGATTCGAATCTGAGTGACTTTCCCCGTGTCTTTAAAGACCAGTTGATAGTCACCTGCTTCCAGATCGGTGATTCCGATAAGTCCATCGTCGACCACGACCGAATCGAACCAGTCCCGCACGATTGAGCCTTGACGCACTTCGAACAATCCAACCTGACTCCGGTTCGCATTTTGAATTGTCGGCGGCGCAGCAATCCGCACCACGTTTCCGACGAGCGAATGAACCGATGCATAGCTGGTTTGCCCGTCTGTTTCCAAATTCCATTGGCGCGGGGATCCTGATCCGCATTGAGCACTAACCCACTCGATTCCAGCAAGCTCGCCAAGTTCGATGATGCCGTCGGGACTCGATTGCATGTTGAAATTGATCGGTTGCTTAAGAAAGCGGGACTTGCATGAAACGACAACGGCCTGCTGGGGGCGGTTCTCGCCCGATCTTCCTCGAACTTCCAGCAGATAGTCGGCACCCGAGCGGACAAGGTGAACATCCTGGATCTCTTCCGATTTGTCGATCTCGTTGATCTGTAGCGCATGCGATGTGACAGTGTTGATCCGCTGCGCGGTGCTCATACTTTTGATGTCACCCATCAGGCGAAACGACAGTTTGTGCAATCGTGGAGGAACTTGGAACTCAACAACCGATTCACCTAATTCAGAGAGTTCGATGTCCGTTTTGGTGATCGTAGCGGTATCCCCATCGAGATCGGTCGTTGTAATTTGCAATCGTACGTTTTCCAGCAACCCGACAGGTACCGGTACGCCCGACAGTTTAAGCTGAGGGCGAACCACAATCTGGCTTTTTCGAGACCGCAGTAACGATTCGCGATCGACATGCAATCCAGCCGTTAGTGTGTAAGTCTCGTTTCGATGGTTGAACTTTTCCAGTGAACAGAAACCATCTTTGCGAATGATTACATTTTGCATTCCGGGTTGAGTTGAGAACGGAACAACGATTTTGTTTGTCCGTTTGCCTTCGGCGTTTTCTTTAGCGGTGTAAACTTGCCCGCCAACAATCAGTTCTGCATCGACAACGGGATCTCCGTTCTCGTCGATGACGGTGAACTCATGGCCAGAGAAAACAATTTGCTTGAGACCTGAGTACTGTCCCTTGCGGATGATCGCTCGACTGCTTTTCCCGTTACCGATAAAGTCGATGACGTAGACGCCGCGACCCTCGAGTTTTGGAAACTCGAACTCCCGTACGACTCGTCTTGCGGCCGGTTCATCGTATTCGAACGTGAGTGTGTCGTTGGGGACCAAGCCATCCAGGTTGATCTGGGTGTCGATCTCCCTGCCGAATCGACGATAGTAGTTCTCGGTGTTAATCTCAAAAATCTTGACGATCAGTTTGTCAATGTTCTTGGTCGCCAGTTTCAGCTGGACGGGGTCGGCGGCTTTAAAAACCAATTGATTGGAGACGTCGAACTCAAGATCGACACGCTCGACCAGCGATTTGTATCGCTCTGGCGAAAGCATCGATGCCCATTGTTCCACATCGCCAGTGCCTCGCAGGATGTTCGCCGTTGCCCATTGAGTTTCCAGGAACTCTGTTTTGATATAGGGGCGGAATTCTTTGATGTCAGCCGAAGTTTTGAGAAATTCGCGCAGATAGTCAGCCACCATTTTTTCGTCACTGCCGATCGGTACTAAGGGAACTGCTTGGAAGTTTGAATTAAAATCGACTTGAAGAGTCCGATTTTCTTTTAGACGCTTGAGAAACAGTACACTGCCGTAAGCAACATTCCGAGGCAGTTGGAGGTAGCTCAAGAATTTTTCACGATCGTACTGGCCCAACTTTTGGTCGGTCAAAAGTTGGTGATAGCGTACGCAAGCTTTGAGCGAGTTGTGGGCGGGATCGAGTTTGTCAACGTAGTTCCAAACCTGGGCCAGATGTTCTGCTTGAAGCTCCAGATCGTGCTCCCAGTCTGCGTCGTTGGACGGGCGAAGCTTTTTGAGATAAACGTTTACGAATCGGGTATCGTTTTTGAGCTCGCGGACTTTGGTCTGCAATTGGTCCATTTGCTCAAGTGTCAGGTTGTTGTGAATCGGAATATTGCCGAAGCCTCGAGTGCTTTTGTGGGCGAGTTCTTCGGCAAGCAAGTCGACCAGGTTGGGAAAGTCAGGCCACTGAACACGTGACAGCAGGCTGGTCAGTCGAGTATGAGTTTGTGTTCGATCACCGATTAAGGGTAACGCCGCATCTTCGAACCGATCTGTGTTCGAGCTTTGCAACAGGTTGTCTGTGATTAGCTTTTCAACATCGAACAAGTTTTGATTCAACTTGGAAGGTAGATTCTGATCGGCGACTTGAACCTCTTTTTGATGCGCGAATTGAAGATTGAGTTTGTTTTTGATGTACTCCAAACTTTCTTTTGGATCATTGTCGTAGCTCAATAAAGCTTGTCGATTTTGGATTTGCAGGACCCGGGCTGATGTTCCGTATCGTTTAATCCAGGGTTCAAGCAGTTCCGTGACTTTGTCCAGCTGCTGCGTGTTTTGGTAGTGCAGGCAATGGAAGAAGTAATAGTCCTGCGTGCCGGGGATCAATTGTTCCAAGACCGCCGTACGATCGTCGGCAATCGCGAATTTCTCCACGAAGGGAAGGTCTTGTCCACTGACCTTCGAAGCCGGACCAGCAAAAATACCGAAAAGGATGGCAGTAAACAAAGTGCCATAAACGAAGATGCCCCTCGATTTTGTGATCGTGAAAGTTTGCATGATAGATCCAGTTCGCTCAAACGTTATTCAGTACTTTTAGGAATTGTTGCAATCAGGCATTGGGTATGCCAGTAATCGCTATAATCGTGAGACGATCAATCCACATCTTTATTAGGATTGAAATTTGTAAATCGTTTCGAACCAGGACATAAAGGCCTGTAGGTCGAAAGTTCTCAACGCTGAACGGTTTATCCTAAGGTGAAGATTGGGGCATTTGCAATCTTTTTGCCAGTAAACAGTTCAGTGAACGGCAGCAACATCACCCTCCCT
>CAZDBA010000076.1:11021-20003 GCA_964503615.1 uncultured Pirellulaceae bacterium
CGTAACCCAGCGTTCAAGCCCCGCTGTTGCGGGTCGACCCTCCTCAAACTTGTTTGGGAGGGTGTCCTGGGTGTCCCCTAATCGGTAAGGGTAAACTTTCCTGATTTGTAGATCAATCTACAGATTTAACGGGCCTGGTTTGATAGACTGAAAATTCACATTCCTGTTTCCCGTTTTAAGGTTTCTGTTATGAAATTTAGATTTGCACTTTCGTGTCTCTTCTTGTTTGCTTGTGCCACATTGGCCACCGCGCAAGATCAGGATGCGGAGTTGGCCGTTGGCGATGCCGCACCTGATTTTGAACTCGCGACTTTCGATGATGCGACCGTAACACTTTCGGAGCGTTTTGGCGAAGAAGGCAAGCCAGTCGTCTTGCTTTTCTCTCGCGCCAGTTGGTGACCGCACTGCATGAGGCAGTTGGTCCAACTGAAAAAGAGCGAAGAACGATTTCAAGAAATGGGTGTGGAAGTGATTGCCGTTTTTCGTGAGGAACAAAACGGTGTAGAAGGATTGAAAAAGATCAAAAGAAGTACAGAAGTACCGTTTACGCTTTGTCTCGATACTGGCGCGGAGCAGACGGCCAAGTACAGTCCTGGCAGACGAGAATTTGATAACTACGTAATCGATCAGTCAGGAAATATTGCTGCCAAGATCGACGGTGACTTGAGAAACCGCGCGACTAGCGAGCAGTTGTTTACCGTCCTGGAAGGCCTGACAGGCGAAGCGGAAGAAGCCGAAGCCGAAGAAGGTAGTGGTACAAAGCCTGGTAGCGAAACGAAGGGCAGTGAAACGAAGGGAAGCGAAACGAAGCCAGGAAGCACAAAGCGTTAGTAGAAGTCGTTAGTAGAACGCTTGCTTTAGAGAACTTAAACCGAAAATGCCGTCCTTTGTTCGAAGGACGGCATTTTCTTTAACGACACCCGTAATGGACTTCGCTAGAAGTCCGATCGCTCTTACGACCAAGATGAATTCTGGCGAATCCCACTACGATCAAACGATGAATTTCAGTTTTGACACGTCCTCTAGAATGTTGGAGTCAAAACAAACTAAACTGAACGGCGAATTCACCCGTGTTGCCTAGGCGAAGCTAACTTGAACCGTATTCTCTTGAACCGTATTCTCAAAATTTGCCAAAATCGGATCGCAATCGTTTCCGTTTTCGCCATGGTGATTTGCAGTTTTGACTGTGCAACAACCAGCGGGCAGTCGCCGATCGTTTTGCGAGATCTGACTTTGATCGAAGACCGCACGGTTGAGTCGTTCAGTTTAGAATCGATCAAGCTGAACGACGGCACTCAATTAGGTTGGGAGCAGGTCTTTCGAGCCACTGTCCAACCTGAGCGGCAAGCTGAATTTGATCGCAACCTTGTCGAGATCGGTCTGCCGCTAGTTCGGTTGCGGCAAAGAATTGCGATTGGTGATTGGAATCGACTGCATGAAATTACCGACCAATTAATGATTCGTTACAGCGGCGTTGACTCCAGCATCGGCAAAACGGTTTGTGTAGCGGCGATGAAAGGCCGCTTGGAAACCGATTCTCGCGCGGCTGCAGTGTTGCCCTTTTTGATGGCCTGCGGGAAATCGAGTGAGCTTCCTGAACAAGTTCTCAAATCGCTGGACCTGACTGCGGGTGAGCTGGAGAGTGGCATTTGTAAACAACTGCTACCCGTCTGGTTTGATTTGGAGTCGGTAAAGCAACAAAAGAACTTGATAATCGCCTATTCAAAGGAGCAAGGCGTAAGCCTTCCTAACGGAGGGTACATTTACCTTGCTTCGTTCTCGATCGCGTTGGAGCAATGGGATCAGGCCAAGCAGTTTTTGGACGAAGTCTCCAATCCCGATCCTAATACGAAACAATGGAAGCAGCTGTTGGTATCGGAGGTTGATCGTCGTCGACTGGGTGAATCTGGCATTGGCGACTTTCGTGTCGATTCACAAACGCAACCAGCGATTGTCGCGGTCAGCCAGTTTTGGTCGGCCGAGACAAACGCTTCGAAAGCTGCAGTCAACCCAGCGGGGAATATTCTGGAATACTTGAAAGTTTCGGCGTTATGGGGTGACCGCTTTCCCAGCCTTGCCTCCGCCTCACTTTATCGGGCGATCTTGTTGGCTGAATCCTCAAATATGGCTGAAGAAGCCAAAACGTTAACTGCAGAACTTTTACGAAGCCATACAAACTCGTATCATGAACGTCTGTTAAATACAAAAAATTAGGTGCTCAAAAAACCAGGCGTGGAGTTCCAAGACGAAAGTCGAGGTTTGTTCTCTTGCCGTAGAGCCCCTCCGGTCCAATGAGGGCGAACCCAACCTCGCTTAAATGACTGGCGACCAGGAAAAGGAATCATGGTGAAGAAGCTCCCCCTCGTTTATGCGGCAATCGTTTTGATTGTCGGCTGCTTGGCCAGTCACCAACTCGCCTTGGCCCAAACCGCTACTTCCACTCCCGCTCCTACAGCACCTGCTGAACCTGGAACGGCTGCTTCGTCATCAGATTTGCCTGACGCGGAATCCAGTGTGCCGATAGCTCAGGAACCGCCATCTGTTTTAAAGATGTTGTTTGGCGGTAATCTCTTTGGCGTCATTATCATCAGCGTGATTCTTTTCCTCTCTGCCTTGAGCGCGTTTTTTATCATCGACCACATGGTCAAGATTCGCCGCAGACGTCTCATGCCTGAATCGGTGATGGCGGAGATCGAGCGGCAGATCGTACACGGTGAGATCGGACAGGCGATCGCAACCTGTAAAGATAAAGCTAACTATTGCATGGCGACCGAAGTGATTGTCGCGGGCTTGGATCGATTTCAAAGTAGCGAGTTTGGGTTCGCTGAATACCGAAGTGCGGTAGAAGAAGCGGGCGAAGACCAAACGGGCAAGCTTTACCGACGTACGGAAGTCCTCAATGTGATCGGCGCAATCGCACCGATGCTTGGTTTGACCGGAACGGTGCTGGGTATGATCGAAGCGTTTAACACGATTGCTGCCAAAGAAGGAATGGCGCGACCGCAAGAGTTGGCGGGTGGCATTGGTCAAGCTCTGATCACAACGTTGCTGGGGCTGCTGGTTGCGATCCCCAGTATGGTTGCCTTCAGTTATTTCAGAAACAAAATCGATTCGATCGTTTCCGAAGCCGGTAAACGGATCGAACGCGTCATGGCTCCTTTGGGCCGCAAAAAGAAAACCAACCCACGTGTTGCTAAATCGTCGTCCGGGAAATCATCCTCTTCCCGAGTTTCGGAATCGAAGCGAAAAGAACGCAAGCAAGACGATTCTTAATACAACTTAAACTCACGACAATAAACTCACAACAAATTCCGACGTATGAAGCTGACCAAGTATCGACGAGACCACACGATGGGGATCAATATGACTCCTCTTATCGATATTGTGTTCTTGTTGATCATCTTCTTTATGACCGTCTCACAGATTACTCGAATCCGGGACTTGCCGGTTCAGTTACCCACCGTGACCAGCGGAACATCTCCTTCGAAAATAACTAACGTTACGATTAACGTGAGCAAAGAAGCCGATATTTTCATTACGGGAAAAAAGCGGACAGATAACGAGGTCGTTGCGATCTTGTCTGAGTTGCTGACAGAATTCGACAACGATCCTGCCCGAGTAAAAATAGAAGTGCGTTACGACCGTCGTTGCAAATCGGCCACGATGAACCGTTTGGTAGGACGGCTAACCGATTTAGGCTTTACACAAATCATGCCCGTCGTATCCACGGAGAATTGATCGGATGAAGCTTTCCAGTCGCTCCGTTGGTAACCGTTCGAAGAAGATCGAACTGACGATGACCAGCATGATCGATGTTGTTTTTTTATTGTTGATTTTCTTCCTGGTCACGACGACTTTTGTCCGCCCGGAAAAACAACTCATTTCCTCGATCAAGGTTCAGGAAAAGAACGCCGAAGATTCCAGTTCCGATTTGGAACCCGCTATCGTTGAGATTCTTGGGCCGACCGACCGCGTACGGTTTCGCTTGGGGGCAGTAATTAGCAACGAACTCAAGGAAATCGAGCAAATGTTGAAAACCTTTGAAAACAAATTGGACGGGGCATTTGTTAAAGTGGATGATGAAGTCCCGTTTGAACATGTTGCCCAAGTCATCGCGGCTTGTAAAAGGTCCGGGTTTACAGTGGTTTCTTACCTGCCAGCCAAATAGCGTTCGTCCGATGAAAATTTTGTTTGCCAATTTATTGCTCACAGCATTGGCATGGGTATTCTTGCAGGGCGATTGCCGTTTGGCGACCGCGCAGGACTCGACGCAGGACTCGGCAGTTGTTGAGGAGTATCTTAATCGTTTGGAGCTGGATTCGATTTTGATCGAGCACCTCCAACGTCAGCTCGATGGGACCGCAGTTCGTTCGGAGAAAGTTGTGATCGCCCGTCAGTTGGCCGGTCTCTACTCGAAAACTGTTTTTAGCGAAACA
This sequence comes from uncultured Pirellulaceae bacterium, assembly GCA_964503615.1. Taxonomy (GTDB): domain Bacteria; phylum Planctomycetota; class Planctomycetia; order Pirellulales; family Pirellulaceae; genus CAZDBA01. The sequence continues at coordinate 15,458 of CAZDBA010000076.1, forward strand.
AACCCATTTAATGTGGAAAGCCATTTGGAACGGATCAATGAGCTCGCAACTCAGTTTCCAGAGGTTGATTCTCCTGAGCTCAAAATGACGTTGCTTCACAGTGAATACGCGGGCGTCGAAAAAGAGATGATCGCCTGGCTGACTTCTTCTCGGTCGCCATCTGAGCGAACTGATTTGCGAACTGAGCTACTTGATCTAGGGCGTCGTACGAAAATTGAATTGAATCGATTGGAGAATTCAATTCTGGAAGGCTCCAATAGCCAACTTTTTCTTAGAGCCAGCTACATCTATGGATGGATTTGCTACTACCGCGGTTTGGTAGAAACGGAAGAGCGAGTGACTTGGATGAAACGCGCTGACGAGAGCTTTCGGGATTTCCTGGAGCTTGAAACGACTCGCCCGGTCAGCCAGTTTTCAGCACAATGGTTCAATCTCCAATCTCCATGGCATGCCAGGGCAATGGTTGGAATGGGCATGGCATTGCGAGCGTTGGGTGAAGATGAGGAAAGCAAATTTTGCTTTAAAATTCTTGAAAGCGTAGAAGCGGATGCGAATGTTCGCCGTAATCTCGATGTCTGGCGATTGAGCAGCTACCTCTATCTTCAGCAGATGGACCAGGCGTTTGCTTTTTTGCGACGAAGAGCTGCCAGTAGTCGAGCGGACGATCAGAAACGAACCCGTTTATGGGTCGCTGCCATCGATGCCGCTTCGTCCGCCAGCCGGGGAAAAGGATCCAAGCGGAGGGTACAGTTCTTGCGGTTTGGTTTACATGGGTTACTTGCCGACATGAACGCTCCCGTTCTTCGTGAAGTGGTGGAGCAAAACGAATTGAATTTGGCCGGTGAGGATTTCCTGTTGGCATGGTGTCGTGGCTATTTGGATTTCTATCGAGCCGAGCAGACTCGTGACGAGGACGACTACCTTTCGGCAAAGCGCGAACTGAATTGGGCGCTCAAATCAGCAAACAGCGAGGTTGATAAAGTCGACATGGCTAAATGTCGGTTCCTGTTGGGCTGGATTGATTTTCAGTTAAACGAGTTTGAATCAGCTTCGCAATTATTTCAGCAAGCGATTCCTGAGTTGGTTGAGCGGAATGTCGCGTTGGCAAGCGAGGCTCAGTGGTTGACCGTTCGCAGCATGCAAATACTGGCCAAGGATGATCCTCGCTACGCCAACGAGGCGTTCAATGCGATGGATGTTCTGGTACGATCGTTTCCTGATTCCAAATATGTTCGCAGGGTCGAGTTCGAAAAATTGCTGATGGAGATTTCAAAATTTCCGCCAGCCGAAGCGATTCGTCGACTCCAGAATATCCAGGCGGACGACCCAAACCATGTCGAGGCTGTCTTTCAGCGACTCAAGCTTCAACACCGTGTCTGGCAGGAGAATCAAAAGCAAGATAGCCCTCGGTTGCGGTTGTCGTTGGATCAACTGCTGGAAGCGGAGCTGGTTTTTCATCAGCTACAACCCTCACCGCCTCATGGTCAACGAATCAAAGCCGCTTTGTTATCGGTGGATGCTTTGATTCGCTCGGGTGAACCGCAAGCGGCCGCCAAACGAATTGCAGTCGCTGAAGAACTTGTACAGCAACATCTTGCTCCAACTTCGACTTTGTCTGCGGAATTGCATTATGAGTATTTCCGGTTGGCACGGTCCGAAGGAAGCTTGCCTGGAATGAAACAACAAGCTGACTGGTTTTATGGAAAGATGCGAGACAGCTCTTACAGTCAGGCGGTGCTGGTCGCGCTGACGCAAGATCTTCAACAAGCGCGCGAAGCTTCTCCAGAATCATTTGATTTTTCAGTGTTAGTAGAATCGTACGAACGATTGGTCAACCTTCTGGGTAGTAGTCGTGCCCAGTTGATTGCTTCCAAGAACGCAAGAGTGGCTTCATTACGTCTATTGGAGGTTTACTACGAAACTCAGCAGTACGAAAAGGCGGGAACATTGGCGGCAAAGTTGCTGGAAGCGTTTCCCAATCGCAGAGACTGTTTACTGTGGACTGCGCGAGTCAAGACAAAGAGAGAAGATCTCGAGGCCGCGCTGGGTTATTGGCGCACGTTAGTAAAAGCGGTCGAGCCGGGCAGTGACGATTGGTTTGAAGCAAAGTTGGGCGTTATCGAATGTTTGGCGGCCGAGGATGTTGATGCTGCGGGGGCAGTTCTCAAGCAAACTTTGTCGCTTACCGGCGACATTCCCAGCCAATGGCAGGATCGCTTTGACCGGTTGGCAGAAAAAACTCAGCCCGATCCATCGGGGGACGGTTCATGAGCGACTCCAACGAATCGTATAGCTCGGATTTAGCAGGGTCCAAGGCGAAAGAAAAGCCGCTGATTGCCGCATTTTTACGACAGGCGACCGCGGTAATTGCGGCAGAACGCGGACTCAATGCGGTATCGCATCAAAAGCTTAGAACGCTTGCGACACACTTGAAGATGCCCGAAGAACAGTTCCATGAAGCGATGGAGAAACTTCAGGCCGATGAAAAACTACCCGCGGGATTGAACCGATACGAACAGGAATTTGTCACCTTCCTCCGAGGCGAGTTCTTGAATCTTAAGAACGGCATTATGACGGTGTCGATGGAGGAGCGAGCGGTCGATCTAGCGGCTCGCAAATATCAAATTCTCGAACCCCGCGCCCGACAACTGGTGCATGACCAAGCCGAGAGTATGGAGATTGGCCGCATCTCCAAAGGGGATGCTGAAAGCTATGTAGAAGAGTTGATCACCAGCCGGATCGGCGATTCAACTAGTGTTGAGGAAGATTCACGCGCGCGGTTCTACAAAATTGGAGCCCGGTGGGGAGTTTCGCAAAACGAAGTTGACGCGATTGTGCTGGAGACGTTGGCCGAGAATCGGAGGTTGGAAAGAGCCGATGAAAGTCGCGGGGTCAACTTTGCCATTAGCTTTTTGTTCTTGCTTCTAATTGGTATCGGTGCGTTCGTAACGATCTATGCAGGAGGCTATATGGACGATGGCTTGGGTTTTCTGGTTGAGGAGGAAACTCCAGAGGTCCCGAGTCGAAATGTCGAACCCTTGATCGAGACTGAGCAACCGCCTGAAATGCCGAAGTGGTGGGCGGAGTCAAATTTTGAAAAATTGTCTGACGCGATCGTTAAAGACCAACCCGATCAGCAGATGATGATCGACGAGTTAAGTTCGGAAGATATCGATGTTCAAACAGCAGGTGCGCTAAAACTGGTTTCGCTCGCCCAGAGCAATTCGGGAAATTCAAGAGTTTCGATCGAAGCGCTCTGTGAGTTTTACTATAACTCTCCTGAACGAGTGGTGGTCAACAAAATCGTCGATCGGCTCAGAGAAGATTTGAATCTGCCCAACTCCCGTTTGACCGCTGATCAAGAAAAGATGCAAAGGATTTACGGTGCGAATCGTTTGTTGTCGCGGTTAACATACTTTCCGGCTCAAGACGATGAACCGAGAGTTCTCTTCCGCCGAGATGCGATAGCGAAGGTAATTGCCAACGAGTTTGGCTCAGGTGACTTGGGCAGCAAACAGGTTGAATATCTGGAGACCACAAATCGGGTAATCGCTATCAACCAATGGAATCACTTGATTCAAACCAGTTGGTCATCGCCTGGGCGAACTTCGAACATGATTGCACCCCTCTACGATTTGACTCGTACGAGATTGCAAAAGGACGAACTGCAACGTTTACACGGACGTACTGTGATGGCGGTCCTGGAAGCGGAGCAAAAATATTGGTGGGATCTTAAACCTGAAATCGAAAACGCTGTGCGAAATTCGAATTCGGCGGCAATCAATACCTGGATCAATCACTACCGAACAATTAATCAAGTTGAGTACCAGGAATGGCTGGGCCAAACGGTTGCCAGAGTGTGCGATATCAATCCGAATGGAAAATCACGAGATGAGGTTGCAAAGGAACTCGAGGCGGTCCGCTATCGAATCAACCGAGAGCGTTTTAGTGAATTGATTTCTCGCAACGAAAAAGTACAAGAGCTCAATCGACAGATGATTTCCAGTTATCGAAACGGGCAGGTTTCACCGCAGAAGATTGCCGAACTTGCCCATCTGACAAACCTCAATATTTTACTGGCCCCGGAGGACCAGTCTTCGTTTCGTTTCAAAGAGTTTGATCAACTGTTGGCCAAGGGTACTCCCGATTTGCCCGGTATGACGATCAGCTTGCTATCCAAGGAGCAACGAGAGGAAAATTGGGCCGCCGCGACGCATTCGGACAAGCGTACGCGGGAAGAGGTTTTGCAAAAACTGGAGGATCTGGAGGCTGAACGTAGCTCAGCCAGAATTACGGCACTCGAGCAGCTGGCTGATGTTGCACCTCGTTTTCGCGATATCGACTATGGTGATGCGTCGCTGTTGGCCGAATACTATTTGACCAAAAGGAGCAACCGCGAAACGTTGGGTACGGAAAAGTTCCTTAAGCAATTTGCGGCTTGGCCTACTTTTGCTTTGGCTGTTGCGGATCAAGTTGAATCGAGTGAAGCGAATATGGATCAGGCGATGACGTTGGCTCAATTTTTTGCTGAAGGAAATTTCCAAAT
>CAZDBA010000076.1:20103-23064 GCA_964503615.1 uncultured Pirellulaceae bacterium
ACAAAATGCAGGATATCCTGTGGACCGTGCAGTGGAGCTCGTTCAACGACAGAGCGCTTCGCAGTTGGAAGAGTTGGTCTCGCTGAACAAGATTTTTGTAAAATTGCTTTCGCAACGAATTACCCGGCGCTGGCCGAACCAGTACTCTGCCGTCGAACAGCTTAACCTCGGCTTGGAAAGGTTGGACGAGCAGGATCGTGATTTGGCGACGCAGTTTCTGGATCTTGAGATGATGCTGCTTAGCCTGTGGTCGGTTGAGCGCGAGGCTATTTCCCAAAGATTGATTTCGAGGTAAGCATGAATTCGAAATTATATCGACCCGGATTGGCGGCGAAGGCAGCTGGTTGTTTGTTCTTTGTTTTGCTTTGGTTGTGCCAGCCTGGATTGGCAACTGCAGATCTGCTTTGGCTGGTGGGGCAGGAAGAGCCGGTTTCAGGGGTCTTGGTCGAAGAGAATGAAGTCAGCGTTCGATTCCGGTATACGATTAATGATGTCGAGAAACTGGTCGATGTAGAGCGAAGTAAAATCAAAGAGTTGGTGGTAACGTTGGATCAGCAGCGACTTGCTACGCTTTCGCCCCAGGACGTAACGATGTATTTGGACTATGCGGAGGAGCTTGCCGGGTTTTCAAAGGATCGTTATGCGATTGAGACGGCTCAGCACATGGCATTAATCGCGGCGCGACTTTCAGTCGGGCAGCAGCGTTCAAGCGCGTTTCGGTTGCTCATTTCACTTTGCGATGGTGACGATAAACGAAATGTCGAGCGCCTGGCGTTTCTTTACGATCCGGCAATGGCTCTACCCAAAACGGGTGTCACGGCAGACGAAACGATTGATGCGACGGCAAAGGAGACACTGATCGAGTTGATTCGGATGATCCGTCGAGGCCAAGGAGAAGATGCAATTGAGCTTGCAGAACAAGAGCGGATCATTCAGTTGGTTGAGCCGTTGTGTAAGTTACACGCCACCACGTGCAATTTGGGCGAGTTGCGAGTTGCTGCCAATGCAGAACGCTTGACCATTGCACAACTGGCAAAGCTTCTACAGTTGGAGCATGCATTGCTTAGTGAAAATCCGACACCAGCGCGTAACGAATCCAGCCAAAGTTGGTTTGCGGCCAGCAGCGAGGTTGTTGAATCGAATCAGATGCTGCCCGAGTTCGAGAACGTTTTAGGAATCGACACCCGCCAATCGATCTTTCGTGACGGCGTTTGGGTTGCTCCTTCTGTTGATCCGTGAACGACGATGACCGTACATGACTTGGCCAATCAGGTTCTTCGGCAGTATGCATTGGGGAGCGTCACGGAGGTTTCCGCGTTGGGAAATGCGGGTGGTTTTAGCGGAGCCCGGTTTTGGCGCGTGACGGCTGATGGTCAGCAGTTTTGTTTGCGTTTATGGCCCACCAAAGGACATACTCCGGATTTGGCTTGGATTCATCAGATTCTCCTCCGTAGTTTCCAGGCTGGCGTCCCCGTGGCTTGTCCGATTGCGAATCGAAATGGACAGACGTTGGTGCGATTCGCAGGGCAGAGTTTTGAGTTATCGCCTTGGATGCCAGGCACCGCTGATTTCAATTCCGCTGCCAATGTGGAACGTCTGCGATCGATGCTGGAAGGCTTAGGCAATTTTCATCAAGTGTTTCAAGATTCGTTTCAGTATGGAGTGAGCCCCGCAATCAAAAGACGCTTTTCCCAAATTCGCACTGCATCAGAGATCGTTGCAAAGTTGAGCCGAGGATCTGCGCCCGGACCGACAGCCGCGATCAGTGATCTTTCGAGGCGGTTACTGCCTGCAGTAGCGGGAAGGCTTTGGGGGCTTGAGAAACGATTTGGAGAAGTTGTTTCATTGGAGTTTCAGTTGGGCCCCGTTATTCGAGACGTGCATCACGACCATGTTTTGTTTTCGGAAAACAGGTTGACCGGCATCGTCGATTTTGGCTCGATGTCGATCGATTCGCGGTGCCTGGATCTGGCTCGTTTGATCGGTAGTCTGGAAATGGACAATGCGGCGCCATGGGAGTTGGCGCTAGATGTTTACTCTCAAGTCGTAGGGCAAAAGCCCGGCGGCGTTGTGCTTTCGGAAACGGAGACGAAGCTTGTCAGGCTGCTTAATGAATGCAATCAAACATTGGGGGCTTTAAATTGGTTGGATTGGATTTTGCTTCAAAACAAACAGTTTGAGGATTGGTCTGCAATCGAGAAAAGGTTGTATTTTTTCGCAAAATCTTTGGGTGTTTGAATTGTGTAAGAAGCCGTTGTTGCTACACTGACTTGTAGCGTAGTGGACAAAATGCCACGTCGCTCGAATGATGTCGGCGATGTCAGTTAACGGTTTTTAAAAGGGCGGAGAGCGATGGAAGGATTGACCAAAAAACAGGAGAAGGTATTTGCTTTTGTTCGTGAGAAGATTACCGACCGAGGTTACGGTCCTACGATTCGAGAGATTTGTGATGAGTTCGGTTTTGCGTCTCCTAACGGTGCCATGGGGCACTTGCGCGCGTTGGTCAGGAAAGGCTTGATTACCCGAACGGCAAATAGCTCGCGAGCGATCGAGTTGACGGAAAAGGCTCATGAGGAGTACGACGGATTGCCGCTGTCAGGAGTCGTATCGGCTGGTGGAATGTTCGAAGCGATTGAGCAAAACGAACGGTTGGATGTCGGCGGGCTTTTTGCTCGCAAAGGAAACTATGCTTTGCGTGTGAGCGGCGACTCGATGATCGAAGCTCAAATCGCCGACGGTGATTACATTATCGTCAAACGAAGACGCTCAGCGGACAAAGGAGACATCGTTGTAGCGCGTACTTCCGACGGTGAAGCGACAGTGAAATACTGGTTCCCGGAAAAGAACCAAGTTCGTTTGCAACCGGCAAATAAGCGTTTGAAACCGATGTACACCAAAGACGCAAAAGTGATCGGCGTTGTGGTGGGCGTGATTCGAAATATCGCCTGATTTCGCCCCGAG
>CAZDBA010000077.1:0-13391 GCA_964503615.1 uncultured Pirellulaceae bacterium
AACGCGTCGGTTACTATTTGTGCTGCGTTTGAAAAAATGATTACGGCCTTCTACGTGAGACGCTCAAACGTTCTAAGAACCTTGTCCACGGTGAATTTTTGAAATCGTTGCCATTTTGCAACATCAGGTTATCGCTGTGTTGCCAAAAATCACCGTCCCTGCGAAACAGTTGCTCAACAATCGTTCGATTCATTTGGCTTTTGAGCGATTAGCGGGCTACTGACCGTCATTGGCACTCTGTTTGCAACTATGATCTCCCGTCCAGCAAACAAGAGAGATACACCGATGCAAACCTCAAACGGCAAAGATTACTACGAGATCCTGCAACTGAATGCCAATGCGACGCAAGACGCAATCGAGCGCATGTTTCGCTACCTCGCGGTCAAGTATCACCCGGACAAGGGCGGTGACAAAGAGCGGTTTAACTTTCTTGTAAAAGCGTTCGAAATCCTTCGCGATCCTGTTTCACGTGCGTCCTACGATGCTGAGCAAGAGCAAGAGAAAAAGGGAAACGCCGCCCTCACTGATCATGCTCGAAAGGCGGGACCGGACACGATTGAGCGACATGAGCTGCTTTGCCTGTTCTACGCTCGTCGCCGACAAGCTGAAAACTCACCTGCCCTGGGCGCGCATACGGTAAAAAAGATGATGAACCTGCCCGATGAAGTTCTGGAGTTCCACCTGTGGTATTTCCGGGAGAAGGGTTGGATCAAGCGTGCTGAAAACGGAGGGCTTGTTATCACTGCCGAAGGTGTAGATAAAGTCGAAGAAGGTGAGATCAAGCTGAACCAACACTTGCGGTTGGAATCCAAAAGCAACGAATCATCCCCAATCACCTTGGGTTACGATAGTAACGAAACAGCTTTGGCCAACTCGATGGCGTCGTAACGTAGTGCAACGTAGACAGCTAAGAATCATTTAACGCCTCGGAGAGGCGTGCTACTTTGAAAAACAAAAGGGCGTCCAGAACTGGTCTGGGCGCCCTTTTTAAATGTTAGGATTAGCTTTGGCTGGGTTTGCTTACAAAGCCCGTTAGTCCAAAAATCCGACTAGCTCTTGTGAGCGGCTTGGCTGTTGCAGCTTGCGAACCGCTTTGGCTTCGATCTGACGGATACGCTCGCGGGTCACTTTGAAGATGTGTCCGACTTCTTCAAGCGTATAGCTGTAACCATCACCCAAGCCATAACGCAGTTTGATAATCTCACGCTCACGATAGCTGAGTGTCATGAGGACTTTGTCGATTCGGCCTCGCAACATTTCCTGAGCCGCACCAATGGATGGGCTTTCCGCTTCACCATCGGGCAGCAAGTCACCAAAGTGGCTGTCTTCGCTGTTACCGACGGGCCGATCGAGGCTAATCGGATATCGGCTCATCGCCAAAACACGACGGGCTTCGTCGATCGTTGTTTCACTACGCTTGGCCACCTCTTCGAGAGTTGGCTCGCGGCCCAGTTCTTGTAGCAGTTGACGAGAAACGGTCCGTACGCGAGACATCGTCTCGACCATATGAACGGGGATACGAATCGTTCGGCTTTGGTCTGCAACCGCACGAGTGATTGCCTGGCGAATCCACCAAGTCGCATACGTGCAGAACTTGAATCCTCGTCGGTACTCGAACTTGTCGACCGCACGCATCAAACCGGCGTTACCTTCCTGGATCAGATCCAGAAAGCTCAAACCACGGTTACGATACTTTTTGGCGATTGAGACCACCAAGCGAAGGTTACCTTCGGACAACTCTCGCTTGGCCTGTTGGTACTCGGAGTAGACTTTTTTCAGACTGCGAACACGGTTACGCAAACTGGCAGGCGATTCCTGACAAGCCAGCAAGATCATTCTCATTTCGCTGAGCAACTGCTCATGCTCAGGAGTCAGTTTGTTGGCTTTGCGAGCACGCTTGGTCTTATTCTGAATCTCGGTGACTCGATCGCTGAACTGCTCAACGTTATTGATCAGTGACTCGATTCGCTGAGTACGCAATCCAAGCTCTTCGAGCAGCCGAACACAGCGGCGACGACGGCGGGCCAAATTGGTCCAAGCCTGTTCACGCACTTTTTTATTGGCACTCTTTGAGAAGGCGGTAATAAAGTCTTTGCGATTTCGTTTCAACAAAACTTCCATCGTGGTCAGGTTGTGACCAATACGACCGAGGATCTGTTCTTTTTCCAGCCGATCGGTTACGGAAACCTGAACGGTTCGATCAAACGGCAGCTCGCCGCGATGAACACGCTTAAGGATCTTGAAAGCAAACTGGATCACATAATCGCATTCCAGCAAACGAGTGCGGAACTTGCGACGTGTATGTTCAATCCGCTTTGCCAACGCGATCTCTTGAGGACGAGTCAGAAGAGGGATCTCACCCATCTGGGTCAAGTACATTCGAACCGGGTCGTCAGACCACGATTCAGTATCTTCAGTAGCCAGCTCTTCGCTCGATTTGACTTTTGGTTGTGCCTCGTTGCCAGCAGGCTGAGCAGCAACTGCCTCATCAACTTGCACCGCATTCTCGTCAAAAGGTTGTGCCGTGATGCGTGTACGTGTTGATTCTTCTTCAAATTCACCGATTAATGTATCGTACAAGGCCAAATTCTCCTGGCGATTATTTGGAAATGGTTTGTTTAAGTTGGTTCCGCCACAGATCACCACGGCGATTTTAAAGTCTACACCGCGATTCGTTCGCGACTCTCAAAACACGGAGAACAAAAGAAGAAGAATCCGGAATTCAAGTCATTCGACTAAATCGAACTACAGAACTGCGATATCCTGAAAGGTTTAACAACCTGCTCAAAAATCAGAAAAAGAAATTTCAGGTGGCCAATAAGAATTGGCGCAGAAAATTCTCCCCTGTGTGGATTAGCAATTCCAAATTGCCAGTCCGATTTTGAGATCAACAGCCCTGTCTCAGTTCTTCTTAACCTGTTTCCGCAGGATTTTTCTTCCGCCTCCCCGTTTGAGGCGTTTGGTTTCAATGGAAACCTACTCCGTGATCAAAGTCGCTCGGATGACCAGTTTTTTGGGCTGCTGAAACAGCAAGGGAGCGTTGATTCGCGGTCGGACCAATTCTAACTAGAGCCGTTTTCTGGTCCAGTAAGAAAATAGAGAAGCTTATGAATTTCAAGAACATTACGTAGTTCGTATAACCAATTCGAATCATTTTCGCTTGCCCCCCATTTAGGTATAGATGTTGCAGGCACAAAAGCTTCACAAACCCCAGGTTGGGTGTCACATTATGTCCCACTTCGATGTTCGAACCTCGCTTCTGCACCGAAAACAGTAGTAAAATCAACGATTTGAGGTGGTGGAATTGAAACAGTCGAGTTCCGCGCAAAGTCAGCCCAGTCCTTATGTTTTGGCGACCACTCACGGTGACTTAGTACCGCATAGCTCGCTTGGGCTTTACTCTGTCACTAAAATGCAAGCAATCGAAAAATTACTAGCCACTGCAAAAAGGCCAAGCTCATCGCCCTTTACATTAAACCCCCTTTAGTTCCCCTATTTGCCATTTGGGGGCCGGCGTTTACTTTAACTGTGTCCATAGACCTATAAGATCGAACTCATGGCGACGCGCTACCTACTTCCTTGCAAATGCAATCACAAATTGTCCGTCGAGACTAGACACGCTGGTAACACCATCGAATGCCCCGAGTGCTCTGCGATGGTGGACGTCCCGAAATTACGAGAACTCAAGAATCTTGAGTTGGAGAATCCTGAAAACGATGCATTACCCCGGGCCGCGAACCCGCTCAAACGGCTTTTGTTTACTTTGGGTTTGGGAGTTGCGGTGATCGCAGGCGTAGCTGGGGGGCTTCTTTACAATTACTCCAGCAACATGATCGGCAAAGACGAAAAAACGCGAAACGAAATCGCTGAATTCGAAAACGCCGACGCGCTGCTTGCCGATGCTTCTCCCGGGGAAATGTGGGACCTGTGGTACTCGTCGATCGAAGACTACGAACTCCCGGAATGGAAAGAAGCCCATTGGAACAAAAACTATGCCCAAGGAACCATCCTGAGGAACTTTGCGTATGGCATTCTGGGAATAGCTGGAATCGGATTGCTAACAGCCCTTTGCTCTTTTCTGATTGGTAGCAAAAAAAGTTGATTGGACTCTCTGTCGTAGTTCAAAAACACTTAAGCGGTTACTTGACAAGCTTGCTTCCAAGCAACCGCACGAAAGAAACCACCACAAAACCACCCTTGATTGCCCAGTTTAAACTGCTGCACAAACTGCTGTTGGACTCGCGATTTTAATGTTGGTAAAACGACACTCCTTCTGCCAACTGTTTGTGGTTACAAGCTTTTCACAACTTTATGAATATCATCGTTTTTGAAGACGCGGGCGTCGAACAGCTTTACCCAATCACCACTGGGAGGGCTGCCTACTCGATCCTGTGCGCGACCTATCGCTTTATCGACAGGTTCCAGGAATTGGAAAGTCCGATTCGGGCCATCGTCCGGCCCTACCTCCGCGCAATACAGAAATTGGACCACCCTGATTTGGCCCAGCCTTTGGATACCAGCCAACCTTGGACGCTGGTCCTCAACGCGCGAATGGTCCCTTCGACCACGAACATGGCTTTGATCAAAGAATTTGCTGAATCAACCCGCGCTCGAATTGTTCGCTTTGGAGATTGGTCGATTGCCGCCGCGATGATCCCGACGGCTGAGTTAAACGACCAATCGGACGATGACCTGTTAATTTCGATTCAACGATTCTTCGCGACCGAGGATATTGAGGTGAACGAAGCGGAGATCCGGCTGTTCGAGTATCCGCACGATGTCGTTCGGGAAAACCTGTCCACTTTTTCCGAGAACATCCAACACCGTTTGGAAGTGGGACAATACAAAGAAATCGCCGACGGCGTTTTCGTATCGGGAGACGTTACGATTTCCGATTTTGTCGTGACCAATACGACTCAAGGCCCAATCGTAATCGAAGATGGCAGTGTGATTGGACCGTTCTGTTTTTTGCGAGGTCCCATTCATATTGGCCGGAGTTGCCGAGTCAACGAGCATTCAGCGATCAAAGACGAAGTCTCGACTGGCCACACGATCAAAATTGGCGGTGAGGTGGAAGGTTCCGTTATCGAAGACTATTCGAACAAACAACATCACGGATTTTTGGGGCACAGTTACCTGGGTAGTTGGATCAATCTCGGTGCGGGCACCTGCAACAGCGATTTAAAGAATACCTACGGCGAAGTAAACATGATTTACAATGGCGAACGAGTCGCCACGGGTATGCAGTTCGTCGGTTGCATCATGGGCGACTATTCCAAAACAGCGATCAACACCAGTATCTTTACAGGCAAACTCGTCGGGACAGGTAGCATGTTGTATGGATTTGTAACGACCAATGTGCCAGCGTTCGTAAACTACGCAAGGAGCTTTGGCCAGATCACTGAATCACCGCCTGGCATTTTAGAGCTAACCCAAAAACGGATGTTCGCACGTCGCAACGTTCCTCAACGGCCCGAGGACGTTCAACTGATCTACGATCTCTATGAGATCACAAGACCTCAACGTCAAATTTCTGAAGAGCCATTAAGCTTGTAGGTGGCGCCAAACGTCGTGGACAAGCAGGCAAGCTCTGTGAGCGTTTGTCCAACAGCGACAGGCTTGATTTATTTAGTAACCCGTTTGTCCACTCAGAACTGTGGCGTGCTGTGTTAGCTGATAGAGACTACTACAAAACGTCACATCTGGCAGGCGCGAGCGGACTTCGGCGGTTAACGCCTGCCCTCCCACAACAAACGGAATCTGACTTCCGAATTCGTTGTACAACTGATTGAACTCGATAACGAATCTGTTTTCTGATTCCAAGTGAGACGCGCTCAACCAAAACAACTTGGGTGAGTAGGTCCTGACGGCCGCAGCCAAACTTGCCAACGGAACGTTCTCTCCCATCGATGTTGATTGCCAACCGCAGGAACGCAACGTCAACTCAACCATCGACGAGGGTAAGCTATACTGGTCGCCCTGAGGAGCTCCGCCAATTGCAACAGGTGCGTCTTGCGATGGAACAGGAACCAGACTTTTGAGCTCGGCCAAAATTTGCTGGCTCATCTTGCAAGCCAAACGCTCTTGGTAAACCTCGATCTTGCTGCACTTCCAAAGCCCACCGACTTGACGTAGCGCAGGTGCGATGAAATCATCACAAATCTTGGCGACACTATGCTCGTTAAGAAACAACTCAATTGCAATCTGCTGGACCTCAGTTTCATTTCCAGCAACCAAAGACTCAACGATTTGCTTAAGCAGCTCTTCACGCGGCATCGTTGTGATGGGCAATCGCTCAGGCAATCCAATTGCCGTCGGATTAGAAAGATCGTGCCGTGAACTTCGTAGAAAAATCAGCAACCCACTCGTTGTGATTCGGCGATGTCCACCTGTTGTGTATTGTGCACTGATACTACCGTTGTCACACCATCTTTTGATCGACGACTCACTAACACCGATCGCCAAGGAAACTTGTTTTGGGGTGAATGGCTTTCTCACGTGGCTCCCTTCATCAATTGTAAAGTGAATTCAGGCATTAAATTCACAATGGCCTAGTTCGATTACGATTGGGTAGTACCGAGGGTGGTCGAGGTAACCGCACTAACGTCTTCGAAACCACAGCTTTACAGAATTTTGTTCTCGAAAAAACTAAAGGTTAAACAATCACAATGAACGTTTTTTCCTCCAAGTTTGGGCAACGCGCCGGTGTTTGACCTTAAATGGATTTTAGGAATAACTGTATCGCAGTAGCGATAACAAAAAAAATTGGGCGTTTAGGAATTAAGTCGAACTTTTTCCAAGGCTTGCCTGAAAACTTCCCTATCTTTTCCCAAGCCACAATTTTTGCCTTCGACTGTTATCGAAAATAGTCACGCAACTGAGCGTTGGCTCTTTCCAAGAGCTGGGGGCAAACAGCACGTGTTTGATCGACCGGCGAAAAACGAATTGGAGCATCGTCGTAACCAAGATCGGGCACAGATGAAGAAAAAGTGCCGTGAATTTGTTGGCAACCAGTTGAACGCAACACCTCGGTTAAGTTCTCTGGTGTAATTCCACCCGCAGGAATGATCTCGATTCTTCCCGAGGCGAATTCTACGATCCGATGAATCTGTTGAAGGCCGTTGGGGACCGATTCAGCACCCCCACTGGTCATAACTCTGTCCACCCCAGCTTCGATCAAGCATTCCAAAGCAGATTGCCAATCTTCAACCAGATCAAAAGCGCGGTGGAAAACCAGTTGTTGGCCCCCTACTCTTTCTCGCATCTGTCTCACACGAGCGGCATCAATATTCCGCTCAGGTGTCAAACAGCCAAACGCGATTCCGTGAACTCCCTGCTCAATCATCCAACGGCAATCGGCTAACAGAGTCGCCCAATGGTCGTCGTTGTAACAAAATCCCCCAGGACGGGGCCTGCACATTGCGATCACTTCAATAGAACATCCGGCGAGAATCCGTTGAACCGTCGCCGGGGAAGGAGTCAGCCCACCCAACTGCAAAGCTGAATTGAGTTCAACTCGATCCGCACCGGCATCCTGAGCAATCACTGCCTCAGCGTACGTTGCGATGCAAACTTCCAACTGCGGGCGAGTCATACGAATACGCCTTCAGGTAATTCGGGCAAGGCTAAGAATGTCGTGCGAGTAGATCTACTACTTAACCGGATCGGCTTGAAGAGCTTCCGGAGCGTCTTTGTCCAACTCAGGAGAACAATACGATAGTGACAAAAGGGCGTAACAGGTCACCAGATTGTTGTCACCTTCGTACCATCGATCGTGTTCGATGTTCGTCCACGAACCGTCCTCTCGTTGGCGTTTCGCCAACTCGGTGACAAGTTCAGCGCGCCAATTGTGGACTGTGCCATCGGATTCGGTAAGTGTTCGCTGGCCAACGGCATCAAGGGCTTTTGCGAAAACGTGGTAGTAGTAATAAAGCCCTTGGGCTCCAAGCCCTGGATTGGTTTCCAATGAGTAATGACGGGAGATCCAATCCATCGCGGCCTGTACGCGGATATCGTCTTTATCCAGTCCTGCATAAAGAAAACTCTTAAGTCCTGCATAAGTCATCGATGCGTAACCTCGCAGTCCTCCCCCTTCGTTTTCGGCTGGGACAACTTTGGTTTCACCACCATTGGCTGGGGTGTAGATCATGCTTCCCCAATCGTCATCCCCTTTCTTAACTCCAGACGCAAAGCCCATGGTGTTCTCGGCCGAAGGCAAATTCTGACCTCGAGAAAGAAACACTTTGGCTTTTTCGATCTCGACACTGCTTTCGTCAACTCCTGCGGCAATCAACGCTTCGAGCGCGAACTGAGTATTGCTAAGGTCCGGTCTTTGATGCGATCCGTAACCCCAGCCGCCAAAAAAACCGCTTGAACGATCGTGGCCTTCGGCATGGTCCCATTGAATTTTCTTGACGTAGTTAGCCGCATCCTGAATGATTTCGTCATACAGCCCATCTTTGTTGGCCTGGACCAGACACAGAATCGCCAAACTGGTCTCGTAGTTCTTCAAAAACGTGTCGGGTGTGTAAATACCACCGTCTTCCTGAACGTGTTTCAAAACATATAGCACCGCTTTGGCAATCTTGGGGTGATCGGCGGGCAAACCGTGTTTCATCAAAGCCGTTGCGGACATCGAAGTCACGGCCGTGCTCAAACCTTTGCTGAACGAACCATCTTCGGCTTGACCTTTTTCAAGAAGGTAGGTGACGCCCGCGCTAACCACTTTCTTATAAGTCTCTGCATCGACGCTTTCGGGTTCTTTGACGTCTTGAGCCCAGACCGGACCGGTGGCAAATATAAATGCAAAAATGAGTGACGATGAAAACAGTTTTCTGTGCATGATTTTCCTTCAAAATTGTCAACGCTTCAGATTGTACGCTAAAACTGACAAGCGGACACAACGCGCAACGTAATATAGCTATTGGGTTGTCGAGACGAGGAAGTGGCGTACAAGACAGTTAGCCGTCGATTGCTGACAGTCACTGATTGCCAACAGTCACAGTCGCCTTTCGCTCTGCGACTGGTTGCGAAAGAAGCGTAAGGCGACTTTAAATTTAAGGACAAAGCCCAAACCTAGTCCATGATTGCCAGCACGTCGCTTTCACTCATGATCAATAACTGGGTTCCATTAACTTCGATTTCACTACCGGCATAGCTGGTAAACAAAATTCGATCGCCTTCCTGAACTTGTAGTTTCGACCGAGTGCCGTCGGTAAGAAGTTGGCCGTCGCCGACGGAGAGAACTTTACCCTCTTGTGGTTTGGCTTGGGAGCTATCGGGCAGAACAATTCCGCCAGCGGTCATCTCTTCGGCCTCTGTGCGCTTGACAACAATTTTGTCACCAAGTGGTTCAATTCTCATCTAGTTTACCTGCTAAAAAATAGGAAGTGCCAGCTCACCATGAAGTTCAGGCGTCCAGCAATCAAACGACGGTCCCGCTTCCTGAGCTAGACACACGTTCAAAGTCGAGCATTATTGTTTCACGCCAGATTTGCCCCTTCAAGGCGCGAACTGTGTTTCAGTTCCGCTTTTGCAAGAAAGACTCAAAACTCGATTCAAACAGTCTGCAAAACTACGATTTCCAAACACCTGTGACTCGTATATTCCTTGCAAAGCACACATCCAGAAGGGAAGCAAAACGCCAAGAGTGCATTGCCAAGATTTAAAATTCGGGTGAATCCAGCTACCTTAAAATTAAAAAAGGCCACTAACTGATTGGCTTTGACAATTGCTCCACGAATTGACCGCTAGCTCTTTGCACAACTGCGAATTTCCAGGGTTCTATTCGTCTAGTTAGAAAATTGGCTGGAGAACATAATGTGGGCTCAGATCAGTGCAGACCTGATCACCAAAACAGCTTGGAAAATGGAGTTTCCCATGCGTCGAATCGCCATCATCAATCAAAAGGGTGGAGTCGGAAAGACAACCACCGCCGTCAACCTCAGCGCCGCGTTGGCCGAACTAGGTAACCGAGTTTGCATTATTGATTTGGATCCGCAAGCCCATGCATCACTTCATCTAGGCGTGACAACGGGAGTTGATCAAAAATCGGTTTACGACTGCCTAACCGAGGACGATGTCAAACTGGCAGACGTGCGAATCCAAGTTGAAGACAATCTTTTTGTGGTACCAGCTCACATCGATCTGGCCGCTGCGGAAATGGAACTTGCTGGTGAAGTTGGGCGAGAGATTATTTTGCGCGACCTGATCAATCAAGACGACGAAGAATTCGACTTTGTGATCATTGACTGCCCGCCGTCGCTGGGCGTGCTAACATTGAACGCACTGACAACGGCCGGCGAAGTCTTTTTGCCAATGCAGCCTCACTTTCTTGCCTTGCACGGCATGAGTAAGTTACTGCGTACAATCGAGTTGGTTGCCCAACGACTGAATCCAGTCCTAACTCTGTCTGGCATCGTGTTTTGCATGTTTGATGGTGGCACCCGTTTGGCGCACGAAGTAGCCAACGACATCGAAAACTACTTTGATAGTGAGCGAACAACCAACGAAAAATGGTTGGAGGCGTTCAGTTTCGAAACCCGAATCCGCCGCAACGTAAGACTTGCCGAAGCTCCCAGTTTTGGACAGTCGATTTTCGGCTACGCAGACAATTCAAACGGAGCCAACGACTATCGCAGCCTTGCAATGGAAGTGCTCGAGCAATCTACACTGTTGCCAGAGACGAGCGATGAGGAAATCCCAGCCCTGGTCGTACCGAACGCCCGCTAAAAGTTTGGTAAGCCGAGCGAAAGTTTGAAAGTTTGCTCAGCTCTTTCGGCTTGCGCCTAACTTCTAGAGGCCGTTTCAAAACCCAAGCTCCTTAACGGTTACACAGCTTGCCTCTCTGAGGCGAATATTAACGCCTCCGAGGGCGTGCTACTCTAGAAGCCGCGGGGAAGTTCCAAAATTGGATCGGTCTCGAGTTCCAAAATAGATCGAGGTTCAACCTGAGGAAAGTTCGGTGCGTTGAAGGGAACCTCTTCCAGGATCGGATCGATCTGCAAGGGTTCAACTACCGCTGGTACCGGTAACCTGTGGGTGTGCACAGGAGCGGGTGGGACGACTACGGGAGCGACGACCACTGGTGGTGCCAAGCCCAAGCGAACACAGGCTTCCGCTTTCAGGCATTTAGATAATGCACGCATGTCAGCCAACAGTGCAGCCACATCAGCAGGGTCGCCGTTGATAGGCCTTTTATAACTTGAGCACAACAAAGCCTGTTCGAATTGCTCCTGCAACTTACATACTTTTTCATCTAAACGATTCGCATCGTGGACAAGGCGGCTGTAGCAAGGGTTCCGATGCACTCTTCGCTTGATCTGAGCAGCTTTTGCTTTAACAACCGCATTGGCAGCAAGCAATCGACCATATCCCTTGGCACCGAGAAAGTGACATTTGATTTCGTCTTTCATGTCACCTGTCAAGCAAACGATTTCAGATGCGTATTCACAAATGGTGTCCGACGGAGCATCCGCCGAAACGCGCGAGTTAGCGAAAAACGTGGCAGCCACGGCCATAATGGCGAATGTGAAATGTCGTGTTGCAGATTTCATGATCGAACCTTCTTGGTTTGTAATTCTTAGTCAAACGATACTATGCAACCGCTACGCCATAAAAGTTAAAAACTGCCAAAACTGGCTAAAACGAACAAAACAACAGGGATTCGTGCAGAAACTGGCTACTATTTACCCAATAAGCAGCGAAATCATCAAAATCCTACTCTCATTTCGTACTCGAATACTGTGTTCCATCGGACTACGAATTGTAATCAAAAGCGAGTTTTGAAACTCACCCCATAAAAATTGAAAACGTCACTCCGGTTCATTCATGGCAACCTAAGATTGCATCGACGTTTAATTCCCACCTCTCTTTTCAGCTCATCATGCAATCCGACACCCAACAACCTGCTACCGATCCCCAAAATCATGTCACCAGTATTTTTGGGCATTCGACTCCTCCGCTCAATTGTGATCCTCGACTGTTGAAGATATATCCCGTTGAACCAGGCGCCGGGTTAGTTCCGATCGTTGGCGATTCAGCAGAAATCGGCCGCGATACAACTTGTGAATTCGTCGTCAACGACAGTTCTGTTTCCCGTCGTCACGCCAAAATAACCAAAAAGGGAACCGACTTTTTCGTTGAAGATCTTGACTCAACCAATGGGACCTGGGTCAATGAATCAAAGATCTCCAATCTAAAACTCTGCTCGGGAGACCGGATTCGAGTCGGAACGTCGATCTTCAAATTTTTGAATGCTGATAACGTGGAAGCCAAATACCACGAATCGATCTATGACATGATGACGCATGATGCGTTGACTGGTGCATGGAACAAGCGATATCTAATGGATGTCCTAGACCGGGAAATCAGCCTTCGCAAGCGGAACGAAAAACCGATGAGTCTGCTAATGATGGATTTGGACTTTTTCAAGTCGATCAACGATCAACATGGTCACATCATCGGTGATGAGGTACTTGTCGAATTTGGCAAACGAATGTTGCGCAACGTGCGCGACAGCGATCTTTTCGCCCGTTTCGGTGGCGAGGAGTTCGCGGTCCTTCTGTCGGACGCTCCGCTAGAAGTGGCGGTCGAAGTTGCCGAACGGTATCGTCAAACGATCATCAATCCGGCGTTCGAAACCAGCATTGGTTCGATTTCTTGCACGTTCAGCGGTGGTATCTCTACTTGGACATTCGAAGACTGTCTATCAAGAACCGAGTTTCTGGCGATCGCGGATAAGAACCTTTACCTGGCGAAAAACCAAGGCCGAAACCAAGTCGCCTACTAGAAGGCGACTATTCGCTTCGAGAATCGCTCTACGAATCGTGGTGATTCAAGTTGAGTACTCTTGCAACAGCATTGTTTCTGGCCGAAAACCATCTACTATTAAGCCAGTTTTAACAAAGCACATGGTTTTTAGTTTCTCGATCTCGTCAATGTCCGAACCTTACTCACCGCCTACCGTCGAAGAACTGCTCGAAGAATTCCAGGAAATGCAAGACTGGGACGAACGTTACGAGTATATCGTCGAACTGGGGCGCGAGCTTCCTGAACTCGCTCAGGAACATCAGTCAGCTGCCAATCTCGTGACCGGATGCATGAGCACCGTGTGGATGGTCACACAGTCGCCTGAATCCCATCCGCAAATCATCAACATCATTGCCGATAGTGATTCCCTGATCGTCAAAGGGCTGATCGTCATATTGCTCAGTTACTACTCGGGGCGAACCGCTCGTGACATTCTGGACAAGGAGTCCAGTGAGTTGTTTGAGCAATTGGGGCTCAGTTCACACCTCAGCCCACAACGTCGAAATGGCCTGTTCTCTATGGTCAAGCGACTTCGAGAACTGGCAGCCCAAAAGCTGGTAGAAACTGACCAGGCTTAAGAC
>CAZDBA010000077.1:13491-22893 GCA_964503615.1 uncultured Pirellulaceae bacterium
AGGCTTAAGACCACCCTAGACTCTTAGTGACTGGACGTTCACTGCTTCGAGAACCTTGGTCGTTGCGGGAGACTGGTTGAGAACGTAGTAGTGGATCCCGGCTATGTCTGCATCGATCAAAGCTTGAGTTTGCTCGATCGCGAATTCTACGCCAACGTCGAATTGCCACTGCTTGTCATCCTTCTCCCCCAACCGCTTGAGAAACGATTCAGGAACGTTCGCCCCGCACAGCGATGCGATTCGTTCGATCTGCGAAAGACTCGTGACCGGCAGGATGCCTGGAATAACTGGCGCATCGATCCCTAACGATTCGCACTGATCTCGGAATCGGAAAAAGTCTTCGTTGTGGTAAAAGACCTGAGTCACGATCGCCTCTCCGCCCGCGTCGACCTTTCGCTTGAGGTTTTCCAGATCGACCTCCATGCTGGGCGCTTCGCAGTGCTTTTCAGGATATCCAGCAACTAACACTCCAAAATCTGAGAACTCGGCCGCAATCAACTCGACCAATTCGTTGGCATAACGCAAGCCACCCTCGGTCTGGGAAAAGCTCGTTTGCCCTTTGGGCGGGTCTCCTCGCAAAGCAACGATGTAATCAACGCCCTGTTCTTGCGCGGTTTGCAAATACCGACGGAGATCGTCAACGGTGCTACCCACCAGCGTCAGATGGGATGCAACGGGAACATCAAAGTCCGTTTTGATCTTTGAGACGATCTCCAGCGTCTTGTCTCGTGTCGAGCCCCCTGCCCCATAGGTGCACGTAATAAAGTCCGGATTGAACTTCATTAACTCGGCTACGTGTTTG
The DNA here is from genome assembly GCA_964503615.1 of uncultured Pirellulaceae bacterium. Lineage (GTDB taxonomy): Bacteria > Planctomycetota > Planctomycetia > Pirellulales > Pirellulaceae > CAZDBA01. The sequence goes on from CAZDBA010000077.1 coordinate 14,294, forward strand.
TACAGACTTGCCTCGCCTTTCACAGTTTTAGGCGGAAACAATTCGAAACTTACAACCAGTCCATCAGATAGAAAAGTATTCTTCAGCGTCACAATTTTTTGAACCTGTCAGAGAAACCTGTTTCTACCATCATACACTCCAACCCTCGTTCTGATCAGACATAATTCACAGTCGTCACTGAATCAATCCGTGCAGATTGGCGTGAATCTGTGGCAGACGGTCAACAAGGGCGATGGACGCTGATTTTCACGGATGCCGTGAACATTCGAGTTATTCGTGGCAAACAAGAATCCTGAAAAGCTTCGTCGTCCTGTCGGGACTGGGATTATTCGTGTCCATTTGTGTCAAAAATTTAAAAACCACTAATCGACTCTAATGAACACTAATCCTCAATTGTCTTAGTTCCAGTCGTAAACAGTCAGGCCGTTTAGCTCCCGGACGAAGATTTGATTGCCTGACAACGCGACGTGGGCCCAGGTGGATTCGTCCGATACTTCCTTGCGATCCAGCAGATCAAACTCTTCAGGATTCGCGCGGACCAATAACAACTCACCACGCTCGTCCAGCGCCAGGATCCGATCGCCGCTGGAAATCATGCTCCAGTACTTACCGAACTGCTCACTCTTCCACATCGTTTCTCCCGTATCCAAATCGATGCAGGAGAAACGCGTGTTCTGCAAATGCAAGTAGGCGTAGTTGTCGATCCGAATCGGTGACGACATGTAACCTCGCTCGGGACCCTGCCATGCTTCTGCCGAATTCAAACCACCTTCTTCGGCAGAGTTCACTTGGTACATGTACGAACCATTGTTGTAGCTGCTGGTAAATACGAAGTCCTTGTAAACCGTTGGGGTCAGAATATTCATGCCCCGATAGGCGGGCACCTCTTGGGACCAGAGAACATCTCCGCTGTCCAAATCGACTCCTGCCAAGGTGCTTCGCGTCTGGACCAGGAGTTGCTCCTTGCCTGCAACAGTAGCAACCAGTGGCGAAGAAAACGTACCATCGCTCATCATATTTTTACCACCTTCGAGAGCCGTCCATTGAACATCCCCCGTGACCTTATCAACTTTCTGAAGCCCGTTGCCTGCCTCGATGTAGAGGTAGTCGCCATGGATCAGGGGTGAGCAAACAGCGCCGAACGAGGGATTCTTGCCACGCTCGCCTTTGAAGTCGATTTTCCAAATCTCGCTTCCGTCTGAGACGTCCAAGCAGACCAACAGGTCGGTCATTCCAGGCACGTACAAACGGCCTTCGTCGTAGACTGGTGTCGCTCGGATCCAGTCACCATTGGCTCTGGCAAAGATAGGAACCCTCATCGCACCTTCCCATTCAGCTTCCCACAACTGTTCACCATTGGCTCGATTGAGCGCTCGTACGACTTCTGACTTTTTGTCTTTCGTTTCCGTGACAAAGATCTTGTCGCCAACGACCAGAGGACCGGAATAACTGGGCCCCAGATCGACATGCCACTTTTTCTGGACTCCTTTGAGCGATGTTGCAGAACTCAAAACCTCACTTTCAACGATCCCATCTCGTTGCGGTCCGCGCCACTGCGTCCAGTCAGTTAGATCTTGCTGACCGAGCGTTACGTTGGGAATAGCAATCACTATCTGGACAACCATGAAAAAGCCAATAGATGCGAGATTAGCCATAGCGGGTTTTCTGTACTGCTTCTTCATAACCGAGTCCTTTTAGCACTGCAAAAACGTGAGCGAAATCTGTCTGAGGTTAAAGTTTGCTCTAACTATTGGACCGCGTTGGACTCGAAAATGCAACTTTCGCCGGCAGATAAAGTGCTCTGAAGAAAATAAAACAGTCAGATGTAACACAAACTCCATTATTCCGCTTGTTGGGTATCGGGCATGCAGCCCAGTCAACTAACGAAACAAAACAACTCAAAGCATTTGGAGAAAACCATGAAGACAATCATAACGATCGCCACTTTCGCATTTGCAATCGTACCCATGAACGCTTCGCTCTTATTCGCTCAGGTAGCCAATTCAACAACTATTTCGGGAGAGGGTTATCTGGCCGAGGGCTGGTCCACCAGAACCTCAGGCCGCACCGGGGTTTTTCGCATACAAACGATCTCCAAGCCTCCGTAGTTAATTACCGGATTCAAACTCGGTTATTAACCGATACGAGTTTTTCGTGGTTGAGTCAAACCACGAAAAACTCCAAGAAATTGACGAATTTGCATGCGAGATAGACCGATCACAACTCGGTGCAACCCGATTCAGGAACTCCCATTTGTCTGATACAAGCCCTACCGCGACGACGAAGCCAGCCCAAGATTGGCAGGTTGAGATATTTTACGATGCGGACTGCCCGTTGTGCGTTCGCGAAATCGCAATGCTTCGCTGGATGGACAGGCGCGATCGCGTTCGATTCACCGACATCGCTGCGGACGAATTTAATCCTTCTCAATTCGGTAAAACCCAGCAGCAATTCATGGACGAGATCCAAGGCCGCCTACCCGACGGGACTTGGATCATAGGAGTCGAAGTCTTCCGACGAGTTTACTCGGCTGTGGGTTTTGGCATTCTCGTTTGGCCTACCCGCCTGCCTCTCGTGCGAAATTTATTGGATTGGGTTTACAAAATCTTCGCGCGAAATCGACTACGATTGACCGGACGATGCAATCAGCAATCTTGCGGTACCCAAAAAACAGAGCTGGCCGACAAAAAGATCATTGAATGAAAATCGCTATTATCGGGTCGGGGATCTCGGGGATGACATCTGCGTATTATTTGCACCCCCACCATGACATCACACTCTACGAAGCCAACTCCTATATTGGCGGACATACCAACACCATTGATGTCCAAGCTGAAGGGCAACACTACGCAATCGACACGGGCTTTATCGTCTTTAACGACCGCACCTATCCCAATTTTTGCAAGCTGCTGGACGAGCTGAACGTTAAATCGCAAAACACAGAAATGAGCTTCAGCGTTAGTTGCGGCAAGACGGGCCTTGAGTATCGCGGCGCCGATTTCAATGGGCTGTTTGCTCAACGTAGGAATCTATTTCGCTGGAAGTACCTTCGACTGTTGCTAGACTTGCTGAAGTTCAATAAGCAGTCGCCGGAAATCCTGAGCGAAGAAAACGAATCTCAAACCGTTGGCGAGTTCTTTGCCAACAAACAAAACAGGTACTCAGCGTACTTTGTCGACAAGTACTTTTTACCGATGGCATCTGCGATCTGGTCATGCCCTCATGGAACGATCCTGAAATTCCCGATTCGCTTCGTCGTCGAATTCTATCGCAACCACGGGCTCTTAAGCGTCAACGATCGACCGCAATGGAAAGTGATCTCGGGCGGTTCGCGCGAGTACATCCCCAGTTTGACTAAAAGTTACCGTGACCGCATCCGGTTGGAATCACCGGTCCAAAACGTTCAACGTTACGCCGATCACGTGACGGTCCACTCAAAAGACGGTGCGGAAAATTACGACCATGTCGTATTCGCTACCCACAGTGATCAAGCGTTGAGAATTCTAGGCGGGCAAGCTACGCAAGCTGAACAGGAAATCCTATCTGCGTTTCCTTACGAGGAGAACGTTGCGGTATTACATACCGACCAATCGTTGATGCCTCGCTCGCGCCGTGCGTGGGCATGCTGGAACTATCACATCGATAAAAATGATTCTGAAAAAGCTACCGTCACTTACAACATGAACATTCTACAAAGTGTAGAATCGGAACGTGACTTTTTGGTCACCTTGAATTGCCCTGAAAAAGTCGACCCCCAAACGGTCATTCAAAAAATCACCTACCACCATCCCATCTTTTCTGCAGGCCGACGCTCTTTCCAAAATCGTCACTCTGAATTGATCGGACCTAACCGAACTTCGTTTTGTGGAGCTTATTGGGGCAACGGTTTTCATGAGGACGGCGTAGCCAGCGCTCTGGCAGTTTGCGAACTGTTGAACGAATCGAGGAGCACCCTTTAGTCATGAACAGTTGCATCTACGAAGGCTGGGTAAGACATCGGCGTTTCCGGCCAGTCGAGCACAGCTTTCGCAACAAACTGTTTCTTATGTACCTGGATCTCGCCGAATTGGACGGAGTCTTTAAGGGAAGGTTTGCTTGGTCCACCAAGCGATTCGCGCTGGCTCGATTTAAACGGTCTGACCACTTTGGTGATCCCAACCAACCGCTTGACGAAGCGGTTCGCGATTTTATTGAACAAGCCGGACACCCCCGACCAACCGGTCCGATTCGGATGCTGGCTCACTTGAGATATTTTGGATACGTACTGAATCCCGTTTCGTTCTTCTACTGTTTTGACTCGGAAGAAACACTTCAGTATGTGCTCGCCGAAGTCACCAACACGCCTTGGGGCGAAAAACACTGTTACGTTGTTTCCCAAGACCAGTTTGTCTCCAACGACAACAGTCCATCCAGCTCGAAAGCGTTTCATGTCTCGCCGTTTATGCCCATGGATGTCGAGTACTGTTGGCAAATGACTCAACCCGCTCTACAGGCAAATTCACAACTGACTGCCAGGATCACAAACTATCAAAGCTCCCGCATCAGTCACGACGAAGCTCAAGACAAAAGCGAAACGGCGACACTCGAAGGAAAACAAGAACCGATTTTTGACGCACTACTTAGTCTTAAGCGTAAAGAAATTTCCACGTGGCAATTAAGTCGCGTGTTGCTGAGATACCCCATTATGACGGTTCAGGTTGTCTCAAGCATTTATTGGCAAGCCTTAAGATTGTGGTGGAAAGGCTGCCCGTTTTATTCACATCCGGAAAAAGCCAATCAGGAATCCGCGACTGAACGGAAAGCTTCAGCAAACCTCCCATCTACAAGCCCCGATGCAGAGAAGGTCGAGATACACTCATGATTAAGAAGTCGGCAAATTTTCAAAAGCTAACAAGGCTTGATCGTCTTTTCCGATCGTTGGCGGCACGTCGATGTCAGTCGTTGCAGGAAGGTCACCTGTTGGTCAACGATCAAGATGGACAAATGTCGTTCGGCGATCCCGATTCCGATTTGCAAGTCATATTGAACATTCACAACCCTCGGTTTTATCGCCGAGTGGGAGCCGAAGGCGATTTGGGCATTGCCAGTGCTTTGATCGCTGGCGATTTTTCCTGCAACGATCTGACCGCATTGGTTCGCCTGTTCATTCGCAACCTCAATATCACCGATCGACTTGAATCGGGCGGCAAGCTCATGCGCCGTTTCCGACGTTTCGGACACTGGCTAAGACGAAACACCATTCAGCGATCCAGGAAGAACATTTCAGCGCATTACGATTTGGGAAATGAGTTCTACTCGTTGTGGCTGGACTCCACAATGAACTATTCCAGTGGCATTTTTCGAAAACCAACTGATACACTACAAGCCAGTTCGATTCAGAAAATGGATCGGCTGTGTCAGCGACTGAACTTGAAACCGAGTGATCACTTACTGGAGATCGGAACTGGCTGGGGAGCGCTGGCCTGCTTTGCTGCCGAGCACTATGGCTGCCGCGTAACGACAACGACGATTTCGGAACAACAGTTTGAAGCCGCCACCCAACGCGTTCGTTGCCGGGGACTTGAAGATAGAGTTACCGTGCTCAAACAGGATTACCGATCGTTAGAGGGCAAAGAGAAATTTAACAAAATCGTTTCAGTAGAAATGATCGAGGCGGTTGGACATCAATACTACTCGACCTTTTTTGAAAAGTGCAAACAGCTGCTGACCCAAGATGGGTTGATGATGATGCAAGCGATCGTCATCGCAGATCATCGTTACGAAAGTCACCTTCGCAATGTGGACTTTATCGGCAAGTACATTTTTCCCGGCGGTAGCCTGCCCAGCATCTCCTGCCTGACTCAGCACGCGTCTGACTCGGCTCGCATGCGATTGTTGGAGTTGGTCGATATCACGCCGCATTACGCTGAAACACTTCGCCACTGGCGTGAAAATTTCTTGACCAACCTCCCTGAGATCCGCAAACTGGGTTACGACGCTGAATTTATCAGGATGTGGGATTACTACCTTTGCTATTGCGAAGCTGGATTTGAAGAACGGCAAATCAATACAGTTCAGATGATATTGGCGGGGCCTGAATGCCGCGTCGATCCTTTGACCGATTTGGACGTAGCTGAATCGACAAATCAGCTGATGCAACTCGATCTGTCAGTGGACAAGAACGACTCGCGGCAACCGAGCTCAGTCGTGAATGCTGAACAAGGAGTGGAAGTATGCCCGACCCGCTCCTGCTAGTTCTGTTGGGATGGCTGGTTGTTTTCGCCGCGATGACCGCGCTCTGGTTTTACCAGCTTCGCACCGGTGACTCCGCCATTGTAGATGTCGCTTGGGCTTCAGGCGTTGGATTGTTGGCGTTGTTGTATGCGCTGCGAACCGCAGGAGATAATAGGCTGCGGAAAGCTCTCGTAATGGCGGTCGTTTTGGTTTGGGCCACGCGGTTGAGCTTGTATGTATGGGTCCGTTTTCGCAGCATGCCCGATGGTCGCTACGATGCAATGAAAGAAAAATGGGGCGAGCGTGCTCAGCCGAGGATGTTTCTGTTCTATCAGTTTCAGGCGGTGGCCTGTTTGCTTTTTTCGCTACCGATGCTGGCCGCAATCTTGAATCCGAATCCGATTTGTTGGCTGGACTATCTGGGCGTCGCTTTGGGCGTGCTGGCGATTGGAGGTGAGTCGCTTGCGGACTGGCAGTTACATCGTTTCCGCAAAAACGCGGCCAACAAAGGGACCGTTTGCCGAGAAGGACTTTGGAATTACTCGCGGCATCCTAACTATTTCTTTGAGTGGCTGCACTGGTGGGCTTATGTACTGTTCTCGATCAGTTATCCACTGGGATGGCTTACGGTTTTGGGCCCCATGGCAATGCTGTTCTTCATTTTGCGTGTTACTGGAATCCCGCCCTCGGAGCAGCAGGCGCTCAAAAGCCGCGGCGATGCCTATCGGGATTACCAAAAGACAACCAACGCGTTTTTCCCCTGGTTCCCCAAACGATCGGTTCAAGCACAAGGGAGTTGAAATGTTTCGAAACTGGGTTACCGCTGGCATCATCAATTTGATCGAACTTGGCTGGGTCAACGATCGTTTGACTCGGGCTGGGATCCGATACTTGTGCCGGCAACGCTTGAATCAAGTTAGCAACCGCGACGCGGAAACCCGGCAGCAAAAGCTGCAGCAATTTATCGCAGAGGCTGCAAATGCTCCGATCGCCCCGCTTGCTGAAAAAGCGAACGAGCAACATTATGAAATCCCCGCGGCATTTTACGATTTGGTTTTAGGGCCTCAGAAAAAGTACAGCTGCTGTTTGTACGACCGGCAGACGAATGGATTGGAACAAGCAGAAACCGATGCGTTGCAAACGACTTGTGAGAGAGCGGAACTGCGTGATGGTCAGGACATTCTCGAATTGGGTTGTGGATGGGGGTCGCTGACGCTGTGGATGGCAGAGCACTATCCAAACAGCAAGATCACCGCGGTCAGCAATTCCAATTCGCAACGTGAGCACATTTTGGGACAAGCTGCGTTTCGCGGCGTCGGTGAGAACTTGACCGTTTTAACCGTCGACATGAACGACTTCGAAAGCGAGCAACAGTTCGATCGCGTGGTGTCGGTTGAGATGTTTGAGCACATGCGAAATCACCAAGCTCTGCTGAGCAAAGTTGCGAACTGGTTGCGGGCCGACGGAAAGTTGTTTGTCCATATTTTTTGCCACCGTGAGTTTACGTATGCTTTCGAGACCGAGGGCTCTAGCAACTGGATGGGTCGCTACTTTTTTACTGGCGGAATCATGCCGTCCAAATCGTTATTCTCCAACTACGAAGACGATCTGAAAATTGCCCAACAATGGACGTGGAATGGCAAGCACTACGAGCAGACCAGCAACCACTGGCTGGAGAACCTTGATCAAAATCGCAATCAAGTCCTTTCGGTGTTGGAAGATACCTACGGCCGCAATCAGGCAAAACGCTGGCTGAATCGTTGGCGGGTCTTTTTTATGGCTTGTGCCGAGTTGTTTGGCGCAGACGATGGCGAGCAGTGGTATGTGGCCCATTACCTGTTTGAAAAAAGCAAAGCTCGTTCGCAAATGGACCTATCCAACAACTCGTTAGCCGGGCCAAGCGGCGTTCCGCGATAGAATTGGCTGGATACCCATCCATCAGATATGCTCTAATGGAATCAGCAAATTCACAGTTACGCAGGACAAGCCCAGATGATTGCAACTCCTTTCATGAGCAACGAACGACTCAAAGTACTCATTGAAAAAACGGCGTCGGAGATTCTCGAAAATCAGCTTGGTTTTTGGAAATTCAAAATCGGTGAAGCGCTTGTTTTCGTGATCACGGACGAATCCCACAACCGGATGCGAATTATGTCTCCAATCGTCGATATTGCATCCATTTCCCAAGACGAGTGGTTGGTTCTAATGTCTGCCAATTTCGACCGTGCCTTGGATGCGAGATTCTGCGTTAACGACAACGTGCTCTGGTCAGCGTTCATTCATCCACTGCAAGAACTTGAGCCGCAGCAGTTTCTGAATGCCCTCGATCAAGTTATCACGTTGGCAGGAAATTACGGCACGACCTATTCAAGTACGGATATCGTGTT
>CAZDBA010000078.1:0-13576 GCA_964503615.1 uncultured Pirellulaceae bacterium
AAGTTGACCAGCGATTGGCAAGAACCAAAAAAGGCTCGCAATTCCCTGCGAGCCGATTTGGTTTCCGTGAAAGTTGGCCGCTACGTTCCGAACAGACTTTTTGAAGGTCTGAATCTTGATTAGCGTTTATAGGTTGTTCCGCACGTACACTGGCGGTCGTTGCCTTAGATCACGGTTGGCAGCGAGTGCCATGTCATCTTTTGCGAGTCGAAACAAGTTAATGCAACCACCATGCCAAACGGGTCAAAAACGACCGTTTTCGAAAATCTCTGAGAATCGACCCCGAAAAGTCAACGGAACAGTTCAAGTAGACCGACTGGTGTCTGGCAAATTGTAAAAACGACAGCACCTTGGTTTTGAAAATTCTACAAATCGAAGTTTGCCAAAACTTGGGAAGTCTGACGAATGTTCAACGGCTTGAGTTCTCTTCTTCACCATTCGAACCGTTTCGAGAATCGACCGCAATTGTGACCTTGCCTTCCGATTCATGATCAATGCCGACCAGTTTGACCTCTTCATCCAATTCGGCCATAAGTTTTTCAATGGCTTGATCCAGAGGCTTACCTCGCAGATTTTTGTAACGAATCACGCCTTCACTATCGATTAGATAGGAGGTCGGCCAAGACTCGACGCACCACCTGGTCGAAATGGGCCCGTCAGTTCCATTGGGCCCATTCCAAAAACTACGCCAAGTGATCTTTTTTTCGTTGGCGATTTCGCGAATGTTGTCTCGTGACTGGTTGCTATTAACTCCAATAATTGCAAATGGTTTTCCAGCGAGGTGGCGAACGAGCGACCGCTCGTGTGGGTACATTAACCGGCAAGGGCCTCACCAGTCTCCCCAAAAATTTAGGAAAACGATTTTGCCGCGATAGTCGCTTAATTTGAACTCAACGCCATCCAGATCTCCGCCGACAATTTCCGGGGCCTGTTTTCCGATGGCAAGATTCTGCATTGCAAACAGTGTGTTTTTGGCTGCGACAAGCATGTCATCATTTTTGTCGTTATGATGAGTTGCGATGTAGGCTGCCAGCGTTTCTTCTACTTTTGCCAAGTCGGCGGGATTCGGTTTTGCTTTCAGGTAAGCTTGATATATTTCATTTTTTGTTCCGTCAGCAATGTCGTGCGACACCGACTCGTAATATTGAGCCGTAAGTTGTTTTTCCCAGAAGAGATGGGACAGCGCAATTGCGGCATTGGTTTTCACTTTTTCATTCGAGGATGACATCGTCTGCTTGATCAAGTTTTCGTTTTTTACGGTCGCGTATCGCCCGAGATTTTGGACATGTTTCATCGTTTGGGAATGTGCTGGATGGTGTTCGAGTAGTTGAGCGATCGCATTGTCCCGCGTTTCTTCTTCGTTGCTGTTTTTGTAAATCAAGTTGAGGCACTTGACGGCTTTTTCCGATTTGACATCGAAGTCAACGATTGCCAACAGCTGCTGGATAGCTTTCTGTTTGCCATCTAGATTGCCGGAGCCCAGGAGCATGTCACCGCGAATTTCCCTGCCCTCCGATGAAGTAAGGACTACATCGGCGTGTATCATCAGGTTTGTCGACGAAGTAACAATCTTCTCGATGATGTTGAAAGCTGATTCGGGATTCTTGTGTTCCATTGCGCGGGAAAGCATCAACTCAACCGCTTCTTTCTGCGGACTGCCAAGTGAGTATTTCATCAAGAACTCAAGGCTTTGCATCGACTTGGCAAGGTCGGGTTCAGCAATGGCAGCAACCAGGATAGCTTGGGATGCTGTGGTTTTTGGTTCGCGCATTCCTATCTTGACCGCGATCCGCAAAGCCTGTTTCGCAGATTCGGTGTCAGGGTACTTCTTTGCCAGGTCGACTAACTTTTCAGCATACTCTTGAGAGGGTCGGCTCTCGCTCCCAAGAAGAGCCAACCTTTCATCGGGGCTCTGCTGCATCCATTTCGATTGAGCTTTTTCGAATTCAGCAAGTAGGGCCTCCAGCAATCCTTTTGCTTCTTCAGCGACTTGCTCGAGTGCTGCAGGTTGTTTGTTGGGATTGTTGGGGTCGGTTGGTTTTATCGCAACAGAACCAGTCGTATCAGGCTTGGCGTTGTTTTCTACAACTGACTCAGTCGTACACGCAGGCAGTAACAGAAGAACGCAAACAAAAATCAATCGATAGAGCATGATTCAAACCTGCTTAAATTGATCGAGCGATATTACCAAACTGAATTGATCGAGTTTTAACAACGATTCTTTCCCGTTGGTCTGAGTGAAGAACAGCGCTGCAAAACCAACGCTAACACTGCGGTTTCCCAAAATGTTCCCATTTGCATTTCCGGCGATTCAGAAACGAAAAAGGGCTTACAGCAATTTGTTGTAAGCCCCTGTGTCGGAGTAAGTGCGGATGAGAGGACTTGAACCTCCACGCCCGTGAGGGCACTAGAACCTGAATCTAGCGCGTCTGCCAATTCCGCCACATCCGCATATGGTTTGCCGTCTGATTCCGGCGTTTGGCTGAGCCACAGTTTATGCAATCGGCTCTGTTTCTACTAGAGCCAAAGGGAGGTAGGTCAGGCTGTGTGTACAGCCTGACCTACTCGCTAGGCTTTGTCCAAAAACTGTCATAGTCGCCTTTCGCTCCGCGAAAGTAGCGCTTCTTTCGCGGAGCGAAAGGCGACTATTCTTGACCACTCACAGACTTTCGACCCGCGCCTCGATATTGTGAGGGTTGGCGAAATCCTGTATCAGTAAACTCTGACAGGTTGGCGTTTGCCAATATTGTTGGTCCTCATGTCGATTGTCACTGTTAATCTGAATGTACAAAGAAATCGCCTACTTTCCAGGGTTCAACGCTCTGCGATTCTTCGCCGCGTTTCTGGTGGTGATCTTTCATATTGAAGAGACACGATTGATGTTCGAATTGCCCAATCATTGCGATTGGTCAATCGTCTCTCATGGCCGCTTGGCAGTCACGTTCTTTTTTGTCTTGAGCGGATTTCTGATTACGTATCTGTTGCTCAAAGAGCATGCCAGGCACGATGACGTTTCCGTCTCTCGATTCTATATGCGGCGCGTGCTGAGAATTTGGCCGCTCTATTTCTCAATGGTTGCGATGGGGTTGTTGGTGATACCGCTTCTGTCCAAAGCGGCCAAAGTTCCCTACGAATCGCCGTACAACGGGATGGAAGTCCTGCCGTACTATCTGTTTTTCATGCCGTTTCTGGTCAATCTGTTTTACGGAAATCACTTCTTGACGCCGTTGTGGTCGATCGGTGTCGAGGAAATTTACTATGGCGTTTGGGCTCCTGTGTTTAAATGGCTGAGGTCATGGATCGTCCCGATCATGCTGGGGGTTGTGCTGGTAAAGTCAGCGATTGGGATCTGGGCAACTCAGTTTCCTGCCGACTCACGGCTAAACGAGTTGTTGGCGATGTTGCAGTTTGACGCGATGGCGATTGGTGGGCTGGCAGCGTGGTTGCTTTACCGGCGTGAGGTTCCGCTGGAAGAGAGTTTTTTCTTTTCACGCCTTGCTCAAGTCGTTTTGTTTGTGCCTTTGGTTTTACGACTGATCGGGCACAATGGGTTAATGGAAAATAGCAGCGTTTACGCGTTCTTCAGCCGGCCCGTTCTGGTTGATCTTTGGACGATGTCGTTATTTGCCTGGTTGTTGGTCAATGTTTCGCTTAACCCGAAATCGCTGCTGTGTTTGGAAAATCGAATCCTGAACCGTTTGGGTGATATTTCCTATGGTATCTATATGTTGCACTGCTTGGTGATTTCGCTTTTGATGGTGCCATTTGTGGATGATCTAAAAGATGACACTGAATTCGGCATGACACTTTTGATCCATGTCGTGATCATCACGGTAACGATTTTGTTGGCGTTGGCGTCCAAGCGTTATTTGGAAGACCCGTTTTTGCGACTGAAAGATCGCTGGGTGGTTAAGTCTGACGATACGGACGCGAGCACAATTGCAGAAGGTACTTAACGTATTTCGGTTGCAGCTTAGTATTCTCGTTTTTTGTCCATGGGTAACTGGCATGCACATATTTGGGTGCCATGCTCACTCGGAGCATCGCGGAGATTGAGCATGCTTACGCGTCGCGTAAACATGGCACCCACGAAGTTTGAGTTTAGTAGCGAGGCATCTCGGGGTCGATTTCCAAGCTCCATTTCTCGATACCACCTGCCATACTTTGCGCTTCGGTAAACCCTTTTTTTCGTAGCAGCTTTGCAACCTGCAAGCTTCGTCCGCCGATGTGTCAGTAGACCACTACGCGTTTGTCTTTAAACGCTTCGATTTCACTGAGTCGTTTTTTTGTTTCGCGCATCGGAATCAGTTTCCCACCCTCAATGCGGCAGGTATCGTTTTCAGATTGTTCGCGACAATCAAGCAATAGAACTTCTTCATCCGAATCGAGTAGCGCTTTAGTAGCCACTACATCAATTTCTATTTCGCGTTTCATAAGTCGGTTTTCTCTTGATTCAAACTTGTCGGCATCCAAGATACCAAATTACTTCGTTTTACCTAAGCGGTTTAAGCGATCTAAGCGATTTTCAGACGGCGGGAAAAGCATACTCTTAGAGGGGCGCGAACAAAGTGCTTTCAAATCAAGTCTGCTAACTTTGAGTCGATACCAGTTCGGTGGTTGGGGCAAATGGCCAGTTGGTTGCCGCCGTGTCGATCCACTGATACAACGGTTCTAAAACGGCCAAAATAACGGACGCAATGACAACATCACGCGAATTTGCAATTCAGGTGACTCAGAAACTACAGTCGGCGGGGTATACCGCTTTGTGGGCGGGGGGCTGTGTGCGCGACCAGTTGGTGGGTAAAGCTCCGAAAGATTATGACGTGGCGACCAATGCGACTCCTGAACAAGTCCGGGAGTTGTTCGGCAAGAAACGTACTCTGGCGATCGGTGAGTCGTTTGGGGTGATCACGGTGCTGGGGCCTAAATCGGCTGATCCGATCGAGGTCGCCACCTTTCGTCGTGATACGGGCTACTCAGATGGCCGACGGCCTGACGCGGTCGAGTTTACCGACGCTCGCGAAGACGCGATCCGCCGTGACTTTACCATCAATGGAATGTTCTTTGATCCGATTAAGCAAGAAGTGATCGACTTCGTAGGCGGGCAAGAAGATTTGCAACGCCGCGTTGTGCGGGCGATCGGAGATCCTCATGAGCGGATTGCGGAGGACAAGTTGCGGATGTTGCGAGCGATCCGTTTTGCGGCCGTGTTCGACTTTGAGCTGCATCACGACACGTTGTTGGCAGTTCAGCAACATGTTCAAGACATCAAGGTTGTTAGCGGTGAACGGATCGGTGCTGAGTTGCGCCGCATGTTCAATCATTCCAACCGTGCGGTGGCAGTGCGGCTTTTGAGCCAGTCGAAACTGTTACCGGAAATTTTGCCGGGTGGCGAGCGTTTTGACAATGCGCAGGTTCTGGGGCGAGCAATTAGTTTTTTGGAACGTTTGCCAAGTGGTGACTTTCCCGGTTCTGTTTGCATTCTGTTAAGGCAAATTGACGATCGGAACGTTCTTGAAAAATTGTTTGATCAGTGGAAGCTTTCCAACGACGAGCTTAAATCGATCGGCTGGGTTTTGAGAAATATATCGGTCCTGTCGCAAGCCGACTCGCTTGCCTGGTCGGTCGTCCAGCCATTGTTGGTTCAGAACGATGCGCAACTCGCTTTGAATGTGCTGCAAGCCGAAACACCAAAAAGTTCTGGCGCCGGTTTTTGTCGCGAGCGTTTGACGTGGGCGAAAGATCGACTGGATCCAGCGCCTTTTTTGGATGGCAAAAAATTGCAAGGGTTGGGTATTAAACCGGGGCCGTTGTTTGGAAAAATCCTGACCCGAGTGCGCGTTGGGCAATTGGATGGGGAAATCACGTCACAGAAACAGGCTGAAGAGATCGCAGTTCAGTTGGCAGAGTCCGAAGCGATTTAAGTATGCGCTTGTCGTGAAAGCCCGTTTGCATCGTGTATACTGTTGGTCTGTCCGAGCTGAAATGAATAGTTCGTAGTACCGCCCTTTAGGCGGAATTCTTTAGGCGGAATTCCGGCTAAAGTGTAAAGCCGATACTACAAACCGGTTAACTCAGTTTGGACGGGCTACTAGTCCTCTTGGCTGTCTCGAACCTGTTCTCAATTTTTATAGAGTTGATCATGAAGTCCCTGACCTGTTCTCTTTTGTTTACCGTTTCCTTGCTGTTCTCGACTTCTGCGTTGGCTCAAACGACTTGGACGGTTGATTCTCAGGAGGATTGGCAATCGGTTGCCTCGCAAAAGGGAGTTGAGTTTACGGATGGATTTGCGATTCCCAGTGGCGAGACGGCGACATTGACCAGCAGCTTGAAACGGTTCGCGACCAAGCAGTCGGCGAAGTCGATTGTTGTCGATCAGTCACCTCAGTGGTTGAATTGGGAACAGACCGAGAACATTGGAACGCGTGACATGGCTGATGCTCCTGTTCTGCTCGTTTTGGGGCCGGACAACTATTGGATGTTGGCGAGGTATGGCAGTAAAAAGAAAAAGAACAAGAAAGGTGAGGCTGAGAAACAAGCCCCTAAAAAACCGTTTGTATCTGAGCCGGCTACGCTGGAAGGTTTTGACATTCCTTTGCAAACAACAGCACTGCCGAACCAGTTCGATGCACCAGGTGCACAACAGCCAGACCAAATGGGTTACCACGCTTGGCAAAGTCGCGATATGAAAAACTGGGTTCGTCACGGGTCGGTAACAGAACTTTTTTCCAAGTGGGTCACTACGGCGGAACAAGTCGATGGAAAAATCTACATCTACTATGACTTTCCTAACGACCAAGACCCTCACGTTTACGTGGACGAAGATCTCACCGATGGAATACCAGGTGAGAACATGGGAATGGCTTTCAATGATCCTTCCCACGGTTCTGACTGTGCGGTTATCCGTAGCCTCGATGGCAAATTTCATTGCATCTACGAGAACTGGTCGCCGATCAATGCACGCAAGCGGTCTTGGGATTCGCCTTTGGCCGGTCACGCGGTAAGTGAAGATGGTCTCAGAGGGTTCGAGATTTTGGCTCCCGCAGTTGATATGCGAACCAAGCCGACCGGCAAGATGAAAACCTACAATCATCCACACTGGAAAAAAGAAAATCCCAAACGTTTTCCATCGAACGAGGCGACCTACGAAGTCCACGAACCGACGCAAAAAGCGTTCGGAGATTGGGCTGCAATTGGAATTGGCGAGCAATATTATTTGTTTGGAGACTACGATCCAGAGCATGGTGCCAAGATGAGCACCGCATGGTTTACGTCGTCCAGTTTGGACGAACCGTTTGAGTTTTGTGGCAACATTGGTAGCGGACATCCCGATCCCGATGTCTGCTTTGCCGAAGGCCAATTTTATCTGGCAACTCAGCAATCTAATGACTACGTCAGCCCAGGGCCTTGGGTCGAAACGGTCGAAGTCCGCTTGGGTGTCGATACCGATAACGATGCAGAGATTGACCAGTGGTCAGAGTGGACTGAGGTCAAGGAAACTTACGACTACAAGCCTGGTTTTTCCAAGCATGTCGAAAAGACAGCAGCAGCAATGGATCTTTCTACGTTGCCCGAAGGTTTTGGTTTTCAGTTTCAAGTTCGCATGACTGACACTACTGAGAACAAGTCAAAACCGATTTTGGATAAAGTCACTTTGACTTTCGGGACGTAAGCCTGAGCGGCTCGCCTTAAGAAAGACTTGTGAAATACCCCGAGCCGTTGATAACGATGGTTTTCGCCTCGGAGGCGAGCTACTTTGCTATCACTCGGGGGCGAGCGGTTCGTAGTTTAGCGCATTTTCTCACAAAGCAAAAGAAAATCGCCACGCTGGCATAAAGTTTATCGATTATCGCAGTTCGATGGTCGATAAGAGTCGTGCGTAGTCACCAAGTGCTCACTTGTGCATCCGCGCACCGCAATTGTCGTTTCAATCCGAAACGAACGAAGCGATAGGACTTAACCCATCTCAGGATAGTGGAATGATCTCCAGTCGAATTTTCAACATCGCCCTTATTGGCTTGGCTTTATTTGCCTTCAGCGTCGTAGGTTGTGCCACCCCTCAGTATTCGGGTGGCTTGCCACCACGTATCGATTCGGTTGAGGCGGCGGCCGGTGCTGCACCTCAGTCGGTGGGCCTGTTTAGAAATAGTGGCCGTCTGAAAAGCAGCGGTTCGTGCTGACATTAGTCAGCCCAGTGTATCGTGTATGCACAATTCTAAATAAATCTTAAGCCCTCTTCTCGTCCGCAATTCAATTCTTCCAGGAGAGGGCAGTTCAGAATCTGTTGTGGACTTTGCCAGAGGTCCGGCTCATCTCAGAGGCAAAAGGAAATTCCCAAACTCTCATTCCATCGTATACTCCAAACGCGTGCTCCAACTCGATCGCGCTAACCTTTGATGGCTGATCCCAATGCAATTCGACGGTACGAATTCAAATCGGACCGCTCCTATAAATTTTGGGAAGTGTCCGTTGACGATCTTTCAGTGAATACTCGATACGGTCGAATTGGTACTCGCGGTCGCTCGCAATCAAAAATATTTGACTCCGCCGAAGCCGCTCAGGCTCATGCTGACAAAGAAGCCGCCAAGAAAAAGAAAGCCGGCTATGTCGAATTGGTCAAGCAAGAAGTTAAACGCAAAACCAATGAAGAGCTATGGAATGAGCTTAAACCACACGAGCCTTTCTTGGAATCGATTCTCGAATCTCCCGACGACATTGATCAGTATCTAGTCTACGCGGATTGGCTTTTGGAGTGCGGGGATCCGCGTGGGCAATTCATTCTCAGCCAGTTGGCTGCTAAAGATTCGCAAACTCCAATGTGGGAGCAGATTCGGCATCAAAAAATAGCTGATGAAATTCAATTGACGAACTGGCGAGAATGGCTGGGTGAGCTCGCGCCGATTCTGCAGCCTTCTGGATTTAGGCTGGAGTTTCAACGTGGACAGGTTTCTCTTTTGGGGCTTCCGTGTTTGAACAGCCAGATTGGTGTGGCACTTAAGGGCTCGCCACATTGCCGGTTCCTGCGAACGCTCGAAGTTCTCTCCACTAATCCGTCAGAATTATATAACGATGAAGAAGATGCGATTTCGAGAGAAGCTGACACCGGCCTGGAGCCATTGTTGGGAGCCGATTTTGCCAACCTCCGAACGTTGGAACTAACGTACAACCATTTCGGCCGTCGTCGGTTGCCAGGCAGGAAAACGTTCGAAGTCATTCACACGATGCCGCGTCTTAGGAAGCTTTCAATTACTGGCTCAATTGTGGCAGGCGATTATCAATTTCTTTTTGACAAAGAAATGCCGAACCTGGAAGAGCTGATTGTCGAAGACCAATTCGGAAACGGGCCGATTGAAGCGCTTTGTGAATCCGATTGGATGGAGCAATTGGTTTCGCTCAAGCTCGTATGCGATCTTGAAAATAGCATTGCCCAGAATCTTGCCGAGCGTTTAAACCCCAACGTGATGGAACGCATTGATGTGACGCAAAACAATATCAATGAAGAAGGCTTGAATACGATCAGAAAAACTGGCGTTTCAGTTGTCTCGTTTTTTTGATGGTTTTGGAACGCCGGTCCAATTCTTTTTTCGTGGCGTAAGCTTCCAGTTTGCGATTATCCTCACGCTCGTGCGAGCGTAGGCCAACGTGAGTGAATTGATTTTCTGCCAATCCGGAATCCAGATGAATTTTGGCGAATCCCACTACGAGCAATCTATGAGTCTTGAAACGTCCTTATGCTAAGCATCGCTGGATTTCGCTTATTCGTTTGCTGAAGCCGTCGCCTGTTGGAGTTGCCACAATGGTTCTATAATCTCGGCCATGGCAATTATCGAAATCAAGAATCTGTCCAAGTCCTATCAGGTTTATCAGAAAAAAGAGGGCTTGTGGGCATCGATCCGTGGCTTGGCCAAGCGTGAGTACCGAGAGGTAAAAGCGGTTGATGGTATCGACTTGACCGTTAACGAAGGTGAATTCGTAGCGTTTCTGGGACCCAACGGAGCTGGTAAAACGACGACGCTCAAACTGTTGTCAGGTGTCATTAGTCCGACCAGCGGCGAGGCGACGGTTATGGGCTATCGGCCTTGGGATCGCGAGAACGAGTATCGTCGTAAGTTCGCTTTGGTAATGGGGCAAAAGAATCAACTTTGGTGGGACTTGCCTGCTGCTGAATCGTTTCGGTTAAACCAACATATCTACGGAATTGACGCAGGTGAATTCGATAAAACGAAGAACGAGTTGTGCGAACTGTTGGACGTAACTCGCTTGTTAAGTCAGCCGGTGCGGGAGCTGTCGCTGGGCGAGCGGATGAAAATGGAGTTGATCGCGGCGCTGTTGCACTCGCCTCAGGTTCTGTTTTTGGACGAGCCGACGATCGGTTTGGACGTGATCGCTCAACACAAGATCCAACAGTTTCTCAAGCAGTATCAGCGTGATCGCAAGATTACGATTTTGCTAACCAGTCATTACATGAAAGATATCACGGCGCTTTGCCAACGTGTTGTGATTATTGCTGGCGGAAAAATACACTACGACGGCTCGCTGGAAGGTGTAATCGACCAATTTAGCAGTGATAAAATTGTCACGTTGCAGGTTAGTGAGCTGGAAGATTTCGACAGCCTTTCACGATTGCCCAACGTAATCGAAGTTCAACCGCCCAAGGTTAAATTTCGCGTTGCCAGAGATGATGTGGCTCGAGTCCTGGGTGAAATTTTGTCTACGCGTTCAGTAGAAGACATCGTGGTTGAGGATCCTCCTTTAGAAGAGGTGATCGCCGCAGTATTCACGTTGGCTGCCGCAGAAAAGCCCGAGTCAACACCAGAGCAAGCAGGAGCGGTTGCTCACCGCGACTGATGTTTTATGTATACACGTGCTTTAACCTGGTATACGTTTTTGCAAATTTCGCTTAACGAGCGATTGGTCTACCGAGGCGATTTTATACTTGGCACCTTAATGCGTTTCCTGCCAACGATCACTCAGATCTTTTTGTGGGGAGCGATTTTTCAATCGGTATCCAGCGACAATATTGCTGACTATCGGTTTGGAGACATAATTGCGTATTACTTGTTGACCACGATCAGTCGTGCGTTTTCCAGTATGCCAGGTTTAACATCTGGCATTGCAGAGCAAGTTCGATCAGGTGAGATCAAAAAGTTCCTGATTCAACCGATCGATATGGTCGGGTGTCTATTGGTCCAGCGAATTGCCCACAAGTTGGTTTATTACTTGATGGCAGCGCTGCCATTTACGTTAGTGTTCTTTCTGTGCCGCGGCTTTTTTATTGATGGTTGGCCGTCGGGCGATGTCCTGTTGGTTTATTTTACTTCGCTGATTTTGGCATTTTGTCTGGGCTATTTTCTGGAGTGCTGTATCGGTCTGGTCTCGTTTTGGTGGTTGGAGGTCGGCTCGCTGACGTTCATCTTTATGTTGATGAACTTCTTTTTGTCGGGGCACATGTTCCCGTTGGATCTGTTGCCCAGCGATCCGATTAACGTTCGCGGCTTTGTTGAACTTTTGCCGTTCAAGTATTTGGCCTATTTTCCGGCGGCGGTGTTCCTGGGAAAAGTCAGCGGTCCCGAGATGTACATGGGATTGGCGATCGAAGCGTGCTGGGTAGTTTTCTTTATCGTATTGGCTCGAGTCCTCTGGTGGCGGGGAGTCAATCGGTACAGTGGATTCGGAGGGTAACGCGGTGTCAGGGGCGAGGCCTTCCTATTTCAGAGTCTTAACTACGTTTGCTCGCAACTCGTTGGTGCGCGATATGTCGTTTCGTGCCAATTTTCTATTCCAGTGCATTTCATCGGTGTGCTGGGCGATGATGAACTTTGGTCTGTTCAAGATCATTTATTCGCACGCGAATACGATCGGTGCCGGGTGGGGTGACCACCAATTCTTTATTTTTCTGGGCACGATTTGGATCATTAATTCGATCGTGCAAACTTTCGTGATGGCGAATGCTCAGGAGTTTAGCGAGTTGATTCGGACTGGCAATTTGGACTTTGCTTTGCTTAAACCGATCGATACTCAATTTCTGATTTCATTTCCTCGCATTACGTGGGCGCAGGTTCCCAACGGAATTTTGGGGCTGTGTCTGGTGATCTATTCGCTCAATAACCTGGCCGCGGAGTCGGGTAGCACAGTCCATATTTCAGTTTGGAACTGTTTGGCATTTGTGCTGTTTATCGCATGCGGTGTGGTCGTGATGTATAGCGTGATGATCGTGTTGGCTTCGACCAGTATTTGGCTGGGTCGCAATCAGCAATTGCAGAGCTTTTGGTTTTACATCACGAATTTTTACCGGTACCCGATGGAGATTTATCAATCGAATGTGTTGGGTTGGTGCCTGTGGTCGTTTTTTACTTTTGTGATCCCTGTTTTGGTCGTCTCCAATGTGCCTGCGCGCGTGTTGGCCCAGCCATCCGGCTACCCGTTTCAGACTTGGGAATGGCTGTTCGCTGTCTATGCGATTGTGGCAGCGGTTGGCAGTTTGTTTGGCAGCCGTTGGATTTTCAGTCGTGCGTTACGTGGTTATCGAAGTGCCAGTAGCTGAGCTGATTGGTTGTTCGGAAAATTGGACTCGTGTGAGGTCTTAACCAAACCCCAATATGGCATGTGGGGGTGAACGGGCTTGGGATGCTTGGTTCGAAAGTTCGGGATTTGCGGTGTGTTCGGCAAGGTGGTGTGCGAATTTGCTTGGTGTATGTGGGGTTTTGAGGAATGTTATCCTCAGGGTTGTTGTTGGTTTATCCGGTAAAAACGCTTGCAGTGGCTTAAGACCAAACTGTCCCGCAAGTGGGTCCGGTTTTTCGATTGATAGTGATGATAGGCCACTTTCGATCCTTGAATCGGTAGAACCATGTTCTAGTATTCAAGTGTATTTCAGAGTGGGAAAGGTTGGATTATCAACCTTTACAATAGGAAACTGCCCGAAACTCTGTTCAAAAAACGCGCAAAGTATTGCGTTAAAAGCGGTAGGGCAAGTTATACTTACCTGTTACCTATTATGCCCAAATCTTAGGGCGAGATCATCTGGAGTTTTATACAACCATGGCCAACCTCATTCCAATGGACCAAGCAGCCGCGATGCTTGGAATGACTGTCGAAAAACTCACTGAGTTGAGATCTAACAATGAGATCTTCGGCTATCGTGACGGTCAAAACTGGAAGTTCAAAATGAGTGAGTTGGAGCGGGTCGCCAGCGACTTGGATATTCAGCTCAAAGATGCCAGTTCAGCCCCGCTGGATCTGGGTGATATTGAAGATTTCGAGTTGAGTGATTCAGCGCTCGATATTTCGTCTGCTGATCTGTCCGAGAGTTTGACTGACAAAGCGGACGATATGGGGATCCTGTCCGGCGGTGGACTTGGACTTGGCGATAGCGGAGAGTTCAGTCTGGAAGACAGTGCCGAACTTTCACTCGAGGACAGTGCCGAACTTTCACTCGAGGACAGTGCCGAACTTTCACTCGAGGATAGTGCCGAACTTTCACTGGAAGATAGTGCCGAACTTTCACTCGGTGATAGCGGATTGTCTCTCGGTGATAGTGGGTTGTCTCTTGAAGATAGTGGTGATCTTACTCTTG
>CAZDBA010000078.1:13676-22428 GCA_964503615.1 uncultured Pirellulaceae bacterium
TTGTCTCTCGGTGATAGTGGGTTGTCTCTTGAAGATAGTGGTGATCTTACTCTTGAAAATAGTGGGCTGTCTCTCGAAGACAGTGGTTCACTTTCGCTTGCGGATAGTGCAGATGATTTGTTGCTGGAAGGTGACAGTGTCGTACTTGGATCGGAAGATGTCCTGGATGGTGACGACGATGATGACCTCTCATTTGGCAGCAGTGATATTTCTCTAGCGGCCAGTAGTAAAGATCTTCCAAGTCCCAGTGATACCAACGCGCTATTGGCTGGCGGTAGTAATCTTTTGGACGAAGAACTCTCTGGCGGTCAAACTCCTTCAGATACAGGAATGATGTTGGCCGCGGCCGACAGTTTGGACGACGACGATGATGACGATCTGTTCGGAGACGATCTGGAATTGATCGATGACGACAGCTTTGAAGAGAGCGCCGATCTCGGCAGCGACTTCGAAGACAGTGACCTTGTGCTGGACGATAGCGATTCAAGTGCTGAGATCGTTTTGGCCGGTGGCGAATCGGGCATCAACTTGGGGCTAAACGAAAGTGGAATCGAACTGGACGAAGAGCCTTTGGAGCTCGGTGGATCCGATATCGACTCACTTGAATTGCCTGAGGACGATGATGATCTCTTGGAGCTGGACGCTCTGGATGACTCCGGAACAATGGCTCAAGAAGACGAATTCAAATTGACCGCTTTGGAAGAGGATCTCGACGATCAATCCAGCGGCTCTCAAGTTATCGCCTTGGAAGATTCTGAGATCTATGACGATGGTGAAGCTTCGATTCTTGGTAGCGACGTATTGGGGGCTCAGCCCGCGATGCTGCCCGAAGCGGAATCCGCCTTTGGTTCAGATACAGGTGGCTCGATCTTTGATCAGGCTGGAATGAGTCCTGAAGCAGGTGTTGTCGCAGGCGGTGCGATGGTTGCTCCTGCGGGTGTTGCTGGCGTTCCAGCAGCTGCCGTCGAGACGCCTTTTACGATTTGGCAAGTGATTGGATTGGGACTCGTAGCGACTTTGTTAGTGCTTGGCGGAATGCTGGGCTACGACATTGCTCGTAACCTCTGGATGCCAGAAGACACGGTTATCAGCACCGGCTTGCTCAAGTTCTTCCTGGAGATCACCGGTATGGGCTAAGTCCCATTTTTCAACCCGGCCGGTTCAACGGTTCGGAGGTTGAGCAGTTTTTGAACGAACACACAGGATTGGAACTTGATTCAAGCTCCAATCCTTTCTTTTTGCGATCGTTCCGCAATAGATTGCCGGTGAAACGGGCAACGAAACTCTTCTGAAATCGAGTCCATGTGGGTGGATGTCACTTTGTCCCACCTGTTTGCCATATTGCAGACGAACGACCACACTTACAATAAAGGGCAAATAAAAGAGCCCCCTAGCGCGTTTGCGCAGGGCGTGTTACTCGAAAACAATTCCTACACTGAGAACAGATGCAAACTCTACAGGAAAAGCAGGTTTTCCGAACCGTTGCTATTGGGCTTCGATCAACGATCGCGATTTCGGGGTGCATTCTTTTTTTATGTTCTGTGTTGCTCACCTTGGGCGGATGCAAACGGCCTGAGGAGATTCGGCATCTGATCATTGATGCGGACAAATCAGGAATCGTGATCGACAAGAGACCCAGCCCTGCGCCAACACCGCCTGTGAAATCAGGCAAGCCGACAGATCGAATGGTCGTTGCGATTCATGAGACTCCGCTCAACACTTGGACTTTAAAGATCTCAGGTCCGATCGCGGAAGTGAATCGAACTGAGCCACAATGGTTGGAGTTTTTTCGGAGTGTGACGTTCAACGACGAGTTACTACCTGCATGGAAGTTGCCCGAAGGGTGGAAGAAAGCGGAAGTCAAACCTGGCCCTTTTGCCCCGTACGATCGCTTGCAAATTTCCGACTCCTTGAAACTTTCTGTGTCGCGACTGCCAGCAAAGATGAATTTGCTGGATAATATCACGCGTTGGAATGGCCAACTGTCTCTACCTCCAGCACGAAGGGTTGACCTGCGTCCGATCAGTGGTGAACCGGAAATTCCTTTTCAGATTTATGACCGTAAGGGATGGCTGGGCGGTGGTGGCATGATGCCGGGTATGAAACCTCCAATGATGGAGCACCCCGGAGGAGCCATGCCGCCGAATACTCCAGTAGCCGAATCGGCCAATTCGAACGAGATATTAGTCGAATATGATGCTCCGGAAAGTTGGCTGGCGGGTAAGACTTCGTCCATGGTTCCAGCCCGATTTCAAGTTGGTAGTGGTGACAACGTCGCGAGTGTGAAAGTAACAAAGATGCCACGCAAGTTGAATTTATGGGAACCCGCTTCGGCCAACTGGGCTGCGGAGGTCGGCTTGAACCCTAAAGAGATCGACTTTGAAACGAAAACCAAAGAGATCGTTGTCGATGAACTCACCGGAAAAATGATCTCTCATATTTCGGACGATGAAGAGATCGAAGGCGCAATAATTGGTATTCGAGTTCCCAGAGAAGACGACGCCTGGTTCATCAAGCTGACCGGCCCCAAAGCGTTGGTAATCAAGTCAAAAGATGCCTTTGTTGAGTTTGCCAAGTCGATCCGGTTCGTCGAACAAGATTCCAAGTGACAAGCCTCCTGATCGCTGACCCCTCGGTTGGCAAAACCTAAACACGAAAACGTGACCCTTTAGCTAAGACAAAACCGCTAAACAACGAAAGTTAAATCGATGTCAACGCAATCCAAAAATCAACCGGTTGTCCAACTTTTAAATAAGGGAACCGATGTTGATTTTTTGACTATGTTTCGCACGACGGTTCATGCAATCCTGGCTCCGTTGGCTTCGCTGAAGCTTACAGTGTGTTTGCTTTCGCTGGCCGTATTTGCGATCTGGGTGATTACGTTGGAGCAAACCCGTGCAGGGATTGGGACGGTTAAGAATAGGCATTTTCCGGATCTGTTTGTTCACATTCCGTTTCAAACTTTCTTTCCGCCGGCTTGGTTTGCAAAGCTGCAGAATATTCCGGGCGGGTTCTACATGCCCAGCGGCACGCTGTTGCTGATAATGATGATTGTCAATTTGCTCGCCGCTCATCTGGTGCGCATGAGGGTCAGCGCGACGGGCGGCCGGTTGGGGTTGGGAATTGTTGGCTTGGTAATCGGGCTTGTTTTTACTTGGGCTGTTATTTATTTCGATCCCGGTTTGTCGACCCAAGCGACGTCTAAGTTTTATAGGGGGATGTGGTATCTGATGCAGGTTGGGCTGTTGGGATTGGTTGTAGGCTCGATCACGGCGATTGTTACGCTTGGTTCCAATCGAAGGATCGAGCAAGTGGTATTGGCTACTTTTGCTTTCCTGTCGATGTGTGTGTTGATTTTTGTTTTTGTGATGGGTGACAAAGCGTTTATCAGCGATTCGGCGATGCGGATTCTATGGCAGTTGCTGCAGGCAACTGTCGCGGCACTGCTGTTGCTGGCCGGTTGCATAATGGTATTTAAACGCAAGGGCGGTATGGTCTTGATCCATTTTGGGATTGGGATGCTGATGTTCAATGAACTCTATGTCACGATGACTAACGTTGAACAGCGAATGTCGCTGAACGAGGGGCAGTCCTCTTCAACGACGATGGATATTCGCAACACCGAATTGATGGTGATGCACGAGAATGCGGAGGGTAAACACGAGATCGTGACTTTGCCCCGCGACAAATTCTTGAAGGAGCAGACGGTGTCGCACCGATCGCTTCCTTTTAATATTGAGTGTCTTGAGTACTTTCCGAATTCGGACTTAAAAAACGTAGTTCCCGGCAGCGAGAATCCAGCGACTCATGGAATTGGGTTGTTTAATTATCCGCAAGAGTTGGCCGTTTCAGATGGAGTCTCTTCGAACCAGTCCACCGATGTTGCATCGGGCTATTTTCGCTTCATAAGCAAGGAGGGCGATAAACCGCTGGGCATCTATATGGCCAGTCAGGAAGCCTATCTAGAAGGTGTCTATGACAAAATCGAATGCGACGGCGAAACGTACTATATCGGCTTGCGATTTAAAGAGTACTACAAGCCCTATACGATCGCGATGGAGGACGTTGAGCGCGAGTTGTATGTGGGTACCGAGATCCCTCAGTCTTTTTCTTCTGAGTTCACTCTGACAGATCACAAACTTGGGCAGTCGAGCCAGAAGCGAGTTTGGATGAACAACCCACTGCGTTTTAACGACGAGACGTTTTATCAAAGCGGCTATATGGATTTGGGTACGACGGAGCGAACGACACTTCAGATTGTCAAGAATGGCGGTTGGATGATTCCTTACGTTGCGTGCATGATTGTTGTGGTGGGCTTGGTCGCTCAGTTCGGTGCAACGTTGCTCAAGTTTCTGGAAAAAGCGCAGGCCAAAGAGAAGCCCTTTACCGCGACCATTGTCACTTCGGGATCTAAGGAGATTATTGAAAAGAAAAACGCAAGACATAAATGGGCCTGGATCCCGTTGGCTCTTGTGGCTGTGATTGGTGTTTGGATCGCCATGACGGCAAAGAAATCGGTCAACCCTGAAATTGTCAAAAACGAAATGCGGATCGACCTGTGGGGAGACATGCCCGTTACCCATGGTGGGCGCATCCAACCGCTTGAGTCGGTTGCCCGAAGCACCGTTTTGCAATTGGCCAAGCGAGAAGAGGTTCGCTATCCCGTGGACGAAGAAGGGAATGAGCTTTCCAGTGCAGATTATATAGAGCTTTACGGTGAACCCACTCTAGAAAAGAGCGATGAAGCTACCGGGGAGGCTGCAGCTCAAAAGGACGTCGGCTCCGAAGTTGAAATCGAACCCGTTATTCCAACGGTCAAGCGTCCCGCGATTCGTTGGGTGGCAGACATGGTTTACGAGACCAATGGCTATGAACATGTCCAGATTTTTCGGGTTGAGGATTTAGAAGTAGCCGCTGCGTTGGAGCTTCCTGAACATCGCAAGGGACTCAAATACACCATGGCAGAGGTGAATTTGGCGAAGCCTGAGTTGAGACGTTTGGTTGATGAGGCTTCAGAAACCGTAGCTCAAGTGACAGAGATCGCGGAAATTTTGGAAAGGGATCCATCGGTTAGCGATGAAGAGCTTGCTCAGATGTTGGGTGTGGAAGTTGAAAGAGTCATCGAGTTGCGCAAGTTGGATCCGCAGAATCCGCTTACAACACTTCAGAAGCGATTGCGAGATCTTCTAGAGAAATTGAATCAGGTTTATGGTTTGCGCTATTCATTGCAAAACCTTGTGATCGACGAAGACATTCTTGAACGGCTTCATACCGCAAGTAATGTGTCGAAAAATACCGTTCCAAGGAGTTTGCATGTGTCAGGTCGCGAGTGGATACCGCTTTCTGTCGCAACGGCTCAAGTTTGGCTGGATGAATTTGCAAATGCTAGAGGCGTTGGCAATTTGAGCGTACTTTCCCGCGAGCTCACACAAGCTCAGCTTGGTATGCCTGCGCGAGCCGAAATTGTTTTCAGACAATTGGAGAGGGACCCTGATTTCCAGAAGCTTTTGTTGTCTCAAGAAACTCCTCCACAAACTCCAGAAGATGTTAAAGCTCTGATGGCGCAAAACAGTGACATGATGTCCAAAGTTCTTGAAAAGGCTGAGCGAATAGCCGACAAGAATATTGCAGATTTCTTTGCAGCGGCTCCAGTCGCGCAGGAACTGGAAGAGCAATTTAAGAGCATCGTAAAAGTTATCTATAGCAATTCAGTGAAAATGACTGGTTTCGATACCGAGACTTACGAGCGGTTGATGGAACTGCAACC
This sequence comes from uncultured Pirellulaceae bacterium, assembly GCA_964503615.1. Lineage (GTDB taxonomy): Bacteria > Planctomycetota > Planctomycetia > Pirellulales > Pirellulaceae > CAZDBA01. The sequence goes on from CAZDBA010000078.1 coordinate 19,444, forward strand.
GGCTTACCTTGAGGATGATGCTGAAAAGTTCAATTCGACTTTGGAGACCTATCTTGCCAGTATCAATAAAACTCCGCCACAAGGAATGAGAGGGTACGGGATGGCGGCTGAGAAGTTCTATAACTTCTTTTCACCGTTTTACCTCGCGATTACTGTCTACTTGTTCGCCATCTTCTTTACGTTGATAGGATGGATTGGGTTTCCATCAATGAGGCGAGCTGGCTTTTGGGTGATTGGCCTCGGGTTACTTATCCATGCTACAGGTTTGATATTTAGAATCGTGATTTCCGGTCGGCCGCCGGTAACGAATCTTTACTCTTCATTTCTGTTTGTTAGTGCGGGGAGTGTGTGTGTCATGATGGTTGTTGAAAGGATGACCAAGCTGGGAATTGGAAATGTGCTTGCTGGCATTTTTGGCTCATGGGCCTTGATTTGGGCTCAGGGGATCGCGATTAAAAGCGGGGATACGTTCGCAGTTCTGCAAGCCGTATTGGATACTCAGTTCTGGCTCACGACTCACGTGATTTGTATCTCGCTTGGTTACTCGGCGACGGTCGCGGCTGGATTGCTTGGGATCGCCTTTTTGATCGCAAGCATTTTGGTTCCTGTTTTTAACAAGGAAACTCGACGCACGTTCGGCAAGATTATTTACGGGATCGTTTGTTTCGCGTTGTTGCTAAGCTTTTTCGGGACGGTTCTGGGAGGTTTGTGGGGCGATGACTCATGGGGACGGTTCTGGGGCTGGGACCCGAAAGAGAATGGTGCTTTGATGATCGTGTTCTGGAACGCGATCTTGTTGCACGCGCGTTGGGGAGGCATGATCAAGGAACGCGGTTTGGCAGGGCTGAGCGTGTTAGGAATCGTTATTACGCTTTGGTCCTGGGAAGGCGTGAATCAACTGGGGGTCGGCTTGCACAGTTACGGGTTCAACGAAGGTAAGTTGATATTGGTCATCCAGTTGGCCGCCGGCATGATCTTCCTCGCATCCCTTGCGTTGATTCCACAGAAATTCTGGCTTTCGGTCAGGCGAGAAAACCAAAACGGATAGAGGTTGGTTGAAAACAGGAACACTAATTGTCACTAAGATTAGTGTCCTTCTTTTCTTTACCCGGGAGAGATAGGTAGGTGGAATTCTGGCAAATTCTACTACAGCTTTTGACGCACTTCTAATGAAGTAGTCTGCCTTCGTCGGCGACGCGGACGGGTGGTTGGTGGACGCGACTGAAGATGTCTACTTTGGTGTTCATGGCGTGAGTCGATTCTGATTCACCTGCGAGAAACATCGGTAGATGGTCCAGTTTGTAGCTGTAAACTTCGTCGGTGCCCAACAATGGAGCGCCTGTTTGAGGATTGCTTGCGATTAAACGAAACGGTTCGCCTGTGGTGACTCCATCTCGAAACGCTTCGCGACCCTCTATCGTAAAATCGCCTGACTCAGTTATCTCTGCACGAAACATAAGATGCGCGAATTCGATCTCGTTCTCATGTAAGACGTCGGCTTGCTCGACCAGCTTGATCCCCAGAAAACGATTTGCTGCGATCGCCGTTGCTCTGTCCATTCGTCCCGATTCGCAACGAAACTCGGTCGTAATCGACTTGATTTTACTGTTCTCAATAACGCAGTTGGGAACCCACAGGTCGCATAGCCCTTCGATATTTCTCTGGTACGGTTTTGCTAAACTGGCGAGATCAAGTTGGCGAAAGTTGCCTTCTACGACTCCAGACCAACCGTTACTGCCATTTTCCATTTTGGTAAATCCGGCAAACGAACATGCAGGGCCAAACGAACTCATATCGGGCAACAGTTCGTGTATCAGCCAGCAGGGAACGTAGCTTTGACCTGTCGCGAGCTCGATCGTTTCTCGAATGCCGTTGTCGTCTCGATTCCTGCGCAATGAGACGCGTACCAAGTTGTTGCTGGTGTCGTTTGCCAAGTCCAGTTCGATATCAGTAATCGTAATCGTAGGATAAGGATTGATCGCGATCTCGACTGACTGGATTGGGAGTTGTTCCGTCAATGGGCTTTGCGGACGTACAATCGTGACGTCGTTCAGTCGGATCTTCCAAGACTTTGACGCTGAGTGGGTGCGAAGCAAACTGTCTCGCAGTCGTTGAACGATGCGGATCATTGATGATCCGTTAATCTGAATCGGGTCGTCAATGACGATGGTGTTTGTCGGACCCACCGTTAGCTGTAGCTGATCCAAATGGACTAGCTGGCCCAGTTCGGCGTCTTCCAGTTGAATGTCGTTGAACTGGGTGATGAAGGGCAGGGGAGTCTGCACATCGTCGATGCGCGTGACAAGCCCCAAATCGGCTTTGATCGCCTGCTGCCAATGGTCGGTTGTGACCGGGTGAAAGATTCGATAGGTCACCAGTGATAACGGCAGTACACACAGCAGCAAGAATGCAATTCTGCATACGGTGCGTTTCGAACTGTCGCTCATCGTTCTCGCGTCCATGCGAATTCCGGTGGGGAGCTGGAATGAGTTGCCTAATGATTCCTTGGCAACGTTCTGTTTTGCAACCTCAGCGGTCAGTACCGCTGAGAGTGGGTCGATATTGTACCGGATGCTGGCATAGCTCAAATATCGCTTCGGCCCTAGCTGGCAATCTGCACATTCGCTAGCGGAGCAGGTTCACTACCTACGACCGGACGGCATCGGCTGTTAGGAGCCAGCTTTGCCTGAATTCTTGGACGAATCCCGTTTTTGCCAAGACATGGGTGTATTTTGGTAAACAATTCGTTTGAATTTTGCCGGGGCGAGGGTGTAGCGACTTACTCAAGTAATTTTGCTGAACTATAACAGAGCTAATCAGAAAGACATTTCTAAATCAAAGGTCCGACATGAATCGTTTTATCAGCTGCCTCCCAAATCGGCTGGCCCAGATCCCAGTTCATCTTTTTGGATGTCGAATGGGGCGCATGCTTGCGGCGTTGATGTTTATAGGGTGCTTGGGGGCTGTCGACCTTTCTGCGCAAGA
>CAZDBA010000079.1:0-9204 GCA_964503615.1 uncultured Pirellulaceae bacterium
CAAAGCAAGTTTATCGGTCGTGGTATTTGGGCGCATGTCAGCGGCCGACGTGGCTAGTCCGACTTCGATTCCTTGCAACGCTTCGTCACTATCGAACTTGCCGAGCCCCCGTAGAGCATAGAAGCGAGCTGTACGATTCTTTTTTTCGACAAGCTGTCTGAAGAAAGGAACCGTTCGGGGATCTTCGATCGCCAGCAACTTTATTATGCTCGCCTGATCGTTATGATTTTCCAGCACCGCGTTTCCCAGCTCTTCAATCACCCGACCGATCTTCGCATCATCTCGAGGTGCAATGACAACCAAGCATTCGCCTTCTGCGGAATCATCCCAGTCATAGGGAGGAGAATACTCATCGGTATTACCGAGTTTAATTTCCATTTCGAACCGGGCATTGATTTTGTACGTGTCGGGCTTGGACAGATCGAACCATCGGGTGACAACGACATCCCTTAGCAAGTTCCGCAGTCAACGTCATGGCGACTTATTTGCCCATTTCGGGAAGGTCTCACGCAAAGGCGCAAAGGATTTCGCCATACTGGCTCTTTGTGCCTTTTCGCCGGGATAGGCTCTAAACGTGAACGTTACACGATTCAAAAATTCTTTTTGATATAACGCTTAAGCTGCCAGAGCTTTTTTGCTTTTCGAATCCTGGCGTAAAACCCCAAATACTCGGTGATAGGAACCAGAGCACGGCAGTCGATCCCATCGATAACCCAAAACTTGTATTTTGGAGAAGTGGGGTTCGCGTTAAGTTTTTGGATGACAATGTTATTCTCACCAACATCGTTATAGATCGTAGCGTCGTTCCGTGTTGATTCGATTGGTTTGATGGCGTTCAGCAACGTCGCCTTGTCGTAAGCCAGCGGTTGGCTCGCATCCGATTCGGCGGCGTCCTCGACGGTTTGCGAGATCGTCCCGTCAATATTTCTAATGGCTTGAACAACAATTCCTTCGCCAAGGTCGGTTTGGACTTTTCCAAAGTACTGCACGAGGTAAGGGATTGTGCTGTTCAGGTCCGGATATCGTTTGGCAAGTTGCTCAAACTTGCGAGACTCACCCAGATTCGCATCGAACGCTTCGGGCTTTTGCAGAACTCTCCGAATCCATGGCTTTTGAGATAGCAAAACTTCTGGCGACCGGTCGCTTGGAATGATCTTGATAATCTTGTCTTTGCATTCGGGGTGCACATAGCACTCCCGCTTACAGCCAGCTGCGAACGGTTTTAGGTGAGCCAGTTTTATCATGTGCAAAGTTTAAGTCAGGTTAAAAACGATGGTGTAGCTCGAACCGAACGTTTTAACACGAAAGGATAATCGTTGGGAGATCAGGTTTAGACAAGTGTTTTGCTGAGGAAAGTTATTGATGCCACGAATCTCACGAATATTGCTTCCTTCATTCGTAAGGATTCGTGTTATTCGTGGTAAATCGCGACCGATTGATTGAGTTCAATATGCGAGATACGATCTTGAGATCAAGAGAGGAGTTCGAATAGGTGTGAGTGGATCTCGTAGGCAAAGTAATTTAGCGGGTGCATTATTTTGCAGCCCTTGGCTCATAGGATTCGCGCTGCTTTTCCTGTGGCCCTTTGCTGCTTCGTTGTATTGGAGTCTGTGCCGTTTTGACTTGATCAATCCGCCAGAATTTATCGGGTTGGAGAACTACAAAAATCTGATCGGCGAGATTCGCGACGGCAGAGGGGTTGGAGTCGCGCTGACCAATACGATCTATTACTGCTTGATTTCGGTTCCACTTTCGGTCGTCTTGGGGGTCGGCTTGGCGGTGTTACTGAATCTACGAATTCGTGGGCAAGCGATCTATCGAACACTTGTTTTTCTGCCCAGTGTGATTCCAATTGTCGCCGCCAGTGTACTGTGGGTCTGGCTGTTGGATCCGACCGATGGGTTCGTAAACTATGTGCTGTCCTGGATCGGGCTAGGCGATCAAAACTGGTTCAATCAATCCCGCTCGGCGGCCAGTTCTGAGACGCTTACGATGCTGACTCATTGGAGTTCCGGTTCACCACTGCGGCTGTTTGGTAGCAAAGACGCTTTGATTCTGATGACCTTGTGGGGCGTTGGGAATTTTATGGTCATTTATCTAGCCGCGTTGAGTGATATGCCCGCTCAATTGTATGAGGCAGCAAAGATAGACGGGGCAAGTTGGTGGCGTCGGCTGATTCACGTTACGATCCCGATGCTCTCTCCAGTCATTTTTTTCAATCTAGTGGTCGGTTTAATTCGCGGTGTGCAAACGTTTACTTCGGTCTACATTTTCTCCGAAGGGACTGGTAACCCTGGCGATTCTCTGATGATGGTTTCGCTAAAACTGTTCCTGAGCGCCTTTGAAGACCTTCAGATGGGTTATGCCTCGGCGGTTGCGTGGATTCTGTTCGTGATCATTTTGATGGTCACGGCTGCATTGTTTCGAACTTCGAAATACTGGGTCCATTATCGGGTGGCTGCATAAATGAAGATCAAAGAAATCGTTTGGGCGATCCTGATCGTACTGTTGCTGGCCAGCCCATTTCTGTTGCAGAGTTTTTGGGGCGTCGAGCGTGAGCCGGTACCTAAAGGCCGGACCGAGGTCGTGTTTTGGCATTTTTGGGGTGGCGACGATCGCGCGGTTGTCGAGGATGTCGCCCGCCGGTTCAATGAGTTTCAGGATCGTTTCTATGTGCGTCCTGTCGCAATGCCTGGAAACAATTTGCAAGCGAAATTGTTCCTTTCCACGACCGGTGGTGATCCACCCGACTTGATCAATCAAGATGATCCGGTAATGGCCAACTGGGCTAATAGTGGCGTAATCCAGCCGATGTCGAACGTGGCGTCGGAAGAGGAAGTCAAATCCGTTTCGCAGTTTCTATTCCCCGCGGCGCGAAAGTTGTCGACCGTCGATCAGCAATTGTTTGGGGTGTGCAACGGCTTGGATGTTCGGGCACTTTATTTCAATCAAACGGCGCTTGATCGGTTCGGCTGTGAGGTTCCCACGACGATTGATGAGTTAGATTTGGTTTCCCGCCAAATCGCTGCGGATGGCCGAGATGCCGATCGAGACTTTTACGGTTACCTGCCCGATTCCAGACGGTTGTGGGCATGGGGCTATGTGTTTGGTGGCGAGTTCGTTGATTCAGAGGGGAATATTGACCTAACTAATCCGGAAGTTGTAGCGGCAAGCGAGTGGATGGCCAGCTATTCCCGCCGCTACGGCGCGGAGAACATCGCAGCGTTTCGCACGGGTGACCAATCACTACCCGGCAAGACGTTTCCGCTTTTGCCCATTGAACCGGATTCGAATGTTGGTCGCTACGTGATGTTGATGGACGGACAGTGGCGAACGCGAGATATCCGTTTATTCAATGCGAATCGAAGGAAAGACGGTGACCAACAGATCGAGTTTGGCGTAGCTCCACTTCCCACACCGAATGGTGGTCGTGCCGGCGGCGGATGGGTTAATGGAAACGTTTTTATGATCCCTACCGGTGCGAACAACAGCGAGGGGGCTTGGGAGTTCATCAAATTCTGGATCGGTTATTCACAACCGGATCAGGCGGCTAAAACTTGCGAGGCTGGGGGCTGGATTCCCGTAGGCGATACTGTGGTTAGCAATCTTGATTTTCAGAAATTTTTGGAGCAGGACGAACTGTTCGCGAAGTTTGTTGAACTGGCGGCAAGCCCGAACCAGTTGCCGATTCCGATGGTTCCCGCGGGGCCCAAGTTGAAGCGATCGGTTGAATCTGCGAGTTATCGAATTATGAACGAACCGGACGTGAGTGCCCAGGAAGTTCTTTTAGAAGTTCAAAGAGAGGTCCAGAAAACGATCGACCAATCAAGCTCTCGCCAACAGGGAGGCACGCGATGAGTGGTTTCGGATCGAGCGATCGAGATTCAGCTTGGTGGCATGCCGTTGTTGTTCCGCTGGTCGCCATTTTTGCGTTACCGCTGCTGTTGATGTTGCTTTCCAGTTTTAAATCGGCGGAAGAGTTGGCTCGCAATCCGTTCGGGATTTGGCCCGAGAGTTGGAACGGCCAGAACTATCAGGATGCATTGACCAGTATGCCGTTCGCGACCTATCTCTCCAACACGATTACGCTTTGCATCGGTTGCGTAGTTGGTTCAACCCTTTCTTGTGCCTTGGTTGCCTATGGATTGTGCCGAGTTCAGTGGCGTGGATCAAAGTGGATTTTTGTTACGGTGATGATGACGATGTTGTTGCCATGGCAAGTTACCATGATTCCAAGGTTTGTTTTGATCAGCAAACTGGGACTTTACAATTCACTGTGGGCGATCATTTTGCCAGCGTTTTTGGGTAACGCATTTTTTGTTTTTCTGCTCAGACAGTTTTTCATTTCGGTCCCTGAGCAATTACTGGAGGCGGGGCGGTTGGATGGCCTGTCGCATTGGGGACTTTTTTGGCGGATTATGTTACCGCTTTCCAAACCTGCGATCGCAACTGTGGCATTGTTTCAATTCGTTGAAACCTGGAACGACTTTGGGGGCCCTCTGCTCTACCTGAACGATCCCGAACGGTTCCCGCTGGCCTATGGACTGGAACGATTCGTAAGTTCCTATGGAGACCAAACCCATTTGTTGTTGGCCGCTGCCGTGCTGTTCACGTTGCCGATGGTCGTGCTGTTTTTCCTTGCCCAAAAAACGTTTATCCAAGGGATCTCAACGTCGGGAATCAAAGAGTAGAGCCTAAACTCCCTCTCGCTAAAGCTTTTGCCCGCAGAATTTACAATACACAGCGTCGGTGTCGTGGTCTTCAGTGAGACAGGAGGGGCAGCTAATGGTCGACATTTTGCGGCGAGATTTTCGCGACTCCAGAACTTCTGCAGAAACGAAACCGGTGGGAACAATAATCAGACTGTAACCCAGCAGAATCAACGAGGCTGAAATAAACTTGCCACCCGTCGTAACGGGAACGATGTCACCAAACCCAACGGTGGTCATGGTAACGATCGCCCAATAAATTCCGTTGGGAATCGATGTGAACTGACACGTTGACTCTCCGTTTTCATCGAATGCGAATTGAGATTCGACTTCGTACATTACCGATCCGGCAACGGTCACAATGATCATTACCACCATCAGGAACACAACGATTTTCCCTCGGGCGTTCCAAATCGCGCTGCCGAGTTCTTCGGCCTCACCTTGAAACCATGCAAGGTTCAAGATTCTAAAGATTCTCAGCAGTCGCAGAGATCGAACAACCGAGAACGAATGCGCCTTCACTGAGGTTTTGAATCCTCCAACACCGATTAGCAAAAGTAGATAGTCAGGCAGAATCGCGGCTAAGTCGATAATGCCCCAGAAGCTAAAGATGTATTTCAACGGCCGTTTGACGCAAATGATTCGCAGGAAGTACTCGACTGTGAACAGAATCGTGAAAAACCAACGGGCGAAAAACAGCTCTTCTGACCATTTTTCCTGGAAGCCGTCTACCGTTTCCAAACTAGTCGCCGCGACACTAAGAATGATTGCGACTAGAAGCAGGACGTCAAATAGCAAGCCGGTGGGAGTGTGAGCACCAAAAATGATCTCATGTAATTTCTCCCGAATCGTTCGTTTCTTCGAATGGTCTTCAGGCAAGTCGTTTGGCAGTTTGGTCATGTTATTCTCCACTCATATTATTGGAGAATTTTCGATTCACTGAAACGGCGAAACGGTTGTCTAGCGGTAATTTTCGGGAACTACTGTTTTGCGGGATCGGCCATTGCACTCAGTCTCTCAGATAACCGGCTGGCTATGATCTTGCTTTGTCTGTTTTTTTCCGGTTCTTTCAGATGGTAAGCGGTGTCGAAGAAGACATCTTTTTCCATCAGGGTTTCGTCCAGCTCGTTGAGAAGCCGGTTGCCAAAAACTCGCTTGAGCCTGGTCTCGATTTCGCGAAGCTCCGTCATTTTGTCTTCTACGGATTCTTCCGGAATACAAGGCAGGCGGTAAAACACAGTGACACCGACTTCGTTGGCAGCTTTTAAGAACTTTGCCAAGGCAAGCATCGACTCGGTTGCGTCTTCGGGAACCTCCACGCCCCACTTGGTGGATTCCGCATCCTTTCCATGGTGTGCTACGAAGTCCCCGTTCTCATCAAAGTTTCGGATGTCATAGATTTCGTCCGTGACATCTTTGCCTGACAGACACATTACCGAGGTCCGAGTGCGAACGGCCATCAACTCAAAAATGCCCTCATCCAAAAAGGAGCGCCATTCTCGCCAAGACATAAATTGGGCACACTCTGGGCAGTTGGCTATGGTTGCAGCGAGCACGCCCGCGACAGGTTTCTCACCCAGTTCATAGTACTCAAGTGTTAAAACGATAACGTCGCCTACCTGGGTGCAATGCCCCCCTTCGTTGAAACGAAAGTCCAGTCCCTGTCCTGCATTGATACCAAGGTTAACACAGGGCATGCCACACTCTTCAGCAAAGATCTCTGAGTTGGAACCAAAACCGACACTGGAGCCACCGATTAGAATGATCTTTCGTTCGGTAATTGATTTTGCCTTCTTATGCTTGTCGCGCATCGCCAGAAGATAGTCGTGCGGGTTGCTTCCACCCCAAAAGATAATTGCCGCAATCAATACTTGGGGCGCAAGCAGGCAAAGGAAAAACAAAACGGGGCGTTGTTTGGAATTCGTCATGTTTAAAACTGAAAGTAAATGAACTCGCCCACATTGGTTGGCTTGAAGAAAAAGACCAACCAGAAAACAAACGTACAGGCTATGTACCCTAAACCCCGAGCAATCGGCGAATCGGTGTTTAAAGCGAAAAAAGGAACTTCGTGTTTGCGGCTGATCCACTCAATTCCAAAAAATATCAGCGGGATTTTAACGCCGCGAAACATCGTGAGTGAGTAGTTCATGTTTTCGAATTCGGGCATCCGCCAATCGGTAAACATTTTGCTGATCGCCAGACACGCGTCGTCAAAGGCAACGATTCGAAAGAACACCCACGCGATAATCACCACAAAAAACACCGCAGCCATACGTAGTACGGCTTGTAGTTTAGGAATCAATCTCTCGCCTGCCGGAGAGTCAGTCGACTTGAGTTGGGGTGATTTCAGGAACAGGCTTTCTACGATTAGCAATCCGCCGTGTATTGCTCCCCAAATCACATAGTTCCAGGAAGCTCCGTGCCACAGTCCACTGATAATGAACACTATAAATAAGTTCATGTGGCAGCGCCACGTTGAGACTCTGCTTCCTCCGAGCGGAATAAAGACATAATCCCGGAACCATGTCGACAAAGAGATATGCCAACGCCGCCAAAATTCACGCAGCGATTGGGAGAAGTAGGGAAAAGCGAAATTGCGCATCAGGCGAATCCCCAACAGGCGGGCACTGCCAATCGCGATGTCGGAATATCCACTAAAGTCGCAATAGATTTGAATGGCAAAACAAAAGGCGCCTAACCAGATTTCCGGCCCTGACCGTATCGAAAGATCTTCGAACAGCTTGTCAACAATCGGTGCGACATTGGAGGCGATGACCGTCTTTTTGAATAAGCCCCAAACGATTTGCTGCAAGCCCATGACAACGTTGTCTTTTTCAAAGACACGCGGCTCACGCAGTTGAGGCATCATCCTCGAACCTCGTTCGATCGGCCCCGCAACTAATTGAGGGAAGAAGGAAACGTAGACCACATAGTCAATGAAGTTACGTGCGGGCTCCAATTTGCCTCGGTAGACATCAATCGTGTAACTGAGTGTTTGGAAGGTGTAAAAGCTGATGCCCACCGGCAAAATGATGCTGAGCGTAAAAGGCTCCAATTGGATCCCGAACGTTCCAACTGCGGCGATCAACGAATCTTGAAAGAAGTTGAAGTATTTAAAAAACGCCAACAGGCCCAGGTTGGCAACGAGGCTAAAAACAACCAAGGACTTTCGAACACCCGCGCTCTTTGATTTGGCAATGCCGCCAGCACAGTAATAGTCCACGAAAGTGGAGGCCATCATCAGCAGACAAAAACGAGGGTCCCACCAGCCGTAAAATAGATAGCTGCAAAACGCCAGGAGAGCGTTCTGCCGTTCGCGCGTTCCCAGTCGCCAGTACGCGACGTAAGTCAATACAAGAAAGACCAAGTAGGTTGCGCTGGCAAAATTCATCGAACTTCCGTGATCGGGAAATGTCCTTCCTTACCAAGCAGAAAGGTCCGCTGCACGGATGATACGAAAGAGGTCAACAGCCGACAATAGAAATCAGATCGTAGAGAACGCGCAGGTTTAGCATTGTCCCCAAACTGTTATAGCCGCCTTTTGTTCCGGTTCCGAAAAAGTATTGCGGTTGTGATAACGCTTCTTTCACAGAGAGGCGGCAACGTGTAACCGAGCAGCAGCTTGCCTTCGTCCTCGCTAACGCGTCGGGTTTCCATTTGGACGCGGCTAGTTCAATTTGAAAGCAGGAGAGGAAAGCGTGCATGCCGCAGATTTGATTTCCGCGGCTACTTTTAGATTGCAATGATTGGCTTGGTCATCGTTGAGCTCAAAAAAGATCTGATTGTCTAACGTCCAAGTGGTCGGTGCAGCAACTTGCTGGTCGGTCTGGATGTTGACCTGATCTGACGTCGTTTGCATTTCGAAATAGAGCCAACCCTGTTTAAGGTCCAGTTCCTTGCCGACAAATCGAATCGGTGCGACTGAATCGTCAGCTGAGCGAAATTGGAATTTCTGTTCAAGGTACTTGGTAATCAGCTCATCCAGATTTTCTGCGGTGTCCAAGTCCACAGGCTCTTCGCTCATTCGTCCAAGAGCTCGCTCCAAGTCGGCGGGCCACACGCAAAGTGAGACTTCGTAGTTGCCCGTTTCTTGATTGAACTCAATCTCCGCGAGGCTGACGTGATAAGGGTGGTACGGGTTGGCAGATTGACCAACACCAACGATGCATGTGACAAACAATATCGCAAGTAGTGCAATGAATCTATTCATCGTTCGACTCCTCTACGATTTCGGGAACTTCAAGAGCTGACGGCTCGCTTTCCTTTTCTGCTTTGGCTCTTTTTTTAGCCCCTTTTCGCTTTCTTTTCCTCTTCTCCTTTTTGTCGGGCTTTGGAGTTTCGGCCTCAGGAGTTTCGGCTTTGGGCTCTTCCTCTTGCTCACCCATTTCTGACTCGGTTTGAGCGTTGTTTTTCTTTTTGTTTCGACCTTTCTTTTTGCCCTCTTTCTTTGGTTCGGTTTCCGATTTCTCGGCCTCCGATTCCTTTTCGTTTTCCT
>CAZDBA010000079.1:9304-19872 GCA_964503615.1 uncultured Pirellulaceae bacterium
TTCCTTTTCGTTTTCCTCTTCTTGCTCGTCCGATGTTTTCGCAAGCCCTGCTCGACGCATCGGGTTTGAGCCTAAACGAGAACTTTCGAACAGTTGAAAACGGGATTTCTTGATCTGGCGAGGAAAATCGTTGTTCCAAGTGTCGGTGTCAGCCGTTTCCAATCGAGGGTCAAGCTTGATCGACGTGACAACTTTCTCAGTCACAATCAGTTTTGAAATAGCAACGTTGTTTTTCGACCAAATCTCTGCGGGAAACTTTCGAATCTCACTGGAACCGTCTTCGTAAGTTAGCTCGACAATAACCGGCATCACCAAGCCGCCTATGTTTTCAAAATCGACAAGGTAAAAATTCCGCTCTTCGGCAAGCAGTTCCTTTTGTTCATCGGTCAAACGTCGGACAAAGTAAAGATATGCCGCTATTTCCTGGCGTGTTACATCAAGTGCATCGTAGTCGTTGTAAAAGTCTTTCAGGTCCGGGAATTCCGCGGTTCGCTTTTCGAGTTCCGCATTACGAGCTTCGGAAAGCGTTTCAGGTTCCGCATCGCGTTTTTCGCGCAGGATTTCTTTTTCGATTTCCGGGTCAAACGTGTTAACGTTCATTCGCCGAACGGCTTCGATCGAAATGTCGACATGGTCTGTTGAGTAAAACCAACCGCGCCAAAACCAATCGAGGTCAACTCCCGAAGCATCTTCCATAGTCCGGAAGAAATCGGCTGGCATCGGACGCTTGAACTCCCAGCGTCTTGCGTATTCCTTGAATGCAAAATCGAATAATTCACGACCAAGGATCGTCTCGCGAAGGATATTGAGTGCCGTTGCCGGTTTCGAATAAGCGTTCGGGCCGAACTGCAAAATCGACTCGCTGTTGGTCATGATCGGCACCTGGTTTGTGCTTCTCATATAGCCCACAATGTCGGCCGGTTCACCTCGTCGCGATGGGTAATTCTCTTCCCATTCCTGTTCGGTAAGAAATTGAAGGAACGTGTTCAGGCCTTCGTCCATCCATGTCCACTGTCTTTCGTCTGAGTTAACGATCATGGGAAAGTAGTTATGGCCAACTTCGTGGATGATGACCGAAATTAATCCGTATTTCGTTCTCGCTGAATAAGTCCCGTCTTCTTCGGGGCGCGGGCCGTTAAAGCAGATCATGGGATATTCCATTCCATAGACCGGCCCGTTGACGCTGATCGCGACCGGGTAAGGATACTTGAACGTGTAACGTGAATAGACGTTTAGAGTGTGAATAATGGCGTGAGTCGAGTAGCGACTCCAAAGTGGCTCACCTTCTTTAGGGTAGTAGCTCATCGCCATTACCTGGTTGCCCTCGACGCTATGGAGTTGAGCGTCCCAAATGAACTTTCGTGAACTGGCAAATGCAAAGTCTCGCACCTGGTCCGCTTTGTAGATCCACGTTTTGGTGTCGCTGGACGATTCGCCTTCGTTCTCTTTGGCTTCGTCTGGAGTCACGATGAAGATCGGTTCTTTTGCGCTGCGAGCGTCTTCCAATCGTTGCTTTTGCTCCTCGGTGAGGACTTCGCCCGGGTTCAATAATTCACCGGTTGAGGCAACGATGTGATCAGCCGGCACGTTGATACGAACCACATAGTCACCCATCTCAAGCGCGAATTCGCCGCGACCGAGGAATTGTTTGTGTTGCCATCCGTTTACGTCGGTGTAGGCACACATTCGCGGGAACCATTGCGCGATCTCATAGATGTAGTTTCCGTCGTTTTCGAAATACTCGTATCCAGTACGGCCTCGAATCACACTCGAATCGTTGATGTTGTAGTCCCAGTCCACATCAAAGACGAACGATTGTCCGTGCCGCAGGGGTTCGGGCAAGTCGACTCGCATCATCGTTTTGACGATGGTGTGTTTTAAGTCAGCTTTGGATTTGTTTTCCTGAACTCGGGTGATCTTGAATCCGCCGTCAAACACTTCGTTCGCCAGTATTGTTTTCAATCCGCTAAACGAAAGCTCTTCCATCTCTTGAGAGGTGGCTGCAAGGTTGCTGTCAGAGTCCGGTGTAAAGATATTTCCATCCAGTTGCAACCAAATGTAGGTAAGCGTGTCTGGACTGTTGTTGGTGTAAGTGATCGTCTCTTTGCCGGTCAGGTGCTGCGTCTCGTCATCAAGCGTGACGTCGATTTGATAGTCAACTTTTTGCTGCCAGTAACCTGAGCCCGGTGCGCCACTGCCCAACCGATAATCGTTTGGCGTTGGTAGAATCTCTTCCAGTTGGCGAAATTTGTCTTCTTGAGAGAACTTTTGGGTCGCCTCAGTTGTCATAGTTTGTGCTGAAACGATCGTGGAAAAACCCACGACAAGAATAGCAAGAAGCAAAGTCAAATTTCTCATAAGAGCCTGATTCGGTTTGAGTTCAAGGTGATTGGGTCAATTTGGAGTTGGCACCGGGGTGGACTGCCACGCGATAGTATAGTTCACGGATAACCGTAGAACATGGCGCGAATAACGGATTCCCCAACAACTTTCGTACGGACTTTGTGGGGTTTGCTGGATTGCGTTTTTACAGCCCGGATCTGAGGAGATTTGAGCAATGCAACGGTGGATTGCGAATGAAGTTCGGTAAGTTTCGGTTAATGCCCAATTGCGGATTTGCGTTGGATCCTTAAGCTTTTGGGTGAAATCTTTTACACAAGTACAGGGACAATCTGTGAGCGATATCTTTTCGGAACTGAAGTGGCGTGGCTTGGTTTACCAAACCACCGACGATGAGAATCTTGGTAAGTGGCTTTCCGAAGGGGCACGAACCGTTTATGCCGGCTTCGATCCGACCGCCGACAGTTTGCATGTTGGTAGCCTTTTGCCGCTCATGATGCTGCGGCGATTTCAAAAAGCGGGACATCGGCCCATTGCAATCGCGGGCGGTGCGACCGGTATGATCGGCGATCCCAGTGGCAAAAGTAAAGAACGGAATTTACTTTCACCGGAGCAGTTAGCGGCTAACCTGGCGGGAATCGAAGCTCAAATGAAATCGTTGTTGGATTTCGAAGGAGACGCTTCGGCGATTCTAGTTAATAACTTTGATTGGATGAATAAGTTCAGCTACATCGAATTCCTGCGCGATATTGGCAAGAACGCGCCGGTTAATGTGATGCTGAGTAAGGAGTCGGTCAAGAATCGCCTGGATGGAGCAGGATTGAGTTACACCGAATTCAGTTACATGTTGCTGCAAGCGTACGATTTCGTGCATCTCAATCAGGAGTACGGATGTGAGTTGCAAATTGGAGGTAGCGACCAGTGGGGAAATGTTACGGCAGGTATCGACTTGGGCCGTCGTATGCATGGTTCCCAGTTGTTCGGAATGACTTGTCCCTTGTTGACCAAGGCGGACGGCGAGAAAATGGGCAAGACCGCGACTGGCGCCGTTTGGTTGTCGGCTGAAAAGACTTCGCCTTACCAGTTTTACCAGTATTGGCGAAACTGCGATGATGCAGACGTCGGTAAATGCTTGCGGTTTTTGACCGAGCTGGGGCGTGAAGAAATCGAGGCGTTGGACCAGTCGCGTGAGTCCGATCCTGGGCGATCTGAAAGCCAAACTCGATTGGCGGAGGAGCTGACTCGTCTGATTCATGGCGAGGAGGGTTTGGCCAAAGCGGTGCAAGCCAAAGAGATTCTGTTTGGGGGAGAGATTAAGGACCTGAGTGATGACGATTTGGGTGGGATCTTTTCAGACGTTCCCAATTGTTCTTTGAGTATCTCAGATTTGGATGCAGGGCTCCCGTTGATCGATGCGATGGTGCAAGCAAAATTGGCAGAAAGCAAAGGAGCTGCCCGTCGGACGATCGAGCAGGGCGGAGCTTATATCAATAATGAAAAATGCGTCGATGCCTCTGGCGATGCAAAAGCCACCCAGCGAAAGCTGACACGAGATGATCTTGCTAGCGAAACGGTGATCGTTTTGCGAAGCGGTAAGAAGAAGTATGCGCTACTCAAGTTCGAGCAGTAATCGCGCTTCAACGGATTTCGCTTGAATTCATTGGGCGAAGTGAGTGTTGGGCATCGTTTACCCTGATTTTTCAAGCGAGTCGAGTTTTGGCTCGCTTTTTCTTTGCGCCAAGGGACTTTGCGTTCATTGTCAAAGTTTACGAATTACGCGAATCATTCCGGAAAATCTAATGGTGTCGATGATTCCATGTCGATGGATTCTAACACATGGTAGACCTTTACGGGCGGCAAATGCGCTTGTGCTGCGTCTAAATTTTCAAGGGGTCGGCCAACTAGGCCGCGGGGGAATTCGATGAAAACTAGTTTACGTCTTGTCTGGATAATGGTTGCTTTGTTCGCTTTTTCGCAAGCGGCAAATTCGCAGCAATTCGCGATACCAGCTGGTGGTATTCAAGGACCTGCCTACGGTGGTGGCGGTGGCGTATACGAACCTGGAGCTTTTCAAGCAACTGGCGGCGACCTCCGTACCGCGTTTCCGGGACGTGTTTGGTTCAGTTCCAATTTCGCCGACCGAGCTCTTGGTTACGAAGGTTCCTACTTAACGCTCGGTACCAAGACCCGTTTGTTCAATGATGGTTTAGACGGTCGTTGGCTTGGTGAAGCTCGTTTTCACTACTCGTACGATGACGGTGGATTCTTCGGCAACTTTGGCATCGAGCGCGTGTTCTCAATCGATGCTGCAAATGCTGATGTAAGCCTTAGCGCGTGGATCGACTACGACGATGACCAGCAAGGTAGTTTTGCTCATACGTATACGCAATTTGGCGTGAGTGGTGCACTTAAGACTCGATCATGGGATTTTATCGCCAATGGCTACTTCCCGTTTGAGACACAGGACCACATTCAAATCGGAACAATTGATGAATTTTTTCTTGGCAACTCAATCCTGCTCTCTCCAGGTACAGACAGTGGTTTAGGTGGTTTTGATGCCCTGTTGAAGTTTCGCCCTAATTCTTTGGCCGGTGTAAACGGCACCGTGTCAGTAGGTGCATACGGTTATGGAAGCGATCTGATCAGCTATGTAGGTGGTGGTCGGGTTAGTTTAGGAATGCAACTGTTTAACAGTACGTTGATCAACGCAGAAATCAACTACGACGATCGTTTTGAGACAACGGGTGTCGTCAGTGTGGGATGGGCCTTTGGTGCCAACGCTCGTGGCACAGAATTTTCGACCCTGGGTCGAGATCTTGAAGCAACTGTTCGTAATGATCATGTTGTTCGATTCAGTGAAGATGCCGTATTTGCGATTAACCCCGCGACGGGTGAAGAGTTTCAGGTTGTTCACGTTGATAACACCGCCGATGCTTCGATCGAAGACGGAACCAGAGAGAGGCCGTTTAACCAGTTGCTGGATGCCGAAGCCAACTCTTCCCCAAACGATATCATCTTTGTCCACACAGGCGATGGCACCTCGAATTTGCTGGATAGAGGTATCCGACTGCAGAACGGACAACTTTTGTTAGGTGATGGATCCTCGCATCTGCTTGCTGTCCAGAACGGACAGAATTTTCAATTTGGTGTCGACAATGCTGCTTTGCGACCAGTGCTTACCAATGTGGGTGGCGGGAATGTTGTAACTCTTGCAAACAACAACACCGTTCGTAGCTTTACTATTGACGCTGAAGGAGCGAACAACGGAATCTTCGGCCAGAATGTCTTCAACCCAATTATCGAAAACGTGTCAGTTACTGGTGCTGGTTTGCATGGTACTCGGCTCTCTCGAGTTGGAGGAAATGTGCGTGTTGCCAATGTTGACCTGACAAACAATGAGCTTAATGGTTTTCTCGTTGATGCTGCAACTGATTCAAACAGTGTCTTTGAGTTCGAAAACACGGTTTTTAGTGACAACGGAATTGATGGCTTACGCTTTGACAACTACGACGGAGCAGCAATTTCAATTACCAACAATACGACCAGCGACAATGGGCGTGACGGTCTGAGACTTGAGGATTTCCGAAACGGTAGTGGAGAAGGGGTAGATGTTTCCATTGTCAACCAGACATCAATGAACAACGGTGGCATAGGAATCAATATTGAAGAAGGTTCTGGAAACTTGGCGTTTGAAAACGTGAACTCAACGATGAACGCGGCAGGTGGATTGCGTCTTGTTAATTGGAATACAGCCGAAGATCAGTCAGTTTCGATCTCACGTGGTAATGGCGTGGCGAACTTTTCCAATAATGGATTGGGAATTGGTATCGATGTTGAACTCGAAGACGGACTCCAAAACCTCAACATAACTCAGGTCAATTCAAGCAATAACCTGGTTGGACTTCAAGTGGACGCCAGCGGAGCCGACACCGAATTGAATCTTGATTTCGTTAACAACTTCTCAGTTGGCAATAGTCAGTTTGACGGAATCCAAGTGACGGCCGCATCAGGTGCGGAGATCAATGCAAACATTCTCAATGAAGATGGCTTTAACGGCGGAACTCTGAATGTCAATGACAACGGTGGCAACGGACTCAGCCTGCTTGCAACAAGCACGACTGGCGATGTCAGCGAAATCACTGCAAATCTCGACAACGTTGCTTTGAACAGAAACGGTGCGGTAGGTCTTCAAGTTAATTCGGACCAAGACGCGTTGATCCAATTGGCTGCAGAAGATCTTACTTTCAACACCAATACCATGGATGCGATCAACATTGTCGCAAACAACAATGGAAACTCTTCTGAACCTAACCGGTTTGAATTTGCTCGCATCAACGCGGACAACAACCGAGGCGGGGGATTAAATTTGGTTACAGGGGCCAATACTCTGTCTGACTTGGTAGTCGAAGACTCCATGTTTACATCGTCATTTGGTTTCTTTGTACCCACAATTGGAGCTGGCGTTCGAATCGGGCAAGTGTTGGGGGCTGGAGTGGGAATTAACGTACAGGCTTCTGGGGCCAACAACTTGACTCGCGCGAGGTTGGTTGGAAACACTGTTAACCAATTTGACCTTGGGGGGATCAACTTGAATGCGGCTGACTCAAGTCAGATTTTTGCTGAGCTTATTCAGAACAATCTTGCACTTAACGGATTTGGAAATGGTCTGAATGGAATGGGTACAGGTGACGCGATTCTGCCATTGCTTAGCGGTATCAATGTCACCGCCACAGATACTTCAACAATTGCCTACCGAGCAGAGGACAATGTCGTTACAACTAGTTTTGAATTTGGGATAAATCAACTAGCGATGGACAACTCAACAGTAATTGGCATTTTGACTCGCAACGACCTCCGAGGCAATGACGTGTTTGGTGACATCTTCAATGGTCCTATTATTGATGCGAATGGAATGGATGGAAACATCGTCAATGGTGCTGGAGCGACGACATCCCTCTCCCTTTCTACAAACCTGTTTGACGACGAACTAATGCTGGCACCGAATCCGTTCATGTTCACCAACATGGGTGGTGCTGGCCAGTTGACAATTGCTTTGGATGGAACGACCAATGGTCCAGGTTTGATTCAAGGAGGCATCTTGGCACCGAATCAACCAGGTGTGTTTGGTGTCACTGGCGAGGTAGAATTTGGAAATGTCGAAGATGTGTTTGACGCAGCTGGTTTCTAAGAGGACGAGCTAGATTCAGCGGACGAACAACAAGAAAACCAAAAAGGCTGGTTCGAATTGAACCAGCCTTTTCGTATTTAGTGAATTCCGCCGTATTCACTAGTGGACCGTGTTCTCTTCATTGATCGATTGAGCAACCCGTTGAATTTGTGCCTCAATTTCGTTTGCTTCGTTAGAACGGTTGCTGTTGTTTAGCAGACGTGACAACGACCTCATGGTCTTGATCGTACTTTCGTCTGTTTTGCCGAACGTCGCCGTTTGGATTCGCATCGCTGATTTTAAAAGTGGTTCCGCGCGGCGAAACTTACCTTGTTGTGTAAGTGCATTCCCTAGTCGGTATTGCAATGAAGCGGTTACCTGTGGTGATGAACTGTCTTGGAGGTTTGCGATCAATTCTGAAAGAAGCTTTTCTGCCGAAGCCGCATCCCCTAAGGCCAGCCGAACAGTAGCCAGCTTGGACTTGCAATCGGATGTCAAACGATGGCCGCTGTGATAGTGCTGATCGAAAACACTGTGTGCATGGGTCAGACACTGGTTCGCCAAGTCGTTTTGTTCCAGTTCCATATAGACGACACCCAGATTGGTCAGACTGTGCGCGACTTGCGGATGATTTGCAGTCAGCCGTTCCCGCCGAATCGCTTCGGCGGCTCGTAAGACTTTGACAGCCGAGTTGTATTCTTTGTTTCGATAGTAGGCGACCCCCAGATCGTTTGCACGAGCTGAGTAGCGAAGTGAACCCTCGCCCCACAACTCACGAGCGATCGCTGTCGATGTCGTTAGGTGCGAGATCGCCCGAGATCGGTCCGCTTTGGCCAAGTAGATTTCTCCCAAGTAGGCGTATCCCATTTCAAGGTCGGGATGGACTTCGCCTAGAATCGTTTTGAGGGTATTGACCGCTTTCAAAAAATGAGTTGCTGCTGCGTCGACGTTACCTGCATGTTGATTCATTCGAGCCAGTTGCATGAGTTGCTTGCCCATCATGAACGATTCGGCTCCGAATAGCGTTTCAGTCATCTGAGTCGACTCGTGACTCAAACGTAACGCTTCGTCAATATTTGAGTCTCGCAATGCCTGGCTGACTTGTGCTTGTTTGCTGAAGACCTCTTTCAATAGCTCTATTTGTTCAGCCGAAAACTCAGCCTGTACAGTTGCCGTTTCCGCTGCGACTTTGGCATTTTGAGTTTGCCAAGAATCTGCACCAAACTGATTTTGCAAAAGCGTTTCCGCTTCACGCCATTTTTTGCTGGCTGAGGAAAAATCGAAGTTGTATTGCAACTTATTTGCTTCGCTGGAAAGCACCTGGATTCGCCTCGAAAATTCTTCGTCCGCCTTGGTTAAAGGTACGATGTCTTTTTCGATTTTAAGTTTCAATTGAGTTTGCCCAACATCAGTCGCCTCTGAAGTTGCGATACTGCCGGAGTCCTGTGCAACTTCTTTGGGTGAGCCGCATCCACTTAGTACCAAGCTTGTGAGGGCCAGTGTGGTAATGATTTGTTTCATCGCAAAACTCAAATCGAACATGGGCTTCGGGTTATCCAGGCTTTGACTTGAGCAAATTTAAGTCGAAATCCAGATATTCCCAAAAATGTAGGAAGAGAGAGGTATCAGAAAACGAATGGCTGCTAAATGTCACTTTCAAACGCATGCAACCTGCTTGCGGGCGAGCGCATGTCGGATAGCCCGCAAAAGATTGGATATACCCGCATCAGTAGATTCGCAAATTGCCTGCTCCCCTTTAAGGGATAGCCATGCAACGGCAATTTTCAATCGTTAATTGACTAAGGATACGGTGGGACAAGGAAATTCTTGGATTGGCGCAAACCTTCGAATTTGCTTTATTACCGCGCCAAAAGCCAAGAACCTCGGCGGTTAACAGGAGCGTGAGATAAACATCTTACAAATCATTTCGGGTCAACAAATCAATGGTGCGCTCAACTACTGCAAACTTTTGACGCAGCAACTAGTTCTGCGTGGCCACAAGGTAACGATCGTTTGCCGCCCCAACTCGTGGATCAAGAAACAGCAACTTGATGTCCAATTTGTCGATTCGTCGCTAGCTCGTTTTCCGATTGGAGAACTGCGCAAGATCGCGAAACTGGTGCGCCGTCAGAAAATCGATTTGGTACATACTCACATGACGAGGGCCCATTCCTTTGGGACTCTTTTGAAGCTGCTGGCGCCCCGAATACCTGTCGTGAAATCTGCCCACAGCCGATCAGTTCAACTTCATTGGCGCTTTAGCGAATTTGTGATTGCGAATTCGGAATCAACTTGCAATTTTCACGTCACGCGCAATGGAGTGCCACAGCGAAAAATTCAAACCGTACATTGCTTTATCGATACGGAAAAATTTCAAAGGGTGTCGCAGAGGGACAGCAGGCGAGTGCGACGTCAGCTCAAATGGGACAACGGAGAGTTTCTTGTCGGTGTGGTAGGTGAAGTCACCAAGCGAAAGGGCCAGGAATACTTGGTCAAAGCGTTGCCTGCTCTCATTCGTGCGATACCCAATTTACGAATTGTGATGGTGGGCAGGTTTTCCGACCACAATCCGTACGTCAAACAAATCCGCCGATACCTAAGTGAGAATGGGCTGGAGCATACGACTCAACTGATCGGGATCCGCGACAATGTAGAAGACTTTTTAACCGCGATGGACGTTAGTATCGTCCCATCATTGGAGGAGCCGTTGGGGTTGGTCGCAATCGAGTCTCAAGCGATCGGTACGCCAGTCATCGTGTCAGAAACGGGCGGTTTGACAGAAGTGGTTGATGAAGCGATGACTGGATTGGTGGTTCCCATGCGTGATCCAGAAGCGATTGCGAGGGCGATTATCAAAGTCTCAAAAGATACCAACTTGCAACGCCGGTTGAGTTTTCGTGGAAAAGAGCATGTTGCCGAGCGTTTTGCCCCAGATGTTCTAGTCCCGCAAGTTGAATCAGTCTACGCAAAAGTAATCAACCGTCGAAGTAAAGCTGCCTAACGCTTTAATCTTCTTAGCAGCTTGCTCCATGCTTCTCTGTTCTGCCTGGAATGCTACTTC
>CAZDBA010000079.1:19972-22278 GCA_964503615.1 uncultured Pirellulaceae bacterium
TAATCTTCTTAGCAGCTTGCTCCATGCTTCTCTGTTCTGCCTGGAATGCTACTTCGCGCTAAGCGAGAATCGAACGAGTACGACGATTCAAACGCGTCTTCCTCAGATAAAAGAGGCTCCAACAAACGGGCGATAAAACTGAACCTCCGTAGTTTCAACGACCATGTTGGGCAGCTATGATGTTGAGTCGAGATACTTAATACTTGATTTGAATAGTTGCTGACCAAAGAGGATTCCATGTCGACGCCCGCCAGCGGTTCTGCCCCAAAAACAGGAATGATAAAGCTCTGGATCATGATGTTCCTGGAGTTCTTTATTTGGGGAGCTTGGCTGCCTCTGATTTTTGGCTATCTGCCGTCACTTGGATTTAATGCTTGGCAGCAATCGATCATTCTCAATGCGTTTCCTGTGTCTGCAATTTTGGCAATGTTCTTCAGCAATCAATTTGCGGACAGAAATTTTGCAGCCGAAAAGTTCCTGGCGGTTAGCCACTTGATCGGTGGAATTGCGATTCTTGGTTGTGGATTTGTGACCAACTTTTGGGCGTTTACCATTTTGATGTGGGTCCACTGCCTGCTATATGTACCAACGATTTCGATCACCAACTCGATCGCATTTGCCGCGATGAAAGATGCGAAGAAAGAATTTGGCTTGGTGCGAATGGGAGGTACCATCGGTTGGATCGCAGCCAGTTGGCCTTTTGCTTTTTTGCTCAGCAATACTGTTGGTCCGGAGATTACGTATATCGTTGCGGGGATTGCATCGTTGGTGTTAGCGGGCTTTAGCCTTACCCTGCCGCACACACCGCCGAACAAACAGGCGGGCGCTGAACTGGCGTGGTTGAAAGCACTTAAAACTCTGGCCAAGCCCGCAATTTTGGTCTTATGGCTGATAACCATGATCGACGCGACTGTTCACCAGTGGTATTTCAACTGGACCGGCAGGTTCCTTGAATCGATTGGAATCGAGCAGAATTGGGTCATGCCCGTGATGAGCATCGGCCAGATCGCAGAAATTTTGACGATGGCTATTCTGGGATATTGCTTGAAAAAGCTCGGATGGAAAACAACTTTAATTGTGGGGATATTGGGGCACGGTGTTCGCTTTGCCGTTTTCGCATTTTTCCCTTATCAAGTTCCCGTGATTGCAGTAAATCTCTTACATGGAGTTTGCTACGCATTTTTCTTCGCAACGGTATACATTTACGTTGACGAATATTTGCCCAAAGATGTCAGGTCCAGTACCCAAGGGATTTTCAATTTAATGATTCTTGGAGTCGGACCACTGGTCGCGAACTCACTGGGACCGACTTTGTTCGAGCGATTCACAACCACAACGCTAGATGACGCAGGCGAGGTAGTAAGTTCAGTGACAGATTTCCAAGGCTTGTTTCTCATTCCTTGTTTTACTGCTTTGATTGCTTCGGTCGTTTTGGCGATCGCTTTCTGGCCGCCTAAAATGGAAGTGCCCGAAGAAGTGGCTCACTAGTTGACCCCATGTTGTTTGAAGGAACTTTTTTCTGAAATCGTTATGAACGAAACTCTGCGACGCGGCACCGTTGATGATGCACCAGATATTGCCAACTTTCAGGTCGCCATGGCAATGGAGACGGAATCAAAAACCCTCTGCGGCGAAACGGTGCTGACGGCGGTCAAGTCGGTTTGTTCAGATCCACGAAAAGGGTTTTATCTGGTCGCCGATCATGACAATGTTGTCGTGGGAAGCCTTCTGATCACTTACGAATGGTCCGACTGGCGCAACAGCAACATGTGGTACATCCAATCGGTGTTCGTAGATCCTCAGCATCGTAGAAAAGGTGTCTTTCAACGCCTGTATCACAAGGTCGTTGAATTGGCAAAGTCAGAGGGTGTCAGCTACGTGCGATTGTACGTCGAGACCGAGAACGAGAATGCTCAGCGGACGTACGAACGACTGGGTATGAAGCGAATGCCGTACGTGATGTACGATATGAAAATCTCGAAGACTAAGCTCAGCTAAGTACTGAAGCAGCTCTCAGCAGCGTACATTTACTCCGTGAACACTTCCTGCAGTCGATCTCAACAAGATTTAAAAGTGCCACCTGGCAAAACTCAGGTATTGCTCCCAGTCAAAATCGGTGACGTCATGTTTGCCCGAGCGAATGTGATAGCTGATCCGATCATCGGTGCTGTTTCCGACTGGTTTGTTCAGTCCAGGCATCATCGCGTCGCTGACGCCCATGTCTCCGACGCCCAATAGATTAAAAACGGGTTGGGCGTGATAACAAGACAAAAATTCCCCTCGAGGATCTGCCCATCGGTCTTCTT
>CAZDBA010000080.1:0-7532 GCA_964503615.1 uncultured Pirellulaceae bacterium
TGTAGCAAGCACAATATTTTGTATTGACAGAGTAACCGACCGCGATATATTGGGTCCCACGACACCTGAAATTGTTAATCTGACTTAACAAAGAAGGGCTGTGACCACTCGAATGGGTGGTTTTTGGCGAGGATGTTCGCCAGACGGGAATGGCTTGAAATTGGGAGATTCTCAAGACCATCCACATCGGGACGGCATGGATGCCCATATCTAGCCGCTTGTCCGACCACCTGGAAGGTCTGAATCGCATTGTGACCAAATGTGTCGCTACCCCATTTTACAGTCCCCGCTTATTCCCTTGGACCAATCCTGAGTGGGATTTGGGCAAATGAATTGCCTTGGGACAACTATCAATGGATGGAGATCAAAAATGTTGGATCAAACCCAAACAGAAATTCTTGTTCGCAAACGGGACGGCCGTGCGATTCAGTTTGATGCAAAGCGAATTCTGGTTGCGATACAAAAGGCGTTCGCCGCAGAGCAAGGCCTTCCCACCGAAGGTAAATTGGATGCCGATATTCTTTCGGAGATCGATCGTCTTTTAGCCGAGATCGTCAGCGAAGTGACCGCGCGGCAAGAGAACGGCGAGATCTCGGTTGAGCAGATTCAGGACCTTGTCGAGCAAGAGCTGATGCGTAGTCAGCATAGTCCTGTCGCTCGTCGCTATATTCTTTATCGCGCCGAGCACGCGAAGATTCGTCGTTTGCGAGCCGAAGAGAACTTCGAAAGCGATGGAGCTTTTCCTGAGATTATGGTCAACCGCGAAGGCGTGTTGGAGAATCTGGACTTCGAACGACTTCGTGGTCAGGTCACGCAAGCATGTGCGGGCTTGGACGAAGAAACCGATGCAGGTTCTTTGTTTGAAGAAGTTGAAAAGCAGTTCTTCAACAAGATCACACCTAAAGAGATCAGCCGCTCGATGGTTTTGGCCGCGCGAGCTCGAATCGAAAGCGATCCTGCTTACGACAAAGTCGCAGCACGTTTAGTAGCGAATATCATCTATCGCGAATCGCTCGGTAAGTCGACCAACGATGATAATTTGGAAACGTTGTATCGCGAAAAGTTTGCAAGTTTTATTGCCGAAGGTATCGAAGCCGATCGGATTTCGCCTGAGTTGAGCAAGTTTGATTTGGAGCAACTTTCAGCCGCGATTGTTCCTGAGCGTGACGAGTTGTTCCCGTACTTGGGATTGCAAACGATTTATGATCGTTACTTGTTGCACATTGACGGACGCCGAATCGAAGCTCCCCAGTTTTTCTGGATGCGAGTCGCGATGGGGCTTTCTATTCAAGAAGAAAACCGTAACGAAAGTGCGATTCAGTTTTACAACATTCTTTCGTCAATGCGTTTTACTTCTGCGACTCCAACGCTTTTCAACTCGGGAACGTTGCATCCTCAGTTGAGCAGTTGTTACTTGAGCACAGTCTCAGATGATTTGGATCACATTTTCAAGTGTATCGCTGATAACGCCAAACTGTCGAAGTGGGCCGGTGGACTTGGAAACGACTGGACCAACATTCGCGCGACCAACAGCCATATCAAGGGCACCAATGGGCAAAGCCAGGGTGTGATTCCGTTCCTGAAAGTGGTAAGTGACACCGCGGTTGCAGTCAATCAGGGCGGCAAGCGTAAAGGAGCTGTTTGTTCTTATCTGGAGACTTGGCACTTGGATGTCGAGGAGTTCCTGGACCTTCGCAAGAACACCGGTGATGACCGTCGTCGTACTCACGACATGCACACTGCTAACTGGATTCCCGATTTGTTCATGAAGCGAGTTGAGCAGGATCAGGATTGGACTTTGTTCAGCCCTGATGACGCTCCTGATCTCCATGATCTGGTCGGTAAAGCGTTTCAAGAACGTTACGAGCACTACGAGCAACAGGCAAAAGAGGGCAAGATCAAATTGCATCGCACCGTTTCCGCGGTTGCACTCTGGCGAAAAATGTTGACACGTGTTTTTGAAACGGGTCATCCCTGGATTACTTTCAAGGATCCTTCCAACATCCGTTCACCTCAGGATCATTGCGGTGTTGTTCACAGCAGTAATCTTTGCACTGAGATTTTGCTGAACACTTCCGAGGATGAGATTGCGGTTTGCAATTTGGGATCGATCAACATGTTGAACCATGTGACCGACGGCAAACTGGATCTGGAAAAGCTGGAAGAAACGATCAACACGGCAGTCCGCATGTTGGACAACGTAATTGATATTAATTTTTACCCAACTAAAGAGGCGAAAAACGCGAACCAGCGTCACCGACCTGTTGGACTTGGGTTGATGGGTTTCCAGGACGCCTTGGCAGAGTGTGGTATCAGCTACGCCAGTGATGAGGCTGTTGAATTTGCTGACCGTAGCATGGAAGCGATTTCGTATTTTGCAATTTTGGCATCTAGCCGTTTGGCCGAAGAGCGAGGTACTTATTCGTCTTATCAAGGTTCCAAGTGGGATCGCGGTATTTTGCCAATTGATTCAGTTGCATTGCTTGAAGAAGAGCGTGGCTTGCCCGTGTCGATGGACAAATCCAGCAGCATGGATTGGCAAGTGGTGCGAGATCAGGTTGCCAAAACGGGAATGCGAAACAGCAACGTTATGGCGATCGCACCGACCGCTACGATCTCTACGATTGTGGGCGTAACCCAGTCGATTGAGCCGACTTACAAACACCTGTTCGTGAAGAGTAATCTGTCGGGCGAGTTTGTTCAGGTGAACATCAAATTGATCAACGAATTGAAAGAGCGTGATCTTTGGAACGAAGAAATGTTGCAAACGATCAAGTACTTTGATGGAGCGTTGGGCGAGATTGATATTTTGCCGGATGATATCAAACGTCGTTACGCGACCTCGTTTGAGATCGAGCCCAAATGGTTGATCGAGTGTGCCAGTCGCCGTCAGAAATGGATCGACATGGGACAGTCTTTGAATCTTTACCTTGGCAAACCTAACGGACGCAAGTTGGACGAGATGTATCGTCTGTGTTGGTCTTCGGGACTCAAGACGACCTACTACTTGCGGACATTGGGTGCGACACAAGTCGAAAAATCAACCATTGATGTCAATAAGTTTGGCGTTCAACCTCGTTGGATGAAGAGCAAGAGTGCATCTTCAGACATCGCAGTTGATCGTGGAGCGACCGAAGGGGTTGAGGGGGAAGATGGCGAAGTCCTCCAACGACAGGACGATGCGATTAAAGCGTGCAGCGTCGACAATCCCGGTTGTGAATCCTGTCAGTAGACGGTTTGTATAGTGGCCGTCGGTTGATGCCGACGGCCTTTTATTCTGATGTGATTTAAATAATTATTCCTTCCTGATTGCATGGAGTTAGCAATAACATGGCGACCGATATTCGAGATACAAAACAATCTGACCGTGACGAACGAATCAATGCGATGGAAAAGCGCTTGATCAATTGTCATCAGGTCGATGTGAACCAGTTGATGCCTTTGAAGTACGATTGGGCTTGGGAGCATTACGTAAATGGTTGTGCAAACCATTGGATGCCCACAGAAGTCCCCATGAACAAGGACATCGAGATCTGGCGAAGCAGCGAACTAACCGATGATGAGCGTTTGGTCATCAAGCGAAATCTGGGCTTTTTCTCAACGGCCGAAAGCCTGGTTGGCAACAACCTCGTTTTGGCGATTTTCAAGCACGTAACCAATGCTGAATGTCGGCAGTACCTGTTGCGTCAAGCTTTCGAAGAAGCCGTTCATGGCCACACATTTTTGTATGTGGTCGAAAGCCTCGGATTAGACGAAGGCGAGATCTTTAACATGTACCGTGAGGTTCCAGCGATTGCTCGAAAAGATGCTTTCGAAATGGAATTGACCAAAGAGGTAATGGACCCAGATTTCACCACCGACACGTTTGAAGGAAAGCAGGCGTTTTTGAAGAATCTGATCGGGTTCTACCTGATCATGGAAGGAATCTTCTTCTATACAGGCTTTGTGATGATTCTTTCGTTTCATCGCCGTAACCTGATGAAGGGGATCGGAGAACAGTTCCAGTACATTCTTCGTGATGAGACGATTCACCTGAATTTTGGCATCGATTTGATCAACGGAATCAAAAGCGAGAATCCTGACATCTGGACTCCTGAGTTTCAGGAAGAGATGACTCAGCGAGTCCGTGACGCGGTCGAGCTTGAATTGGCATACGCAGAAGACTGTTTGCCTAATGGCGTCCTTGGCTTGAACGCAAAGTTGTTCCGCGACTATGTTCAGTTCGTGGCCGATCGTCGTCTCGAGCGAATCGGTTTGGCTCCTCAATACGATGGTAGCCCTAATCCTTTCCCTTGGATGAGCGAAACCATGGACTTGGCTAAAGAAAAGAACTTCTTCGAGACTCGTGTGACCGAGTATCAAACAGGTGGAGCACTCGACTGGGACTAACGTTCCTGAGAAGCCAAAGAGATTCCAACCACTAAAAACCAAAGCTGCCCTCGGGCAGCTTTTTTCGTTTCTTGGGCAAGCCGCTTAATCGCGCAATACCCACGTCCATCTGTTTTCAGCTGAATAACCGGAACAACCTATACAGCAAAATCAGTAGCTGATTAGTACAGGTTGATTTTGCTAGCAAGATGAACCGATCAATCTCTCTGGGCCTAAGTTTTTATAGCGTTTTGTCGTACTGACAATTCTGGCATGTATCTGAGAGACCACGACGATCCTTCATCAATGAGCAGCAACCCGCAAAATCCAAATTGGCTGGAACGAGCTGCGATTTTGATTGTAGTTTTGGCCGGTGCGCTTGCGATGTCACCGAGTGTTGCCGATCCAGATCTTTGGGGGCATGTTCAATTCGGTCGTGATGTCCTGAACGAAGGCTGGTTTCCTGAAACCAATCCTTATACCTACAACTCAGCTAATCATCGCTGGATCAATCACGAAAACTTTTCCGAAGTTGTCATGGCTTGGACTGTTGATCACGTTGGTCCACTCGGTTTAGTCCTGGGAAAGTTTGCCCTCAGCCTGTTTGTGATTACCGCCATTTTGGTTTTCAACGCGAGACGAGGTGTTGAACTAATTCCGAATTGCGTTGTTGCGTTGTTGGTCGCTTGGAATTTGGGTTACCACTGGAGTTTCCGCCCACAGATATCCAGCTTTGTTTGCTTTACATTACTCGTGATGCTATTGAATTGGGCGTTTGTTCATTGGCGCGACAAATGGCATCTGCCAATTCCCGGCGCGAAATGGTTCTCGAAGGTAAAGACCGATCCGAAATTGAATTGGCGAGAATCCGATCTTGGATTTTCCATTTTTCATAGCCGCTTTCTTTGGCTGGCTCCTGTGTTGTTCTTCCTGTGGGCAAATTCGCATGGTGGTTTTGTTGCCGGGCTTTGTATTTTCGCAGCCTATCTAGGTTGCCGTGCCTTAGAAGTGATAGGACGACGCGGTTTTGGTGGCAGTTATGGTCTTATTTGTCGTCTGGGGTTAATGTTCACCGTGGCGGTACTGGCCACTCTTATAAATCCGTACTCATACCATTTATTGGGCTGGTTGTTTGAATCACTTGGCCAACCTCGACCTGAAATCTCAGATTGGTCTTCAGAACAATTGTTCAGCATGATCGGTCTCAAGTTCTGGGCTTTGATTGTGGTCGCAGTGGGATCATTCGCATTCACCAAGCGGAGTTGGGACTTTACGCATACTGTTGTGCTCGGTTTGACGCTTTGGCAAGCGGTCTCCCATTTTCGGCACGTACCTTTCTTTGCGATCCTTTGCGGATTCTGGCTTGCGCCTCATTTGCAATCGGCGCTGACTCGGTTGGGCCAATCGTCCTCTGTGAAGAACGAAGCCTCATTTATGGAGACGCGAAAGGGAAAGCTAACGGCTGGTCTCGTTTGTACCTTGGCCTGCTTAATGATCGGTTTGCAGTTGAAGGACCGACTAAGCCGATTAGTTGTCGATCGTAGCCAATATCCTGTCGACGCTTTTCAATTCATGCACGACCATTCAATGAGCGGAAAGATCGTGGTGACTTACGACTGGGCTCAGTATGTAATCGGAGCTTTTTGCGTCCGCGAGCCCGACCAAGGCGGAGCTCAGGAAAGCCAAGTCGCTTTTGATGGACGTTTTCGTACATGTTATCCACAACGATTGGTTGACTTGCACTTTGATTGGTTATTTGGCGACGGACCCAATGTAACTCGCAGCCGCGCAACTGACTCACCTGCCTGTGATCCACTCGCCATTCTCGAATTGAACCAACCGAATATCGTGATCAACCGTCGCTCCGGCGAGAAGACTCGCATCCATATGGAACAGGCAGCCGATTGGGTTTTACTTTACCAGGATCAAATCGCTCAGGTCTGGGGTCGTAGATCGCATTACGACGATCCGAATCTGCCAACATTTATTTCCGAAGACCAAAGATCAATATCTGACAAGGAAGTATCTGGCTACGTTTCGTGGCCAGCGTTTCCGAACTCGCTCCCTAGTTTTAATCAATCAAACCAAATTCGTTCCCGTTCAGTTGCGTTCGGCAATTGAAAGACCGTTTCCTCTTTGCTCCCACAGAGAAAAAAAGTAGTACAATGATAACTTTAACGAACACACCCGAATTAGAAGTGTGCATTGTGAATCCGATTGAACGCCTTTCGAACGTATTGGACCGGTTGGAATCGGTCTGTAGTTTGTCCGAAGAGGATGTCAAATCGGATTCTGAGCCTATGGTGATCACGGATCGGGTCTCAATCGTGATTCCCGTCTACAACGAAGAGAATACGATTGGCTTGGTTGTAAGTCGCGTCGCCAGTTTGCCATTGAACTCTGAAATTGTGATCGTTGACGATTGCAGCACCGATGGTACTCGTGAAATTCTGGCAAAGCTCGAAGGCGTTCAGGGACTTAAAGTTGTTCTCAAGGAACAGAACGAAGGAAAAGGCGCCGCGCTGCGAACCGGTTTCGAGCATGCGACCGGAGAGTTCGTCGTCGTACAAGACGCAGATCTGGAATATCATCCCAAAGATATCCCCGGCCTATTGGTACCTCTGATCAACGACGAGTGTGATGTTGTTTATGGTTCCCGTTTTATCGGCCACGAACTTCAGGACGAATCGTGGATTCACCGCTTGGGGAACTGGACGCTGACCGCAGCATCCAATTTGTTCAATGGAGTGCATCTGACCGATATGGAAACGTGTTACAAAGCGTTCCGTCGCTCTACGTTGAAAGGGATCAAGATCCGTCAGAACCGATTTGGGGTCGAACCTGAGTTGACCGCCAAATGGGCGCGTCGCGGCTTCCGTTTCCAGGAGGTTCCTATCTCGTACAACGCTCGCGGCTACGAAGAAGGCAAGAAGATCGGTATTCGCGATTTGTTTCAAGCAATCTATTGTATTTTTCGTTACGGTTTCGCAGACTAACGTGGGCTAGCCATCGGTAGATGGAAGTCAATTCCGTTACGATTGGTATACCGTTGGATTGTAAATCTACCCGACGTGTTTCACCGGTTGTTGTGAATTCGTTAGTCAATTGAAATCAGGGATCTTCTATGTTGCCAATCACCCGCGTTGCTCGCATCGCCCGCGTTG
>CAZDBA010000080.1:7632-19351 GCA_964503615.1 uncultured Pirellulaceae bacterium
CCCGCGTTGCTCGCATCGCCCGCGTTGTTCGCATCGCCAATGTTTCCCGCTGCATCGTGCTATTGGGAATGTTCGTTTTATTGGCTCGTCCTGCTTTCGGACAAAGTCGCTATGTCGAGCTTGAAGTTGTAAGCAGCGGTGGAGAACTTGGATCACAACAGGAAGTCATGCAAATGCTATCCGGTGTCGGTGCGGATCGTGTTAGCGTACGAACGGCTCGAAATGTCGTTCGTCCATCTGTCGAGGAATCCAACGCCGGTGAATTGAAAACGGTCCGAGTAGTTGGTGTGTTGGATGGATCGAAGATTCGATTTGCCGGGGGAAAGACGTTTACGTTGCGAGACGCAAACGGCATACGAAGCTTTATTCAGGAACTGCGTGCGGACGGATCGACCGTTACGATGGCGGAGAAAAAGGCGTTCGGCCTAACGTCCGAGCAGTTGGTCGCTGTCTATGAGGATTTGAGTGCGGAGGTTACGACTGCGACTAAAGGTCAGCCATCGAATCAGGTTGTCGAACGATTGGTTCAGGGGCTTCAGGAAGAGGTCACGTTCTCACGAGCGGCCAGCGCGGCTTTGGATACGACCGCTGTGTTGGAAGAGTACCAAGGGTTATCAACGGGTACCGCACTGTCCGGAATTTTGCGACCTTTAGGATTGGTGCTCTCTCCGCGGCGAGAACAAGGACAGGATTTGCAGTTTTTCATTGCGACCGCCGAAGAGGTTGAGGAGCACTGGCCAGTGGGTTGGCCAATTGAGGAGCCGCCTGTCGAAGTTGCCCCAGAGTTGTTCGAAAAACTGGACGACGTCAGTATTAACAACTTTGCTCTAAAAGACGCACTGGATGCGATTCAGGGGAGGGTAGGGGTCCCGTTCCTTTACGATCAAAACTCAATGGCTAGATCAAGCATCGACATCAACCAGCTGCAAGTGACTCTGGTCCGCAAAAAGATGATGTATTACACCGTGGTCCGGAAGCTGGTCTCACAGAACAAACCGAGCTTAAGTCTGGAAATTCGCAAAGACGAAAACGACAAGCCGTTTCTGTGGATTGCGCCGTCGCAGTAACCGCTCCAATTGCTTAAACAAATGACTCGCCTGAAAC
This sequence comes from uncultured Pirellulaceae bacterium, assembly GCA_964503615.1. Lineage (GTDB taxonomy): Bacteria > Planctomycetota > Planctomycetia > Pirellulales > Pirellulaceae > CAZDBA01. Next base: position 8,737 of record CAZDBA010000080.1, read on the forward strand.
CAGAGTCTATTTGTTGGGATTTCGGGGGCGGCTGGCGATCGAGCCTTCTCCGAGGTGAATTCGAATGTTGACTTCGCTACCAGCACGCAAGATGTAATGGTCGGTGCCTTCGTATTTTCTGTTTTGAATTTCGACTTCGATTTCAAATTTGTCCGAGTAGTTTTCCATCGAGACAAATGTAACATTGCCCTCGAACTCCTCAGTCGAATCTCCCGCTATCCTGAACGTCGCGGTGACTTTGCGACCATCAATCTCGTGAGGATTAAACTGAGTCGATTCAACGTAAGCTTGGATCTTCAGCCGGTCCATGCTGGCGACGCGAAAGACTGGTTCTCCGCTTTGCACCCATTCACCGGGATCTTTTTTTAGTTCGAAAACGTATCCGTCTACGGGAGCTTTAATCTCATGCCGGCTGATACTGGCCGCGGCGGCATCGACCTCAACTTGTTGAGTTTGAGAATCCATGATGGCCAACATTTTTTCGTTCTGAGCTGTATTCAATTCCAGCTGGGCGATTTGCATAGAGTAAGCAGCTCGTTTGTATTCCGTTTTCGACTTGGAGCGATTCACATAGAGACGCTCGGTGGAGTCAAACTCCTCGGTGGCCAGGCGTAGTTTCTTTTGAGCAGCATTGATCGCTGTATCGTCGTTGGCGCGCTTTTCCGCTTGTGACTTTTTCAACGTCGCTTCTCTAAGCTGCATTCGAGCTAGTTGATCGTCGATCTTTGCGATCACTTCACCCGCCCTAACAAATCGACCTCGATTGATTGTCTTCGGCATCGGTTTACCATCGGGACCGGTTACCAGATTACCCAGTGCGTCTCGTTCAAGTAAAAATGTTAGCTTGCCCGCTTGTTCGGCTGGTACGTCGATGTCTTCGATCAATTTTGCAAAACAAGTCGTGATCGTGGCGTAGTCAGAAGTGACTTCACCCAAAACACCATAGCCGTCATCTTCTTGGCTGGATCGTCCCACGATCGGGGCCGACTGAGGAGGTGGAAGCTGAGTCGAAGCCGATCCTCTGGTTGGGATGTCGAACGCGTTTCGTTTCTGTCGCTCAGGCTGAACACGGAATTCCTGACCGTAGGTTGAACTTGCAAGGCCAAGGGCGCACAGAAAAAGAATAAGTCGCATTGGGGTTACTCGAGAATCAAACATGTTAAGTGAAACTGTTCGGACAATTTTGTACAGACAGAAAACCCGCGAGTTTCGAATTGAAATCTGCGTATTCAAATCCTTGGTGAGGATTGAACTGCACAATATCTAAAATCGGTAAACTCGAGGTCGGGCATCAGTTGAACTGCTGCCTTCTTCTACCTGGCTGTTTTACGATGTTAAACTAACGAAGGTTTACTGCTACCAACATAGCTGCGTCGCTAGCAAAATCCAACATTGGGGGATCGAAAAACAACTTGCACGCAGTTTGGCGTGCCTTCAGAACCACTTTTGGGATGTGCCTCACCTAAAACCAGTATTTAAGATTGGTTCTGGTGGTTTCGATGAGTTCGTGGAACAGTACGTATCCAATGCTCCGCTGCCCACAATCAACTTTTGCGCGTACTCGGGTTCCTGACCGCAACAGATCACGGGGTACTTGTTCGTTGTCAAACTGGACACGAACTGTAGCCGTGTTTCCTTCGTCCGATTTGACCTCGAGGTTACGATTGACTTCAACGATTTGCCCAGTGAATTCTTCGCTGGGATCGGAGACAAGTGAAAAAGTTACTTTCAACTCACTGACGGAAACTTTCGCCAGCGAGTCGATCTCGCCATCGCTGCCTTTGGATTCGTTGATGGTGCTGATCAGATGGCCCACGCGCCGCTCTGGCATTTCCAGTTCGATTTCCCATTGCGTATCGGGAGCGACAACGGTCATCAGGTTTTGGCCACGTCGCACGGGTCGGCCCAGTAATTTTCGCCGAGGTTGCCAGTTTACGATTTGCCCGCGGATGGGGCTGCGAACGACCAGTTCTTGGGCTTGTTGATGTTTAACAGCTAGTGCCTTTTCCAGGCCCTTGATCATTCGGTCTGTTTTCGATAATTCGCCTTGGATGTAGATTTTTTCGGTGTTGTCAACTTGTTGGGACTCAGCGCGGGCGAATTTCTGGTACTCAGCGCGAGCTTGGTTCAGTTCACCTTCTAGTTGTTCGATTTCGACCATCAAGTCGTTGTTGACCATCGTCGCCAATACATGTCCGGCTTCGATCGTTTCGTAAGGATCCTCAGGTGCTGAGATGTCAATCAAAGTCCCATCGAGTTTCGCAAAAATTTCTTCCTGATGGATCGGAGTGACCTGTCCATTGGCACCCAGCGTAAACGAGTAAGGAACAACGCAAAGCGCGAACCCGATCAGGCCCAATAAGGTAAGCACTGCGAACGTTTTTGGTAAATTGCTCCGTCTGAACGGCGCAGCCAGTTTCCCCATCGCCTTCCACAGTGGCATGAGGAAAATCGAATTGTGTTGCAACGCATTGTCCAATGCAGAAAATCCATGGTCAGCAACGACCGCGACTCGGCTCTCCGTTAATGGCTGGAGCCGCGCGTCGGAAAGTTGCTCAACGATTAACGCTCCGATCGGTTTTTTCGGTTTCGTGTCGGTTTCATCCGCGTCGATCGGTTGCTGCAGAGGGATAATGGCCAGCATTTTGGTGTGTGATTTGTCAACGTAGTCGTGCAGCCGTCTCTCAACTTGCGGCGGTAGTGCGGAACTATCTCCCGTATACCAAAGTGGCTCACCTGCCTTGCAAACGGTCGTCGCAAGCTTGCCCAACATTTTGACCTGATCGGCTCGCCGCTCGATTGAGTCCAGACCGCTTACCGATTTGACCCGTTGCTTTTTCCCTTCGGTTAATGCAACAGTGACTCGGTCACATTCAATTAGCCGACGCCCTTCGTTAGCGATCGTGTATGCTGTTTCTTTTGGGTCCAAACTGCGGTGAACCGATTTGATGAACAGCTCGACTTTTTGCCACATCGTTTGCTGGTCAGAAAACGAACGTAGTCGGCGGTCCTTTAAAAAGTCGCTGGCAATCTGGCTCATGCGATTCAAGAATCGGAGATAGCCACGTTGGGTTGCGGGGCCCGTTCCTGGTCGTTGTAAAATCTCAACCAGTCCGACTGTTTCCTGGTCAATGATCAACGGCGCAACTACGAGTAGGAACTCAGTGGGGTTGCCCGCTTCATCATCACCTTCCAGTCCGCTATTGGGGGGGACCAAAGTCGGCTGGCCGGTGGCCATTAACTTTCGCAGTAGAAGTGAGTGCTTTGTTTGGGCCGCTTTGTCGTCGACCAGACAGGTCTTCTTTAGATTAATCTGGTAGTGCAAGTCGGCATGTTTTTGGTCCGGCTCGCGTACCCAGATCGCACCTCCGACCGAGGCTAATGCACTGGCGGTGCGCATTAAGAACCCTTCGTAGAATTCTTCGACGGTACAGTCGCTGCGAGAAAGATCAGAGATCTCCTGAATCAGACCGCGAATCTGATCTTTGGTTTCCTGAACCAGATTCTTGTCGACACCGGCGGAGTGGATGTCGGTGCCTTGATTGCTCCCTGTTGCTGGTTGCGGGGTATTCGATTGTGAACCGGAGGCGGCCTGTCCCACCGACGAGGTGACTTTCACCGCATTGGGCTTGGACTTTAGATGGGGTTTTACAATCGGCAGTCCCGTGCTGGCCACAACGTCTTTGTGGGGTTGCGATGGGTCGGGCGTTAGTGGTTCTTGATCCATTTTGGTGATCGACCATGGGCACTTTTTGGGCAAGGGACGGCGACTTTCGAGGAATTCAACGTTTGACGCAAGAGTTATTTCCGCATGCATTCGCAACGGTAGAGTCTCACTAGAACCGGAGAGTCGGGATCAGCGAAAGAATGCCAGAAACACTCGGCTGGCTAGCATTGCCCGGACGACGAGATGGCAATGGGGCGGTACAATGCGGAATTAACTTTGAAAGCAATTAGGGACGATTCAGATGAGAATGATTGGCTCACTCGACAGCGCACAGCATGCAGAGCAGTTTGCTGCGTATTTGTTGACCGAGGGAATCAATAACCAAGTCGAAGAAGAAGGCGCGGTTTGGGAGGTTTGGGTTAAAGACGAAGATGACTTAAAGCAATCCAAGGCTCTATTGGAGAAATTCCTCGCCAATCCTGATGACAAGAAATATCAAGATGGCATCGCCAAAGCGAAATTGATCCGCAAGGAGAAAGAGCGAAAGGCCCGTGAGTATCAAAAGAAGGTCCACGTGGGAACAACCGTCGGCGGGGCTCAAAGCAAGAGTACGCCTTTGACCATCAGCTTGATCTTGCTTTGTGGATTTGTTGCGGTGATGACAAATTTTGGCAAAAAACGATCCGACCCCATCCTGCGAGCATTTGCGTATAACTCGGTCGCACCGGAAAAAGTAGTCGAGCTTTTTACCCAGTTGGGTGTTGACCCGAACCAGGTGAGTGCAGATGTGTTGGAGAAGCAAGAGGTTCGCAGCGCGAGTATTTTGTCCGGTCAAGTATGGAGACTGGTAACGCCCATATTTATTCATCATGGAGAGATGCACTTGGTATTCAATATGATCTGGCTGTTTCAGTTGGGGCGGCTGCTCGAAATTCGTTATGGAACGCTGTACCTCGGATTATTGATATTGGTGGTTGCTGTCCTCAGCACGTTTGCTCAGTGCGCGGTACCTGAATCGATTGGCGGATCGATGTCCTATTTTCAGCCAGGCGGCTATTTGCTCAATGGTTTAGGAGGGATGTCAGGAGTGGTGTACGGTTTGTTTGGCTTCATTTGGGTGAAGTCGTCGATCGATCCAACGAGCCGCCTGTTTATTCCTCAATCAACGGTAACGATCATGTTGGTCTGGTTGGTGTTCTGCATGACACCTTTGGCAGAACAGTTTGGATTGGGGAATATCGCCAACTGGGCACATGGGATCGGATTGTTGGTGGGCTGTGTTGCCGGTTACGTGCTGACCCGTCCGGGTAAAGTTGCACAGCGATAGGCCAACCCCTCGACGAAAAAAGGTGGAGAAACAGAATTTGTTTCTCCACCCAAGATCGTCTTCAAAGTCGGAAACTTCAGCGGCTACTTCACTTCACTTCAGATAAGCTAATTCATTGGACCCGATTCGATAACTGCTTCGAGTACTTTCCATTGCGACTCGTTGAGAATGGCTTTGTATTTTTCATCAGAGATCTTGTATATCCCTTGGATCGAATCCAAAAGGTCTCCAGAGTTCCTTAGCTCCAACTCCTCAAGCAACAATTCGGTTAACGCGACATGCTGTTCGTAAGTAAACTGTGATGGACTTGAAATATGCGGAAGGATAAAGCCTACCCAAGACTCAACCATGACAATTTTCGCGTTCTTCAGTCTTTCTGCTTCTCTCGAGTCGATTATTTCCAATTCGTCTTCACTCAGGATCTTATCCAATGCCTCCCTCCAAGAGACCTCTCTAGTAACTTGAGAGGACAATGGTTCCAAGCCGGAAGACAAGAGTTCGCTATCATCCGGTCCGCCGTCTTTGAAACTTTCAATTAGTAGCTTTCGTCGATCAACGATGTTCAAAATGGCGTCTGTACGACCAGTCGATAGTAACTCTTGCTGCTCTTGATCAAGCTCAAAAAGTAATTGCAACTCTTCGACCTTGAGATCAACTAACTGGTCGCATCTCGCCTTGAACTTTTTGCGATCCCAATTTGCTGCTCCAGATATGTGCCTCATCGCCATGTCTTGAATGCCGGGCTCAAAACATTCCCCGCTATGGAGGACTGCCTCTTGTTTTTCAGAGAAGAAGTTTTCTTTTTTGACGATCTTTTGCTTCAATAACTTGATAGGCTCGTATCCAAACTGGACGCCATTGGTGGAAATCGCTGATACGTCTTCGTTCCAAAGGTAGTTCCAGTTTTCGGCAAGGATCGCTTTGACTTGCTCTAATTGTCCCGCAGTAAAGCACAGGCGTTCGTCCAGATAACTTGTCACAGCGAGCTGACCAACAACGTCTATGCGCTGATCAATTTTTTCCTGCTCTGCTATTTCAAGATCAAGTTTCGCTTGATCATCTACAGATAATTCAGCGCGCAATTTCTTAAAAGCAATCGACCTTAAATCGCGATTCAGGTAGCTCGGTCCTTCCATAATAATCGGTATACTGGGTGTCAACTTTCTCAGCTCACCTTCCAAAGAGGCGTTTATTTTTTCGATCGTCTTCTCATTCAGGTCATAAGCTTTTCCCCAACGGTCCAATTGAATTTCCAAGGCCTCTCTCTGCATGGTCCGAGAAACGCTGATTTCGAAATTTTCCGAGTGCCAGGCTTCTAAAGCGTCAGATTCATTTGGTTGCTGCTCAGCGTTGCCCAACAGCTGTTCGGCCTTTTGAGCCATTAATGGCGGACAGAACGTGAACAAAAGAATGCAAACGAATGATAGACCACCGATGGGTAAGGAACCGAAACGAATGAAACGGGGCATGGCTTGCTATCCTTTATTTAAAATCCAACTTTGGACGCCTTCACTATGGAAAATCGGGCGACTCCAAAATGGCGGCGCAAGCATCGTCCGTGATGCCTTTCGCAGAAGAAAGAAGAGGTGGATTACTCCTAGGTGTTTTTTGAGCGACACACCTCTTTTCGATTCGCCCAAATCGAGCGAATCGATGAGTTGTTCCGTGAGCCGTACGACAATGCTACCGCACTGAAGTCGTTTATTTGCGTTGCAGCGAGTTTGCCGCTCCGTTTTGTGGAGCTTGTGGGTTTTGCCCGACGTTGATTGGCGGTTGGTTCGCTTGGCTTGCAATCGCCTGACGGTTAACTCGCTTCCAGCCGATGGGAGTCTGGGGGCGTACGAACGATTTGAAGAATACTTGGATCTTACTTAGCTGTGAATTAATTTTACGGTTACCGAACTCAAATGCACGGCTAACCGGATTTTCAACTTCGTCGTAGTTGGATCGGTACACATGTAGCGACTTGGGCAGAAAGTCTTCTTTGGCGAGAACAATCTCCAGCTTTTTGTAGATGCGGGCATCTTCGACTTGTTTTGGCCATGCTTCCAGCCAGTATTCGTTTTCTACACCTTCTGGTGTTATGACACGGACCCAGTACCGAGCTTTTAAAACTTCTCTTTCAACACCGAACAGAAAGGGGATGGGACTGTTGGCGAGCCCGTCGCCTTGCATTTCAGCCGGGATTTCCATTTCGTACAGTCGTTTGTTGACAAAATCGAATTCGTAGATGCTTCGTCCATCACAGATCCATTTTTCGTCAACCGCTTCTGTTCGCTCCTCGTAAGAAGCTTCTTGCCCGGCTTGTTTGGGAGGGCCTGCGAAATCCCAGATTTGATTTGTTTCGAACATTCCTTTGTCGGGCGCGGAATAGCGAATGGTACCACGTGCGATCGAATGGGCGGCCAAACGATTGTCGCCTGGATTCCGATATTGGCAGTACTTGGGGTCGTAGTCCCAGCGTTGAAAGTCGCATGTGTAACGCTCAACTTGTGCGCTGCTTTGCTGCCAGTGATCCAGCAGTTGATCAAGGTATTGTTCGTGTTGTTGGTCCAGCTGAAAAGGTTGTCGGGGTGGTTGGGTGACTTGTGCTTGAGCAATCTGCTGTTGCTGTTGTTGATAGAGCTGTTGGGCTCGTAAGTAATCCTGTTGTTGCTCAGGAGTCAGTTGCTGGCCGGCCGGCTGTTGTTGCTGTTGTTGTGTGTTGGCTTGTTGGGCTTTTGCATGGGTTGCAACAAAAGCAAATAAAGCGAGGCAGACAGACAATATAAGTTTTGACTTCATCAGATCATCCTTGATCGATAACTAAGAACGCGGGAAAAGCTGGAATTCAGTCTCCCAGCAGCACACTCGGTATAGAAGTCTATCAATTGCCTTGAACGCAACCTAGATTGATTTTTTGAAACGCAAGAATAAACCAAGCTCGTGGTATTTACGGTTGATTCTGCCAGAAAATGATAGCACTGTGAAAGTTGTGGCTGTGTTAGGTGAATCCGCTACCGCAAGCTTTTAAGTTTCAGAGGTTGTTTTCGATCGCGTTGACGACAACCTTTCGAAAGTTGGGCGCAGCTGTTTTCGCGGCATCGATCACTTCCTGACCGGAGGTGGCATCCAACACATCGGGTTTCGCCACGTTGGTGATAATACTCATGCCCAAAACTCGCATGTCATAGCGGCTGGCGACGGCGACTTCGGGGACGGTCGACATGCCAGCCACATCGGCTCCAATCCGTTTCAGAAATCGGTACTCGGCTCGAGTTTCGTAATTCGGACCGATCAAGGCGGCGTAGGCTCCTTCGTGAATCGCAAACCCTTCGTTGCGGGCCAACGATTTAGCTTGGTCGATCAAGCCTCGGTCGTAGACATCACTTCTATGGCTGGGACGTTCAGAAACGGCTGGCTTGCACATATTTGGCGTCGAGCGATACATGAAATCGATATGGCTATTGATCAACATGATATCGCCACTGGCCATTTTCGGATTGAGTCCACCGGCGGCGTTGCTTACGAACAGAGTGTTGATACCCATTCGGTGCATGACGTGAATGGCAAGCGTTGCGCGGTCAACTGACCAGCCTTCGTATAAGTGGAAACGACCTTGCATAGCGATGACCGGTTGTCCAGCCAGCGTGCCGCAAACCAATTGGCCCGCATGCCCCATTGCAGTACTGCGAGGAAAGTTAGGGATGTCGCCATAACTGATTCGCAATTTTGCGTCGATCTTCTCAGCCAGCTCTCCGGAGCCTGTACCCAACACGATCCCAAAACGGGGCAGTGCGTCCCATTTGGATTTCAGGAACGCTGCAGATTCGTCGGCCCACTGGTCGACTTTGCAAACGCCACTGATCTTGTTGGTGGGCTCGTTGTTCATCAGGCGGTAGCAAGTTCCTCAGCGAGGACGCCTTTGACGAGTTTGGTTAGTTTCGGTTCGGCAGCGTTGGCGACAGCAATGATTTCGTGTGCGTTCGCAGGCTTGAGTGCATCGGCCAAACACATGTCAGTAATAATTGAAAATCCGATCACTCGCATGCCCGAGTGAACGGCAACGATCACTTCGGGAACGGTCGACATTCCAACGACGTCTGCACCGATCGTTCGCAGAAAGCGATATTCCGCGCGTGTTTCCAGGTTGGGTCCGGCGACCGCAACGAACACTCCTTTGTGTGCCACGATGTCTTCGCTGCGGGCGATTCTAAGTGCACGGTCGATCAGCGACTGGGTATAGGGTTCGCACATGTCGGGAAAGCGAGGTCCAAGTCGATCGTCGTTGATGCCGATCAGCGGATTGTCGCCCATCAAGTTGATCTGGTCATCGATCAGCATGATGTCGCCTGTTTGATAGTACGGGTTCAGTCCACCACACGCGTTGGAGACGACCAACAAATCGCTGCCCATCGCTTTCATAACTCGGACGGGCAACGTGATGTCTTTGAGTGGATACCCTTCGTACATGTGCAAGCGGCCTTCCATCACCATCACGGGCAAACCATTGAGCTTCCCACAAACCAGTCGGCCTTTGTGCGAGATCGCAGTCGATTTCGGAAAGTTGGGTATCTCGCCGTAGTCCAGTGCAACGTCAACATCGATCTGCTCGGCAAACGAACCGAGTCCCGTTCCCAAGATGATTCCGGCACCTGGTTTCGAATCCCATTTCGATTTAATGAACGCGACAGATTCTTCGATTTTGTCAAACAGGTCTAGCATGATTTTTTACAGTCGTTGGTGGTGAGTTTTCAGGACGCACGAGTGGTCGGAAATTCGAAACTTCTCGAAAGCGGTCGGTGTGGTTTGGGGCTGATCCGGATACGTCATCAGGTAAAATAACCAAGAGGAAACTTAACTCAATGGCTTGTTCCTGCAAAGACCCGCCGTGAATCGAGTTTTGTCATTTCCGTATGCCAGCTGGTTCAGCCTGTTCAGCCTGTTCAGCCTGTGACCAAAAAAGGGCCAAGCATTTGAGCTTGACCCTTCAGTAGACTTTTCCAATCTACCCTTGCCCCTTAATGCGTAAGGCAAACAGATCGGATGTTCTGGAGGCGTTGAAGTAGGCTACCGCTGCGTGCCACTGGGCGAATTTCGAGATGCGGTCGACTCCTTTTTCTTTGATGTGAAAACCAGAGAGTCAACGAGTGGTTTCGAGTACATTTCAAATCGCTCGTACACTTCCTGCTCGCCAGAGCACATAAACGTCAGACGACGCCCATCATTGTGAGCGACATGAAAGTACACCCAGTGGATGGGGACTTCCTGTTCAGCACCTTCAACATCGACTCGCAACACACTTAGCCCATGTGAAGATTGACTTTCGGATGACTTAACGATTTCGGCGTCAGCGCGACCGATTATCTTACCAACTTCGGTTTCGAACGCTTTGAGTTTCATCAAGTTTCCGGCTGGCCGATTTGGTAATTCAACGATGTTGCATTGCGCGAGTAAATCGCCGTTCTCAATCAAGCGTAAAACGGCAGCATCATCCTCGTCGACGATCATTCGCCAGCGTGGATCAAAGAACAACTTAAAATCGTTAGAGGGTTTCCATGCAAGTTTCTGTGGACGGAATTTACTAACTCTTGCCAGTACAGGTCCCGGGATGTGTTCGACTTCGTTTTTGACTTGTGCCC
>CAZDBA010000080.1:19451-22214 GCA_964503615.1 uncultured Pirellulaceae bacterium
ACTCTTGCCAGTACAGGTCCCGGGATGTGTTCGACTTCGTTTTTGACTTGTGCCCGCATGTCAATTTTGACAGTACCTACGAAACCAGGTGCGATTTGGCCGGCGACACGACTTTCGTTAATCGTAACTCGCAGTGCTTTGACTTTGTCTTTCTGGTTGTCGATCAGCGTCACGCCGCTTAGTTCGTAGCTCACGTCTTCACCGTCAACGCTTCCGGTCGCTTTGCCGGTGATGTAGATTTTCGTTTGTTGTGCGTTGGCTGTTTTGACCGTCAGTTGAACATCGTTGGTGTAAATCAAGTCGATGGCCAGAACGTTAGCCAGGTCTTGATCGGTCGGTTGCCAAGCTTGACCAATCTCGGCGTTGGCTCTGCTAAAGAACCCAGATAGAGCGAGGTAGTCAAACGGCGTAGAGATCAGTTCCAGTTCAGATTGCTCAAAGATATCCAATTGACTTGAGTAAAGAATTGGTTTGGGAAAAGCGGTTCTACCAGCACTCAGAAAGACTCCTACTGATCGGTTGTGTTCAGTGAGTTCAGTCTGGTGTTGCCCTTTATCGATTGTGATATCGCTGGCCGCAGTTCGATAATTTCGAATTGCGTGACGGCTCGAGAGCATTTTCTCTTCGTATTTGAGCGCTGCGCGAACCTGAATCGGCAAAGTCGTCTCTAGCTCTTGCTCTGACTCCGTGGCGCGATGGTAAACCACCACGGTACCGTCGAACTCGGCTTGGACTTGGACATCGTGTATATCGCTTTTTTCAAGCACGACTCTCACCGGGTCGCCTGCCAACATCGGATTGGTGGTCACACCCACAATCCAGAGCAAGGTTAGAATCTTGGTGATGGAAATTTGGACACCCTTGATTGTCGAATTTTTTTTGCTCATTTTTATGTTTTTTTGGTCAAGATTTGTTCCGAAGTTGCGAATTAGGGACTGACACAACAAGGTAGCCGTCCGATTTCTCGCCTCGAAATCTATCGGCTTTAATTCGTCTCAAATTGATTTTCCTCGTCTCTAGCCGCAACAGTTTGACTCCACTTCTACTTGGGGACAAAAATGTGATGGCATGACTAAATGGCTCTTTTACCGAGCTTTTCTTGTCCGTCACACGGATTAGCCCTTTTAGGTATGTGATTTGCAGTATTGCTTGTCCATGCATTAGGCATAGGGATTTGTAAGGAACTCAGGTTGATTGCTAGCGAGAAATGCTTCACATTTTGAGATAGCTACCTGTTGCGAAGTAGTTTTCGCGGCACGAACTGATTCCTGGACGATCCCGTAAAAATTAAAAAGCCGCACGGATTTGCGGAGCACTGGATTCGATCGTCGGACTACGGATAGCGAGATGAAAGAGATCTTTGACGTTCAACAAGGTGTTGAGCAACAAAGAATTGGGGAAAGGTTATTAGTATGCACAGTCAATATAAATGCGAAGCGATTCGAGAACTTCGTGACCAACAGGTCCGTTTCGCACCGCGCGAGAAAAAGCTTGAGCAATTAGACCGCGCAGAAGCGCTACTGCGCGATATCGATGCAGCAAAAACATACAACTACGAATATGTCTGCTATCGGATTACGACTTTCAGGCCGGAAAAGTCCTCAATCACAGCGATTCCCGGTGCAGATCTGAGATCTGATATTCATTCCTTTATTGAGGATTTGAGTGAATCTGCCGACGTTCGGGCGGACGAAATCCCCCAACCCGTACATACGGTCGACGAGCTGAGCAAGATGTTCAATGTCTCGACTAAGACCATTTCACGTTGGCGTCAGCAAGGGCTTGTTAGTCGCAAGTTCATTTTTGACGGCGGCCGCAAGCGAGTTGGCTTTCTTCACAGCAGTGTCGATTCATTTGCCAAACGGAACAAAGACAAAGTCAAACGTGGAGAACGATTTAGCCAACTGACTCGCCAAGATAAGTGTGACATCATTGAGCGTGCCCGCCGGTTGGCCAAGGCAGGTGGTTGCCCAGCCGAGGTGACTCGTCGAATTGCTCTAAGTATGTCCCGTAGCATCGAAACGATTCGCTACACGATCAAGCAGTTTGATGACCAGAATCCTGAAATCGCTGTTTTCCCTGACCAGACCGGTCCGCTGAATATGGAAATAAAAGAACGGATCTATCAGGGCTTTTTGGTAGGTAAATCTGCGGACCAATTGGCACGCAGCTACTGCCGTACCAAAACGACAGTCTACCGAGTGATCAACGAGATGCGTGCTCGGGCGATCATGGAATTGCCATTGGACTTTATGGACAACCCGGAATTCCATCGCAAGAACGCGGACAAGAAGATTCTGGAATCGGAGCTTCCTGTTTCTGAAACCAAGAAGCGCAAAACACGACCGCCTGCTGGATTGCCTCGCTATTTGGCTTCGCTATACGAGAACGCTTTGTTGACTCGTGAGCAGGAAGGTTGGTTGTTCCGTAAGTTCAACTATTTGAAGTGCAAGGCATCCAAGCTTCGCGAAAAGATGGATCCTCTTAAAGCACGCTCTACTGATATGAACGCGATCGAGTCGCTTTACAACGAAGCGGTCAAGGTCAAGAACAGAATCGTTCAGTGTAACCTGCGGTTGGTCGTTTCAATCGCCAAGCGGCACATGACCGTTGTGGATGACTTTTTTCAACTGATCAGTGATGGAAATATGTCATTAATCCGTGCGGTTGAAAAATTCGATTACGCTCGCGGCAACAAGTTCAGTACTTACGCCAGTTGGGCGATCATGAAGAACTTTGCTCGTACGATTCCGGACGAGTTCA
>CAZDBA010000081.1:0-5824 GCA_964503615.1 uncultured Pirellulaceae bacterium
TTACGTAACTGGCTGATAATGGCAGTCTCAAAATTTCGGCAAGCAACGTCCGATACCACAACGACTCCGACATGACCAACTTCAACCTCCAAGGGTTTATTCAAATAGCCCAGGGTTCTCGAACCCTTACCATCTAAGACTCTTGGTCCACAAAGCTTCTTATGCTTTTTTCCGAAAACTCTGGACGAAAACCGACTGGCTCTTTAAGCTTTATCCGTTCCGTGAAGATTAGATGGTTCCCGTTATGCCTGTTGAATTTCAATGCCAAAGTTGCCAGGCAACGCTTCGGATTCCCGATGAAGCGGTAGGCAAGTCGATCAAGTGTCCGCAGTGCAATTCGATTTCGTTTGTGCCTGAATCCAGGCAACTTGATCCTGAACGGCCTTATTCGGCCGAAGCGGTAGATGAACCTACGGACCTGTTTGGCAGTTTGGGCAACGAAACACATGATTCGCCCTACCACCAGGATCCTTATAAGTCGCCGTTTGAGCAATCATCTTTTTCGTCCAGTTCTTCCTCTCCCTATGACAAACCGACGAATTCGGGTTCGCCTTTTGATTCACCAAAGCAAGATCCCTACTCCAGCCCGTATGCCAGCCCAAGCTACAGCGGTCAGGCTAGACCACACGGTCATCGAGACGCTGTGTTTCGGCGAGTACAGCCAGCTGCGATTACATGGCTTACATTTGCCGTCATAAATTCTCTTGTCTTAATGTTGGCATTCATCAGCGACTTGGTCGAAATGGCTAACGGGCGAGCAGAGTTGAGTATTGTTTTCATTTCCGTGCTTGGCTTTCTGTCATTGGTAGGCATATTCGGAGCGATATCAATGCTTCGTATGAAATTTTACCCCATTTGTCTTGCTGGTACGGTCGCAACGTTCATCAGCGGGATATCTTGCTGCTTCCTGCCAACGCTCGTCGCTATCTGGCCGTTTGTTGTTTTGTTATTAGACGGAACGGCTAGTCAATTCGATTGAAAAACTGAGTCGAAGTTTGATAGATCGCGCTTGCTGCGTTTATTTACTTTGACTTGGGGCGAAAGGTTACGATACGCTCCGGGTTGGTCTCAAGAAACGGCCCGTTGATCAAGTCGATACAATAAGGGATCGCTGCAAATACCGCGTCGAGACATTCGCTGATCGCTTTGGGACTGCCGGGCAGGTTAATGATCAACGTGCTGCCCCGGATTCCAGCCGTTTGACGGGATAGAATTGCAGTAGGAACTTTTGTAAGCGAAACGGTTCGCATCTGTTCGCCAAAGCCAGGCATCATTTTGTCACAAACCGCCTCAGTCGCCTCAGGGGTCACGTCCCGCGGCGCCGGTCCTGTGCCACCGGTCGTGATGATCAAGCAGCAGTGTTCAACATCTGCCAAACGGATCAGTTCCGATTCGATTTTTGCCTGTTCGTCAGGTATGACGATGGCGACTGGCGAATAGGAATGTGTTAATACTTCATCTAGATATTCCGCCACAGCAGGCCCGCCGCGGTCTTTGTACTCGCCACGACTTGCTCTGTCAGAAACTGTGACGATTCCGATGTGAATTTGTTGTGGTTGCTGGTTCATACTTGGGGGGCTTGAGTCGTGAATTGTTTTGTGTTGGTTGTGGTTTGTTATGATATATTTTCTTTGTTTTTTTGCACCAGTAGTTGTGAGATTAACGCAGTGGTTTTCGGTTTGTTTCTTGGAGTCTGTAGTGGGATTCGCCAGAACTGCTTTATCTCAGTTACGTAGTTCGCCTCTGTGAGGGGAGTGAATGCCTCGGAGAGACGTGCTACTTTACGAATTAACGCTAGGTATAGCTAAATCATGAACGTATCGTTGTGGCAGATGTTTGCTGTTATGACTTGGTTGGCTGTTTGTCTTGCGACCGCTTTTGCGAGTGAGTTGCCTGTCAACTTGCGCATTGGGATTCCAGCGGTAGTGACCGGTTTTGTGCTGACGTTTGGCAGGGTGATTTTTCCTCGTCCGCCGATTAGGGCTCATGTCGAGAAAGAGAAAATGCTACGGAGATTGAGCGACCTGTTTGTCTTTGGGCCGCCTGCTGGACTCTTATTATTAGTAGGGTTTTCTTGCTTTGGCGGTTTGTTGTTTGGTGTATGTATGGCTTCTGTTTCAATGTTAGTTTTTGGCTTGTTGGTGTTTTCGCCCGATTGGCCCGTTTGATGTCGGCGCAAAAAAAGCGGCACCGAATTTGTAATTCACTGCCGCTGTTCAACTTGCAAGCCAAAGGATTGACTTGCCGATTGTATTGTTGTGCCTGTTTTTACTTAGACGAAGCCATTTGCTTGCCTTCTTTGGCAGCACGACGTTCTTCGATGATGTCGGCTTGAACGTTAGACGGAACCTTACGGTATCCGCTCAACTCCATTGAGAACGTTCCTTGACCCTGAGTCATACTACGCAAGTCGGTCATGTAACCGAACGTTTCGCTAAGTGGAACTTCGCAAAGGATACTAACCGTTCCGTCGGGAGCAACGTCGGTTGACTCCATGATTCCACGGCGAGAGGTGAGGTCACCTACGATACCACCTTGGAAGTTTTCAGGAGCTTCGATTTCGATTCGCATAACCGGCTCGAGAATCACAGGCTTTGTTTTTGGCATGTACTCTCGGAACATCCCGCGAGCGGCTGTTTGGAAAGCCATCTCGGAACTATCAACGTCGTGGTAAGAGCCGTCTTTCAGATGACACTTAAGACCTACAACAGGGTACTCAGCCAATACGCCTTTTGGGATTGATTGGATCAAGCCCTTTTCAACAGCGGGGATGAACTGCTTGGGGATACGACCGCTGACGATCGACTCTTCGAACAGGAAGGAATCTTCGCTGTCTTCGTCTTCGTTGGTCCAGACTTCCAATACGCCCTTGATATGGGCGAACTGTCCCGAACCACCAGACTGTTTCTTGTGCTTGTAGTCGAATTCGACGTTCTTGGTTGGTGTTTCGCGGTAGCTCACTTTTGGAGCTCCGACTTCAACTTCCAACTTGTACTCACGTCGGATTCGTTCGACGTAAACTTCCAAGTGAAGTTCACCCATGCCGGCCATGATCGTTTCTCCTGTTTCCTCGTCAGTCATAACGCGGAACGTAGGATCTTCTTTTCGGAAACGCTGTAGGGCTTTACCAAGCTTTTCAGCATTGGAACGCTCGGCAGGCGATACGGCAACTTTGATCACCGCGTTTGGCACGAACATGTTTTCCAATGAACACATCTTTGGGGCTTCTGCATAGGTTTCACCCGATGCACAATCGATTCCCATTACAGCGACAATGTCACCAGCTCCCGCAGAATCGAGCTCTTCACGTTTGTCCGAGTGCATCCGCAAAATTCGGCTGAAGCGGTCTTTCTTGCCAGTACGCTGGTTGAAGTAGGTTTCGCCTTTTTTGATTGTGCCTTGATAGATTCGCATAAATGTCAATTGGCCGAATGCTTCTTCGACGATCTTGAATCCCATGCCGACAAATGGCTTGGATGAATCTGGCTCCAAAGGATAATCTTTGGTCTGGTCTTCCCAGTCTTTGGCCTTTGTTTCGACCTGAAGTGGTGATGGCAGGTAGGTGCAGATCGCGTCAAGCAAAAGCTGAACGCCTTTGTTCTTGAAAGCAGTACCAAGGTAAACAGGTGTTACTTCCTGGCTGTGGATCGAGCGGATCATCACATCGGTCAGAACTTTGTCTGGGACCTCTTCTTCGCTCAGCAACAGTTCCATCAGTTCATCGCTGAACATGGAATATGCTTCCAACATTTCCTGTCGGTAGTTTTTCGCGTTTTCCAGTTGATCGGCTGGGATATCTTCTTCGCGAACGGTATCACCTTTTTCGCCATCGAAGTAGTAGGCCTTCATCCGTTGAAGACAAATGATGCCTTCGAAATTTTCGCCTTCGCCGATTGGAAGTTGCATAAGTACTGCGTTGGCACCGAGCTTTTCTTTCATCTGCTCGCAAACTTTGTGCGGGTCTGCACCCGTACGATCCATTTTGTTGATGAAGGCCAATCGTGGAACGTGGTAACGCTTCATCTGGCGATCGACTGTTAGCGATTGGGCTTGTACACCACCAACCGCACAGAGGACAAGGATCGCACCGTCGAGGACTCGCAGTGAGCGCTCAACTTCGACTGTAAAGTCAACGTGACCTGGTGTGTCGATCAAGTTAATCGTGTGCTCAGGCAAATCGCCTTCTGAGCCTCTCCAGACAACGCTGGTCGCGGCACTTGTGATTGTGATACCACGTTCTTTTTCCAATTCCATGTGATCCATGGTCGCGCCATCACCGCCGCCGCGCACCTCTTCGATTTTGTGGATGCGTCCGGTGTAATAAAGAATTCGCTCGCTGAGAGTTGTCTTCCCAGAGTCGATGTGAGCGGAGATGCCAATGTTGCGAAGGGTTTTGAGGTTCATCAAACTACCAAGTTTAAAAAGTTAAGTCCTTGTGGAATACTTTGCGGTCGCAAACGCGTTTGTAAAAAGCGACCGAGAATCAGCACGAGTCGAAGCGAAGCAGTCGTTCGACCAAGGTCAATTCAGAAAGGCCTACAGCTCCATGAAAATGAAGCACCACACTTGTGATAGCAACATGGGCCGTTCCGGTTCTGACCAAGAAACGATCGCTGTAATCTTAGTTAAAAGCTAATACGGCGAAAGTCCAATTTTTACAAACTTTTGCGATGATTGGACTTCTTTCACACTGTCTTTTTTCGGTCCAACTAACCGTGTGTCTTGAGAGCTGACGCACCAAAGTGAGCTTTATTAGCGATCCTCTATTCCGATCCAGTCAATGGAGGGCGAAATGCCGTCGTGCCTCGATGCAAGCTATTCGGTTTGAGGCACCGCTAAACCGACTTTTGGGGCGACTAAAACGATGAAATCCGGTTCGCAGCCGAAAATTGGACCTGTAACGGGCAATTGGTTCTCGAATCCGGCCAACGGCTCTCGTATGCGTTTTATATATCGCAAATCAGGACTCGATTGGAGCTTTCGAGCCGACGACCTGCACCTGTTCTTGGAGCGATTCAATTCCGATTTGGCAGTTCAAATCGGCCCGCAGTGGTGAGACACTTATGTGCCCAGCTGCAAGAACCGAGAAATCGGTGTCAAACATGCTGGGCTCGGGGTCCGGTTTACAGTTCGCCCAGTAGTGGACTTTCCCTCTCGGATCAGCTCCCTTTTCAAAATTGTATCCAAGCGGATTGAGTTCGACCGGCACGATTTTGACCTCTGCCCTGCCCTCTAGTGCCGCAGTTGGCATGTTGATATTCAGGATCGTGTTTTTGCCAATCTCCATTTCGCGAAATTGTTCGATCAGTGGAATTAGCAAATCGACATGCGCTGCAAAGTCGGTTGGGGATTGGTGCTGAGCGCTGGCTGAGATCGCTGGAATTCCCATAATGCCCGCCGCCAACGCGCCAGCGACCGTTCCTGAGTAGTGAATGTTAGTGCCTACATTTAGTCCGTCATTGATTCCGCTGATCACTAAATCGGGAGTCCACGGACAAAGTTGAGCCAACGCAAGTTTGACACAATCGGTCGGAGTTCCATCGACGGTGAAACCTTCGATTCCTTGCTGGACCAAGTGGCCTTCGATCGGTTGTGGAAACAGGGGCCGCAAAAACGTGATCGCTTGACTTACGCCACTTTGCTCAGTTCGAGGCGCGACTACGCAGACTTCATGGTTTTCCTTGAGTCTTTGGGCCAGCAGGATAAGGCCCAAGCTTTGGATGCTGTCATCGTTGGTCAGGAGGATTTTCATTTAATGTCTTTTAAGTTGGTTTTCGAGAACGTCGCGAATGATTTTTGCGTTGGGTTTGTGAAAAGTAGCATG
>CAZDBA010000081.1:5924-7958 GCA_964503615.1 uncultured Pirellulaceae bacterium
GCTTGGTGTTAAGTGCTCCACGGCTCAGGGAGCCATGCTACTTGGTGGGTACCTATCCAAGATAGGGTGCTTTAGTTGACCGATCTTTGGGGATTCGCCTTTATCTGGTCCACTTTTTATCGTTTTTACTACTACATCTTCAGACTTACGTTACTTGAAACGGGGTAAACCTGACAACTCGGTTGTGAAAAAGTGAGCTGAAGATAGACCGTCCGATTCAAAGCCTTTATAATCTGCGATTCTCGACTGTTGAAGGCGATCGGGTTTCGGCTTCTGATGTTGACTTTCTTTTTCATGGATGGGCAGACCTCCGGTGACGGCAACTGCAAAGATGCAAACAGCATCCGATAACAAGACGACTCAAGAACGAATCCTGGTTTTAGATTTTGGATCTCAGTACGCACAGTTAATTGCTCGTCGCGTTCGTGAGCAGAATGTCTATTGCGAAATCGTTCGGCATGACATTACCGCAGAACAAGTGATGTCCCATCGACCGCAGGGGCTGATCCTTTCCGGTGGCCCAAGTAGCGTCTACGAAGAAGGCGCCCCCAAGTGTGATCCGGCCATTCTGGAACTTGGCCTGCCTGTACTTGGGATCTGTTATGGAATGCAATTAGTTTGCGACCATCTTGGCAGCGAGGTCAAAAGTGAGAACCATCGCGAGTTCGGTCGGGCCGTCTGCAAGACGCTTACGGACGACCCGTTCCTGTCAGATTTTCCGGCAGAGGATGAAGTATGGATGAGCCATGGCGATCAGGTTCAATCGGTTTCTGATGACTTTGTTCCACTGGCCAGCACCAGCACCTGCCCCGTAGCTGCGGTTAAGCACAAGAGTTTGCCAATCTATGGCTTGCAGTTTCATCCCGAGGTTACGCACACGCCCAACGGATCGACACTGTTACGAAACTTCCTTTACAACATTTGTAAGCTAACGGGTACTTGGCGGTTGGAAGATTTTGCCAACGAGGCGATCGCTCAGATCCGAGAAAAAGTTGGAACGTCGCGCGTTATTTGTGGCCTCTCTGGCGGCGTCGATTCATCTGTAGTCGCAGCGATGCTGTACAAAGCGATCGGCGACCAGTTAACTTGTATTTTGGTCAACAACGGGTTGTTGCGTAAAAACGAAACCGAGATCGTTGTCCAGCAGTTTGGTAATCACTTCAAAACCGACTTGCGAGTTATTGAAGCTGAGGAAGAGTTCCTTTCCGCGTTGGCCGGGATCGACGACCCTCAGAAAAAGCGAAAAGAGATCGGCCGCGTTTTCATTGAATGTTTCCAAGGGGCCGCCGAGTCGATTCCGGACGCCAAATTTCTGGCACAAGGCACACTGTATCCCGACGTAATCGAGAGTGGTGCTGCGGTCGATGGGCCAGCAGCGACGATCAAGCTTCATCATAACGTTGGCGGGCTTCCGGAAGAGTTGGGATTCGATCTGATCGAACCGTTGCGCGACCTGTTTAAGGACGAAGTTCGCCAGTTGGGCCTTGAACTCGGTTTGCCTGAAGAATTGGTTTGGCGTCATCCGTTTCCCGGTCCCGGATTGGCCGTTCGTTGTTTGGGCGAAGTGACCAAAGCTAAGCTGGAAGTCCTTCGTGAAGCGGATGCGATCGTGATCGAAGAGATTAACCTTGCCGGTCTGTACCGTGAAACATCGCAGTTGTTCGCGGTAATATTGCCGGTACAAAGTGTCGGCGTCATGGGCGATGCGCGGACTTACGAAAATGCACTTGTGATTCGGTGCGTTGACACCGACGATTTCATGACGGCTGACTGGAGCCGATTGCCCTACGACGTGCTCGCAAAGATGTCGACTCGAATCATCAACGAAGTCGCCGGAATCAATCGAGTTTGCTACGACATCAGTTCAAAGCCACCCGCCACAATCGAGTGGGAGTAACCCTGAGATGAAAAGGGCTTCTGGCCAAATCCACGGGTTATTCAAATAAAGCTATAACCGCCTGGTCGAGATCTTCGGGTTCCAGACCGAAAAGCAGCCCCGAATCGTTTTGCAAAACTGATTCGGTTCGTGAAGCT
>CAZDBA010000081.1:8058-13858 GCA_964503615.1 uncultured Pirellulaceae bacterium
CAGACCGAAAAGCAGCCCCGAATCGTTTTGCAAAACTGATTCGGTTCGTGAAGCTGTGAATTGTTGATTGGCCAAACTTCCCGCTTCGCCTATCAAGTCACCCCGACTCAGAGCCAGATAACCGATCTCCTCTAGCAGATGAGAAGTCTCGTCATCCCTCGACCGTTCTTCTTCCACAAAGACGCGTGCCAGATTTTCCGTGAGAGAGATCGTCCGCGTGGTTGCGGTATCGGTGCCGTTCATTGTTTGCATTCGTGCAAAAAAGATAGGGGCTGAATCGAAGGAATTTTCAAATTGAACGCCGCCAGCCATATCGTCGACTGAAAAGAAACTGCTTTCTACGTTTCCCGATACCAAAGAGGATGAAGAAGATCTTTCGATAGCGACATAGCCAAATTGCTCTACAGCATGAATGCCATCACTTGCCTCCTCTTCCTGCAGTTCGATTGAAAACGAGCCGCGAGTAACGTCCCAAGTTCGAGATGTAACTGCTGATTCGTCAATTGCTGATAAAGTTTGACTTAGCACGACAGGTGGTTGATCGAAATGGCCACCAAAACCGATCCTGCGAGTTTGGTCGGAGATTACTCCAGTTCTTGCCACCAATGTGGTGCCGTCTTCCAGTTGATGTATCCCGCTTTCGACGACGAGATAGCTGACCGATTCCTGTTCACGATCCTGGTCAAGATAGTCCCAGTTTTGAACTCTGATTTCGAATGAGTCCGGAGTCACGTTTCGGATCCGTACCGTGGCCGGATTAGCATCGTTTCGCGAAGTCAACTCGGCGATCACAACCGGTTCGTCAAACGCGCCGTCGTGTTGTACGGTTCGCCAAAACTCGTCAGCGTAGTTAATACTACCAGCGAGCCCAATCGTGTCCCCGAGAAAATTTGTATCTACGTCGTTAGTGTTCGCATTCCTGTTTTCGGTGTCGCTGGAATCGTCGCCTTGACGGTTAGGGTTGTCTTGGACGTTGTCAGCCGGCGTGTTGATCGGCGGGAGAGATTCAATCGTGCCGCTGATTGAGTAGAAGCCAAGACTGCCATAGTCGCTATAGACTCCCTCTTTGCCCCCACCATCGACGGTCAAATAGTAGGTGCCAGGAGAAAGCGTTTCTGAGAACCTGGCTGAGATTAAATCGGCAGGGTTCGAAGTGGCGATCAAAGTTCCGTCAGAAGAGTAGAGCTGTGCTAATACATCGAGGTTTCCATTCCTTTGCAGTGGCTCGATTGATAAATCAAGATCGACTCGACCAACGTTTAACCGGTAAACATCAACATCGTCTCGACTGGTAATGGTGCCCCAATCAAAAACAGTACTCCCGTCGCGCGAGAGACCATGGGCTGTCTCAAACGAGTCACCCACATCATCGCTTACAAAATCGACGCCTGTAGCGCTGCGGGTAATCACCCTTAAATCGTCTTGCCTGTTCGTCGAACCTTCGTAGTCGCCATTGCTCCATTGCGTCAAATTCTCACCGAACGGAGCGCCCAGCAGCGGTCCCCAACTCGTTTCGCCCCTTCCAACACCCGGGTGATATTCAAGATCACCTAAACCATCATGGGTCAGCCCCAATGTATGCCCAACCTCGTGAGAAGCGGTCGTTGCAGCCACGTTGACGCCTTTGTTGAACACAAACGTCGGCGTATCCTGGCGGTCCGTAAAGCTGTTTCGTATCGCCAGCCCTCCGGTTCCCGTGCCAAAGCCGGCGGTGATCTGCGAAAGAACGACTCGAATCCCGTAGCTGTCGTCTCGGCCACCCGAATTCGTCAATGCAGCCTCACCCGGGTTGCGGGTGGTAACATTAATGTCGAAAGGCAAAAAGTCTTCGGCGACACTCTGAAAGATTTCTTGAATCTGGGTCAACTCAGCGT
This sequence comes from uncultured Pirellulaceae bacterium, assembly GCA_964503615.1. GTDB lineage: Bacteria > Planctomycetota > Planctomycetia > Pirellulales > Pirellulaceae > CAZDBA01. The sequence continues at coordinate 9,933 of CAZDBA010000081.1, forward strand.
TGGAAAACGAACTGGCCGAACCGTCAGTGTTATAGCTGGGAAAGTTGATTGCATGGTTCCAGTCGTTTCCGACCGAGAAATGCCCGTTAAAATCGAGGTAGACGATTTTATCCGAGTCCGGATTGGATTCCAACCTGAACGTGTCGGATAACGCATACGGCGAGTCACCATCCGCATTCCCAAGATCCAAATTGCCGTCGATGTAAGCTGGGAAGATCGACGTCAGTAAGTTCCGGCATTCCAGTTTTTCAAAACGGTAAAGAGCCGTTTGTTGATGAGAGCGTTTGCGGAGTCGGTTGGACCGTCGCGAGGCACTTAGGAAATTAAAAAATCGCATTTTAGTTCTACGAAAGCCGCATGTGTTAAAGCGACTTGATTGAATCCATCTTCGAACGTTTGAGCAGGACGCTTTCAAACGAGTTTCTGGTGAGGTATTTGAGTCACCACTTCTTTTTGAATCGGCTGATGGTAGGAACATAGGTCCCCTTTCGCATGCCAGACTCAAGACGACGTTGGTATAGCAACGTTGGTTCGAACTATAGAAAGTCAGTGATGAAATTGAAATAGACGCAAGCAATTTGCGGGCAGACGACAGCCGGTTTGCATGCATTGGAAGATGATCGACGTAGACTTTCACTTACTACTGGCAAGGCAACGGCTTGCGAGAATCGTTTGTTCGAAAAGGAAGAGGCGATTCAAATTTGACGACATGAATTTTTGCGAACCCGTTTCACAATTGAAACGGGCGACCCTGCTTTTTCGAAAGGCGAGGCTAAATGAAATTGCAAAAATGATCGCGAGCCTAAACCTATACTGGGTTTCTTTTTAAAGCCCCTACTCGCTTCGTAAGTCAAAACTGATTCCAATGATTGGAAGATTAATCGCGCTGTTAAATCGCAAAAATTTTGCCAAGGCTCAGAATTTCAAAAAAAGTGATCTATGTTGGAAAATTATCATGTCGATCAGTTTGGCGTACTCCATCAAACCGATTTTAAGCCGATCGAGTACGACGACGAGTATATGGCTCGAAGAAGTTGAACCGGGTGGCGAGACAAGCGAAACTGATTGAAGCAAATTTTGCGGAGTGATTTCTACTGCGAGAGGATTGTGATGAACGGACCGATATCAAAGAAGTTGACAGTTCCGTCTCCGTTGATATCCGCTTCGGCTTGAAATACCCCCATGGACAACAGCGTAATGAACGGGTTGACATCAAAAAAGTTAACAACGCCGTTTTGGTTGATATCTCCCAGCAAAATTTCGTCGGCATCTTCAGAGCTGATTTCAATTGAGTCAAAGACCACGCTGCCGGATGCGGATCGTATGCGGAAGGCAACCCCGTAGCCAGTGGGCAACGCGGACGCGTCTAACGTCGCCTCTTGAACGTCGAATGCTTTAGAAAAACCTTCAATCTGGGAATACTCCTCGGATACATCCTGCCAATCGGTCCATTGGTCGATCTGGCCGTCTCCATCGACGTCTACGCCAGCCTGAGCTTCGATACCTTGCACCCACGGGCCGTAACTGAGCAAGTCGTTGCCAAAGACGTTGTCACGATCGGTTGATTGCATCATCATCAGGAAATTCCCTTCGGCGAAACCAACTCCAGGATCTGGGTGCAAGCCATCCCGCAGTCGACCGCCGTAAGTGAATTCTTCGTTAAGGCTATCGCCGTACCAGTAGCCCAATCCAATCCCGTCTTCGCGGTCATCGTCGGCAAACAGATAGTAGGTTGTGCCTACTTTGATCATCGTCCAGTCACCCCAAGCGTGCAATTGGTCCGTCAAGCGAAACAGATGGCGCACGTTAGGGTGGTGTCCGATATGGTACAAGATTCCATTTAGATCGAGCGTTTGCACATTGCCACTGCGCTGCGTGTAAGAGTCAGCGTCGGTTGCTTGGGCTTGCGTAATAAAGTTTCCTGGGACATTGATGGGGCGAGCCGCTTCGTCAAAGACAAAACCATTGATCCCGTCCGGGCTGATCGCATGGCTTGCAATATTTGAATCCCAACTGAACCGCTCTGCATTATGGCGTGACCAGTTCTCGTGAATGATGTGAAACTGACCATCGCTGGGGTCTCTAAAGACGCAATTGTCCGATCCTCCCGCCAGCGAGTAAGTCGTGCCGTTGACGGTCACTTCCGGTTTGTCGAGGATGACGCCGTAATCAGTGACTGCAATTCGGTTTGAGTTGTTCGTGGAAGGATTGGTGCCAGAGATTGGATTGTTGTTGTCGTCAAAAACTTCACCAGAGCCAGCAACATAGTCGATCGTGAGCAAACTCGGATCGTGATCGTTGGGCCGATCGGTATAAATGAATATCTTGCCGTCGTGATACTCGGAAGTCGTTACCCAATCGTAACCAGCACCGATGATCCCTTTGTCCAGCCAGTTGATCATGTCTGAACTGTGGTAGGCGTGATAGGACCGTCCGGAAGCTTGCCGGTCAAACACCCAATAGTCACCCTCTTGAATCAACAGGAAAACTGGCGCGTCTCGATCCCCTTCCCCTGTGATCGCAGGTCCCACATCATTGTCACTGTAAATCGCCGGATCGACTTCCGAGGGATGTCCCCATTTATTGGCGGTCCATTGCTTGTTCTGATGTAAAGTCATGTTTTGAAATGAGCGCTTGGTCGTGAACGACTGGACTCGACTTTGGAAGACGCTGTTGTTTGTTCGCGAAGTCGCAAAGCCATCGCCAACGCTGAATGCACTATTGCCATGGTCGATGGATTCTGCCCACTGATCAGCAGTGTCAACGATCCAGTCTGGGCCCACGATCGGATCGATCGGATCTTGATCAATTACCACTTCAGTGCTCAGAACCAATCCATTGAGGTGGATGGCGGCAAACCCATTAGCCTGCAGAGATAGCCTCTGAGTTCCTGCCGAGGCCGTGAAGCTACCGACAACATTGTGACCAAAGCTCCCTGCGCCTCCCGTTAAATTAGCCACATTGTTTGACGCACCATCATCGCCATAGGTCATGACGCGGTCGGCTTGGTTAGGTCTCTGGTCGCAGAACCAAATCTGAAGTTGATACTCAGTTCCAGCGGTCAGGCCACTGAACTCGATGACACCCGCGCTCGATCCACTCGCAAAAGCGACCGAGTTCAACATTGTCTCGTATACAACGTCCCCTGTGCCGGTGGCTCCGTTTAAGACTCCATTGAAGGTGCTTCCGGCAAGCTGTGTCGTAGAGGATACCCCCGCAGGAAGACCAGCGAAGCTCGCGCCTTCGAATGAGATTCCTGCAATCGACAGTGTACCCGTGCTTCCGCCATTAAAGGCGTACAGCACCTCACTGGCTCCACTGCCCGCAACTACGTCACTAGTGCCCGTCGTTGCCGTAGGGGAGTCCCATTGGATTACCGACTGAGCTTGCAACCATTCCGATGACATAATTAGTGCGACGAAGACTACCGTAAACCGGACGATCCGGTGGCTCGTTTGGCTTTGGTCAGAGAAAGATCGTTTCATAATGAAGCGGTGGGGCAAGGAAAAGGTATGGAAAGTCAAGAATCGCAGAACACGATTTTGTACGTTTTGCTCTTATTAATTATAAAGAGCGGCTGATACTAAATCAAGTTCGGTGTTGATCAGCAAAGCACTCCCATCACTGGGAAGTCGTCGAAATCACGAGCAACAGGACGAATAAAAGGTGGCAGGAGCGCTCCTGACACCTTTTTATCTGCTCAGGGAAAGCATGCCCGACGTCGCATCGGGAGAAGAGCCAACGCTGCTGCGCCCAACTTGAACAAAGAGCCGACCATCAGACATGTATTTTCTGGGAAGGAGAAGATACGTCGCTATGATCAGAACGAAAATCGTAAAAAAGCAAATTGCGAAAAACACGGGTGAAGTTCGAATTGCCCGAACGATCTCGAATAGCGAGATGGGATCAGATGATCTGGGGGAAAT
>CAZDBA010000081.1:13958-22176 GCA_964503615.1 uncultured Pirellulaceae bacterium
TAACGTGATTTAGGTACGAACGATTTCGCCATGCGGCAAAAATTAAGCATCAAGTGAACGCACTTTGCTCGGATAGAAGGGTTTACGATTTCAAATCGGGAGTTCTTAATCTCAAACGTATTAAAACGCGCTTTGTAGGGCTCGTCGCCACGCAGGAAGTCAACAAACTTTGCTCCCTTTTCGATTGCCAGTTCAATCTGGCACTTCAAGATCGCTCGGCCCGGCTCCAAGTGGAGATGGTCGGGACTGATCCCGCCTTGGTAGGTGTAAACAACATCATCACCATCGCCGTAGTACGCGATGTCTGCTGCGACCGGCGTACCCTCGTAGGTTAGCCAAATCAAACTGAGCGCGTCCGAATCCAGTTTTTCCCAAGCCAACTCTTTCAGGAAATCGCGAAAACCGGGATGACTGAAACAGCCACCGCCCCCAAGTGATTCCCAACGTTTCGTATGCAGTTGTTCAAGGATTGCCAATCCTTCTTTTAATGAATCTCCGTCGATTGCACGATGAAGCTCTGTTTTGCCTTCCAGCTTTCGTTCAAGTCGACGATATTTCTTGCGGTAGTTCTTTGAGAAACCGGATAGCAAATCCTCCCAGCTCTCTGGTAAGTTCATCCGCCAACTTGAAAGTGTCGAAATTTCTTCGATTTTGCAGGCACGCTTTTTCATTTCCTGGCTGAATTCATTGATGTTCTCATCGTCAGACCTGACTCCGTCCAGCTCTATGCGATCCCAGCCTTTGTAGCTGGTTAGCCACTCAGCCATGCCTTGAATAAACTCCGAGCGATAATCAGACTGCGCCGGAAAGGTCATGTAGTCCGAACATGCCTTGCCACTTCCAACAAACGCAAAATATCGGCCACGTTTTAGAGAGTTAAGAAGCACTAAAGGCGCAAAGCCTACAACTTCCTGGTTATCGTTTCTTGCAAGAACAAAATGTAATTTGCAATTTGAATCGCAGTAAGTTTTAATCCACGAGAACATCCATGATGTCTTTAAGAAAGGACAGGACGCCAAAAGATCAATTTGATCTGTAAGTGGAACCAACTCATCCAGAGACTCGAATACGGCAAAACTCAGCTTGGTACTGCAAGACCGATTTTCAACTATTCGCTTCGGAATGGGCTCGATTTTCTTTTCGACACTTGGGGCATCCACGTCGTCGCTGTACGGTCGAACGTCGATTTCGCCATAGACTGGTGTGGAAAGAATTTTTGAAAAATGTGCCATGTCCATGTGTTTCGCTCTAGATTCCAGATCTCGGTGTCGGCGATTCGTTGTGTTGAGGCCGCGCTGATGCAAGAAAGACGCTTTTTAAGACGGCTAAAATCTAGGTAGCCTTACAGACAAAGGCACGTGGAACTTGTAAAAACACTGATATACAGAAAGCACTGAAAATGTCGTTTGTGCGGGTGTTGTCAATTGTTATATGTGTGACACCGAAATTGCTTGGTTTTGCCACGCCTCAGTGGGCCTGCCTTCTTTTTGCAACCCTGTTTGTTCGTACTTCCACAGTTCAGAAGGCGAAGGATATTCTAGCTTTTTGCAAAACCGTTTCCCACAAAACCTACTCACTTATTTTCGTCGATCGTTTTTTCTTCGGTGTCCAAGCACCTTTGCATTGACATCAACGCGAACGCAGTGCCGTACTCTTTATGGTACTTAAAGAGCGTGTAGTCCCACCAGCAACCGTCGGGTTCCTGGTGCTGGATCAGTATCTTGGAAAGCATCGCTCGATACTCGGCGCGGTCTTCAGGTTGCAACTGATCGATACATAGTCCCGCATAGTAATGGCCGTAGTAGTAAAAGTAGCCTGCGACTTGCATCCAAGCCTCATGAGGAATCGGGCGTTTGCGACCGATGTCCAACCAGCCGTTGCGAAGATATAGCCGATACAGCCAAGCCTTGATGACATTGTCCGTAATCTGCTCGTCCCCTTCCCACAAGCGTAATCCCAGATTGCAAACTTGGGAGCGACCAAGCGAACCGCCAGGGCGATTGATACCCATCATCGGAGAGTCTTTTAAATACTCTCCGTAGAGATACGTAAAATCCGGTTTCTGTTGCCGCTTGATCGAAGCTACCGCGCGGTCCACGATCTTTTGAGGAATCTCGATCCCCACATCGGCCGCTTCTTTGAACGCGACCAGCACCGTACCGTTCACGAAACTGATTGAACTACTTGTTGGCTTTGCGCCTTGAGCTCTAAAGTCGTAGTAGCCCCAACCGCCGTCAACCGATTCGTAATCGACCAGCCGCTCAACTTGAATATTCAGCAACTCGTCGATCTCTGCGATTCGCTCCTCCGTAATCCCCTCGCGTCCTCGTAGTCTTACCAGCGCCTGAATTCCATAAGCATGAGCCCAAACGTTGTAAATCGTGTCACCTTGCGCACGTTTTACGCGTTTGAAATTTTCAAGCATCCATTTCTCAGCCGCGTCAATCGACCCCGCAGCCATTTCGTTATTCCCGCGTGTCTCAATCAACGCGCTGACGGCTAACGAAGTTGTCGCGGCTCGAAAGGCGTGATGGGAGCCAGGAAGCGGCGCATAAATTTCTCCGGGGCGACTGGAAGCGTGCGAGCCGAATGAACCGTCCGAATTTTGTGCGTTTAAAAGAAACCGTACCCCTTTTTCTATTGAGGTTTTAATTTCGCTTGGCGAAGGCCCTTCGATCGGCTCCGTTATTTCCGGAGCCGAACTGAAATCCATCGGCTTGTCCAAAATCGCGGGCCTAGGCGTTGCGTCTTCCTGCTCTTGGACTTCGCGCTTTTGAGTTTCCTGTTGGGCCAAGACGGTGCCTGCATTCAACAAGCCAGTCAATACCAGCACGAACGGAACAGTTTTCAGAACTCGAAAATTCACTTTGTCGCCTCAAAAATACGAGAGGGTATAGAAAAAGATTCAACGCAGAAAAACGGAGCAAGGTTATTCAGGTTTCTTCTCCAAAATCTCCTGACCAGCAGAAAGTCCATCAAGGATCTCCACGTCGCTATCTGATTCCATCCCGACCGTTACCATGACCTTTGAACCGTCGGCGAGAAAGACATAGTGATTGATTTCATCATCTGTAAACACACTGTCTTTTGGGGCGACGAGTTGGTTCTTCGCTTCGTGAACCAGCAAGCTGACTTTGCAAGTTGCACCCGGCAACAAACTGACTCCTTGAGCCGGTTGAAATTTTACATCGAACTTGCCCGTATCCAGTGGAATCGCAATCGGAACGTTTGCGGTCGCGGTAAAAGTCTGTTTGGTCGCTGCCATCTTTACAGTCCCGGACATTCCTGTTTTGACCAATCCGATTAACTCTTCATCAAGGTCGCCACGAATTACGATCGATGCCGGATCAACGATCGTCATGATCACTGTGTTTACAGGAACCGATTGGCCCGGGGTCATTTCGCGACTGCCTGATCGACCTACGCCTGACCATTTTCCTCGATTGCAACTGCCGTAATAAAGTAATCCGCCGGCAGTCGCTTTGATCGACATCTTGTCACGGTCCCCGAGCAGTTCCTTATGTTTCTTTTCCTTTTCACCAAGTTCGAACTCGGATTTCTTGAGAGCAATCTCCGTGCGAGATTTTTTAATTTGCGATGTGATCACAAACTTTTCGTGTGCCAGTTGCGCGAGTGTCAATGCGTTGTTTTTCTCGAAATCAGCGCGAGGCATTTCGACCTCTCTTTGACGTTGCCGCGAAATCCGGCTGCGTTCGGTATAAAATTTCGTGCTTTCAAGAGATCGCTCTGCTCGTTTGAGTACGATCAACTCAGACTCTTCAGTGAGCTGATCTTCGTTGTACATCTTTTTCAGCTGGTTCAGTTCCTCCTGGGCATTTTCGATGCCCCAATTTGAACTTCGCTCACCGAACTCAATCGATTTGATCTGCTCAGGCTTTTCCGTTTGAAAATAGTAGGCATGATCTTCCTGAGATTGTTTCCACTTGGTATCTGCGATCTTTTTGTTTAGTTCTGCCGTTTTATTGACTTCATCCATAGAGAGCGTCGCGTCTTCAGCGTCAAGTTTTGCACCGGCAAGTGACAATTCGCCTTCCGCCAAAGCTTTATCAATCTTGTCAGTTTCAAACCCTATCAGTTCGTCCCCAACGCTCACTGTGCCTTGTGGCCGAATCGAGCTGATTACGAGATTGGACCATTGCTCGAAGTCGGTTTCGACTTCGGTTACCCGAGTCGATTCTACGACTCCATCAACCGTTTTGTAGATAGCTAAGTCTTTCGTTTTGAGCTTTATCGTTTTAGGCTCTTTATCCTTTTTGTCTTTATCATCGCCTTCTTTTTTTTCGGCCTTTTCTTCTTGGGCCGCCGCGTCTTGAGCGATTGCGGGGCATGGGGACTGAATGCACGCCAAGGCGACGGCAAACAACAAAAGCATCGAAAGATATTTCATAGTGTATTCCTCAAACTGAAACCTTAATGGCCTCAGTTTAAGAGATCGGGCGAGCGAAGTGTACAGTACCCGCCAGAAAAACCCCGGTTTTTGTACTTCTTGGCGACAAGGCCTTTTCCTTCCCTTCGAATCGAGGTGGAAAGTGAACTCGAGAGCGGTTAACGGCAGAGTAACAAAAAGAAAAAGGTTGCTGAGGTATTTCGTGTAATCATTGTACGAAGCTTTACGTCCCTTTAAGGTTTAAGGTCAACTCGAATAGACGGAAGAAGCCAATGTTTTACCGCGAGTATTCAGATCTCAATTGTCGAACGCATGGCTTGTTGCGACCACTCTGCCCTCTCAGGCTTGGTTAAAGTAGAATGAGTTCTCCCATCCCTGCTATCTACTTGATTTAAGCCATCATGCGATCCGTTGTTTTGATTTTTGCTTTTCTGATTCCCTCTTTTTGTTACTCGCAAGTTGTCGTGGTTCCGGAAGGATGGAAAACTCATGTGCCCGACGGCTTTTTTATTGGCGGGGTGATTCATGGTGACTCAGACGGATTCAAAAACGATCAATATCGCGCCGTCGCGGAACGCGATTTTAATGCGATTACTTCAACTGCCTATTTGCCATGGACTGTCTGGCCCGATTCCAGCAAGCAACCGGATTTTTCCAAGTTCAATGCAGTCGTCGACTGGGGGCAACAAAGAGGAATAAAAGTACACGGACATGCTCTGCTATACCCCGACGCTAACAAAAGCGCCGATTGGTTTCAAAAGCTTCCAAACGAAACGGTCGAGCAAACACTTTCTTTCTACATCACCGCACTTGCCCAACAACGTGCCGGTCAGATCTGGGTTTGGGACGTCGTTAATGAAGTGATGGCCAATGACGATGAAGTAATGGATCAGGACGGATTGAGAAGCCAATACAAAGAATACCGAGCGATGGGCGCCGGTTATGTCGACAAAGCGTTTCAATGGGCGGCCGCTGCCGATCCGAATGCCAAGTTGATTATCAATACAACCGGTTGCGAAACGATGAACAACAAATCAAACCGGCTTTACGCCTACGTGCAAAAGCTGGTTGCGCGCGGGGTTCCGGTCCATGGGGTCGGATTCCAGACTCACTTCGTCGACGTGACGTCTGCGACACCGGATATTGAAAGCATGCGAAGGAACTTTGATCGGTTTGCAAAACTGGGATTGGAGATTTATATCACCGAAATGGATGTATGTGCAATTCGGACTCAAGACCCGCATCCTCGTCAACCAGGAATCTCTACGCCCAACCAGCAGCAATTGGAACGTCAAAAATTGTTCTACGTCCAAGTGCTGGAACTTGCCTTGTCACAACCCGCTTGCAAAGGTTTTTTGCTTTGGGATTTTGCGGACGATTACTCGTGGTTGCACAAAACGGATCGGCAGATTTATAACGTGCAAAAGGACACTTACACCTACCCCACGCCATTTTGGTGTGGCAAACATTGTCCGATCGCCCCCAAGCCGGCTTATGATGGCGTGCTGGAATTGTTGAGGCTTTCCGAGAAAATCCATAGGTAGTTGCGAGTACGCGGCGGCAAAAATAGTAACCGCAGCTTAAGCCAAGTGGAGCGCGAGCAGGCTGCTTCTTCGCTAACGCGTCTGGATTCCTTTTGCTCGATAAATCACTTGCGTCGAAACAGCCAGATAAAATCGCCTCTCGTCAAATTTTCACTGGTAAGACCATGGTGCTCTTGGATCAATTCCATGTAACCGTCCATTAGCTCATTAAACTCCTCGCTTTTATTTAGTTCAGACAACCCTTTGGGGCCTGCAGCCTCTCTTGCCTTTGCTACTTCGGCCTTCGCCTTTTTCTTCAAGATTTCTAATTCTTGAATACGCTCTTTCTGTTCGTCTGAAAGCACTCTCTCCGGACCAACTCGCCATACACATTGTCCACCAACTAACAAATCAAGATCGCCATCATTGTCGTAGTCGGCAATCTCGATGTTAAATGTTGATCCGGGAGCGATGGGTTGGTCGTCCTTCGAACCGACTCGTTTGACCTTTTTCGGGTTTTGGCTGCCACCTTTAGCCGGGAGTGGCTCAACCAGTACAGTCATGACGTTAAACTCTGGCAGGCCGGCTTTTCCAGAGTTTTCAAACATGAACACGCCGCCGGATAGTCCGCCGCAGATGATATCGAACAAACCATCCTGATTCCAATCAGCGATACGAATTGACGCGATGCCTCCTTTAATGACAGCGGGCACTTCCCCGACAACAATCACCTCGTTGGTTTGTGCGAATGCACTTTTTTGACGACTACCTTCATTGGCGCGCAAGAATAATTTTCCATTGCTGTAGCTGCCAAGAATTAGATCGTGATCACCATCGTTGTCCCAATCGACAGCAGCCGCCGAAGTACAGTGGCCGGTTAGAGCCCGCTTAGGATTGGTCTCAGTCCACGTTTCGTCTTCGCTCCAAAACCTGCTGAGCGATATCTTGTCGCCGGTCTTGTCAACAAGAGCCTGAGGTTTTCCATAACCTTCTTCGGTTAGTTCGACCCATTCGAGCACGCCCGAATAGTTAGCAGCCAGCATGTCTTTTCTGCCATCTCCGTTAAGATCCACAAACTGTGGACTGAGGCCTACGCATCACCAATTCGTAAATGTGAGCGCTTCACCCGAAGTGTCCTCAAACGCTTGGCGCGGGGCCCATGCCGGATCGCCCTTGAATGTCGAATCGCCGTCTTGCGAAACATTCTCGATCCTGTGAATTCCAAGTTCTCCAGAAACTCCACCAGTGATCAATTCCGGTTTGCCATCTCCATCAACATCGTAAAGGGTAGGTGAAATGTTCGCCACTTCCTTGTTGGCATTGATCGGCAAGTCATTCACGGTCAAGCGAACTGGCGCTTCGAAAAGCTCCGTGCCAAGCGTTGATTCGAGCCGACCGTTTGCCACTAGTTCCGCTGGCTCCTGCGCCGATGTCGAACAGACAGTTAATGCCGAGAGCCAAAGCAGCGTGAAGGCAGAAAGAACACGACGGGGAGAAATCATAGGTAGAGACATAGTTTGGTAAGTTTCGGTTCGAAATTCAGCAGTCACAAGTGTAGATTATTAGTAACAAAACACCAACTTCCATAGTAACAGCGCCGACTCTTACGATAGTCCGCTTTGCCGTACAATTCGATACGCTGTCTTATTTTGCCAATTTTTGCGGTTTGGCGACGAATAGTTGGGTGAAATGATAGATATAAAACTTGCTGGTTTTCAAATCACAAACCAAAACGGCTTGATCACGATTCGTCAAAAACCAAACGTGCTCGGAAGGATCGGACTCAGCCTTTTTCTGGCGTTTTGGTTGACCGGTTGGAGCGCAGGTTGCGTTATGCTGCTCATAGAGCTGTTGAAAGATTTTCAATGGTTTTCTTTGTTGTTTTCCATCCCGTTTTTTGTGGGATGGTTTGCCGGTTGTGCGGCTCTGTTAAGCTCGCTTTTTGGCATCACAACCATTCAATTATCGAAAGACCAATTGAAATGCACCTTTCGTGTTGTCATTCCTGTTTGGTCAAAAACAGTTTTGCTGAAAGAGGTTTCAAACATCACGGTTAACAGGTCTTCGGAAGGGCATTCTTCACTACGTTTGCATTCGTCCGGGGGAGATTTTGATTTGGTGCAAGGTGTCAACGAGAAGAAAATTGACGGCTTGCGAACTTATCTACAACAACATATCCCGACCATTGAAGGAGCACCGAACGAAAAGCCAAAACGGGAATTGGTTGCAAGAAAGAGAAAGGTAAGCCCACTTAATAACAGTTGGGAAATCGAACAGAGCTTTAACC
>CAZDBA010000082.1:0-22151 GCA_964503615.1 uncultured Pirellulaceae bacterium
CGGCAGGGAACTGAGCCTCGAATTGCTCTTTGTTCTGATGCGGGTAGCCCCATTGGGCAAATGGCATCGCGCCGCTGTCGTACCAACAGTCGATCACTTCCGAAACCCGCTTCATCCGTGCACCTTCGTGGAACGGCGAGTCATAAGTGATCGCGTCGATGTACGGCTTGTGAACCTGAAGATCGTCGCAGAGTTCCGGATTGGCTTCCTTGGCATTCGTCCAAACCTCAGCTCCGGTCACACCGGGCTTGGCCAACAGTTCGTCATAAGCCCCGATCGCTTCCATCTTGCCCGTTTCTTGGCAAACCCAGATCGGCAACGGTGTGCCCCAGAACCGCTCGCGAGAAAGAGCCCAATCCACATTCGATTCGAGGAAGTTTCCGAACCGGCCGTCTTTGATGTGCTCAGGCAACCAGTTGATCTGCTGGTTGTTCGCCAACATCTCGTCTTTGAACTGAGTGGTCCGTACGAACCAACCTTCACGCGGATATTGGATCAGCGGATCGTCCGAGGCTCGCCAGCAAAACGGATAATCGTGGAGATATTGTTCCTGGAAGTACAGCAGCTTGCGTTCTTTGAGATCGCGAACGACCGGTTTGTCAGCGTCTTTGACCCACATCCCTTCAAAGTCAGGAGCTTGTTCGGTAAAAGTCCCGTTGGGCGCTACGGGGCAAAACATCTTTGGCCCTTCGCCACTTTCAAAGCGAGCTTGTTCCGCGACGAGCAGTTCATAGTCGACTTCACCGAACGCGGGCGCCTCGTGAACCGCACCACTACCGCTTTTGGTTGTGACAAAATCGGCGCTGGTAATACGCCAGTACAAATGTTGTTGGCCACCCTCACGAAGATTGCCTTGGGCTTCGCCATGCTCTTTGTAAAAGTAATCAAAGGGCGGCTTATAACGCTGACCAACCAACTCGGAACCTTTGCAAGTCGATTTGACGGTCAGTTCTCTCTTGAGCTTTTCGGCGACTTTCTCGACCAACTCCGCCGCCAACACGATATTCGTATCCAGTTCCGCGTCGTACACCGTCGCGTATTCGATTTCATTGTGGACTGCGGCAAATTGATTCGTTGGCAACGTCCATGGCGTCGTCGTCCAAACAAGCAAGCTCGTGTTCTCCTGTTCGAGCAAAGGGAACAAGACGAACACGCTGGGGTCAGCAACCTCTCGGTATCCCTCGCCAACTTCGCCGCTACTGAGAGCAGTACCGCCCTGAGCCCACCACCAGATGATCTTGTGGCCTTGGTACAGCAAGTCGCGATCGAACAAGTTCTTCAGGGACCACCAAACCGATTCAACGTAGCTCTTGTGATAAGTCACATAGGCTTCGTCCAATTTGACCCAGAACCCAAGCCGCTCGGTCAGTCGCTCCCACTCTTGCATGTACTTCCACACGCTTTGTTGGCAGCGGTGGATAAACGGCTCGACACCGAACTCCTGGATTTCGTCTTTGGAGTGGATGCCCATCGCTTTGCAGACTTCCGTTTCGACGGGTAGGCCGTGGGTATCCCAGCCGGCCTTTCGCTCACAATAGAAACCCTTCATCGTTTTGTAGCGAGGAAAGAGGTCTTTGATCGCGCGGGTCAAACAGTGCCCGGGATGGGGCAAACCGTTCGCAGTGGGAGGGCCTTCGAAAAAGACGTAGCGAGGTCCATCAGTTCGCTGGGCAAGCGATTGATCGTAAATGCACTGGTCGCTCCAAAACTGAAGAACTTGTTCCTCTAGCTCGGGAAAACTAACGTTGCTGCTGACCGGTTGAAACATCGAAAAGCCCTTGGCAAAAACTAACACTTGCAAGCGTTAAATATCGCCGAATGACCCGTTTCTGTAAATGCACATGCGTGCATTGAGCTTTGATTCTTTGAGGGAAGGAAGCCGGGATGTTGAGGGCAGGGCAGTGACCAGGCTCGAACCGCCCGTGTTCCGGTCACCTGCCAAGCTGGATGATCGTTTACTTCTTCTTTTTGGGTTCAGGGTCTTCCAAGTGTCCAAATTCCTTGGTGAACTCTACCCCGTATTTGTCGTCCTCAAGATCGTATTCGCCTTCGATCTCTTCTTCAAAATCGTCGTCAAAGTCGTCATCAAAGTCGTCTTCATCGAACTCGTCGACGATCGGCTCTTCCTCAACAACTTCAGCCGCGTCCAATAACGTGTCTTCCATTGTGGCTTCATTGGACGAAGAGGCCGGAGATTCCGAAGGCGCCGGAGATTCTGAAGACGCTGGAGACGCCGTTTCAGATACAGGAACTTCGACTTCAGCACCTGAATCGACTTCGGGGGTTGTTGAACCGATTTCTTCAGGAGAGGATGCTAACGCATTCTCCGCATTGGGGGACTCTTGTGAATCCGAATTATCCGATACGGGCTGGTCTGCCATCGTTGTTACCTTTTACAACTACCAATTAAACGTGTTTGCCAGTGGTAAAGGTATGTCGATTGAAAAAGAAGTCAAGCGACCAATTGGCTGAACGCCATTTTTGGTCCCGAATCGACTAAATAGCATCGTTATGAACGATCCGTTTGAGCGCCCCTGACTTTTACAAAAGACCAAGGCAGTCAATTCTGCAAGGCAAGACTCAGGATCGGCTTGGAATCGACATTTTGGCGGCGACAGAAACGCCCTTGAGGCCCTTGTAGACAAGACAGTTTTTGCCCTAGCAGGTTCAGCCCCAGCCACCATCGGGCTCACGTCGTGTATTCAGAATTGAATCGGACGTAGTCGACCGTCAAATCGCTTGTCCAGTGCTGGGAGCTTCCACCGCCTGCACCGACAACGAGGTCGATTTTCGTTTCAAAGTTCGCCGACATGCTGGCACTGACCTCTGGAGCATCGAATTTGGCAGGCTGTCCACGCTCAAATACGGTGAACCCATTTATACTGAGCGAGATGTGCTCGATCACAACTTTGACATCCAAGATGCCGATCGCCGACACAATTCGCCCCCAATTTGGATCCGCACCTGTCACGGCAGTTTTGACCAAATTGCTACTGGCAACCGTACGCGCGATTTTGTCTGCGACCAAGTCATCGCTTGCCCCATTTACGGTGATCGCAATCAGGTGAGTTGCGCCTTCGCCATCGGCAGGAATCATTTTTGCCAATTCGAGACAACACTCGTTCAACACCTTTGAGACTTGTGCGATCGCTTTTGAATCTTCTTCTCTGTCTTCTGTTGGCGGGCAAAGCAAAACCACCGCATCGTTTGTGCTTGTGTGTCCTTCGACGCTGATTCGGTTAAACGAATGATTCGCGGCTTTTGTTAAAACCTGCTGAGCCGTTTCCGCACCCATGGGAAAGTCGCAGGTAACCACACATAGCATCGTAGCCATACGCGGACCGATCATTCCCGCTCCCTTCGCCATAGCCGCCATTGAGTACGATGTTTCGCCGATGCTCAACTCGCGCGAGGTCGTCTTGCGCCCATTGTCCGAAGTACAAATTGCATCGGCGGCCAAAAGAAATGAAGCGCTATCGTTTTTCAAAAGCCCGGCAGCTGTATTGATTCCAGACTCCAGTTTTTCCATCGGCAACTGAACGCCAATGATCCCAGTAGACAGCACCAAGACATCGGTTTCCTGAGTCTTTGATTGGCCGTCAGCTTCCGCACAAGCCATCGCAGTTCGGGCTGCTGTCCGCTTTACATTTTGCTCACCCGTTTCGCCAGTACACGCATTGGCATTGCCCGAATTGATAACGACCGCCTTGGCAGTTCCGGGTGTGACGGCGATATTCCAATCGATACAAGCCGCCCGCACTATGTTTTGCGTGTAGACTCCCGCGGCATTGCAAGGCTGGTCGCTAACGATCAAAGCCAAATCGGGATCGCCGCTTTCTTTAATACCACAAGCCGTTCCTGCGTAACGAAAACCTTGTGGGAGGTGTGGGAGCGAAGTTTTCTCACCGGAAGAATTCATAAGGATTACAGTCGTATTTGGAGTTTCTAAAACAGGCTTGTGTGCTGGCTAATCAGCGAAGGAAGAACAGGAAAGAGTTTGGAAAGGACAACAGGTTCACTACGAAACAATTGTTCCTTTTTCCAGGAACCAGTAAAGTTGAACCAACTTAAATCAGTGAGGTTGTTTCTTCATGGCCCAACATCAAATTGAAATTCTGAACTGCTGCACCAGAAGCCCCTTTGACCAGATTGTCGATGGCCGAGGTGATTACGATCCGCCCCCGGTTTAAATGGATGGAGATGTCACAAAAATTGGAGTTGGTCACGTTGGCCGTCGAGGGGGTCGTATCGGTGATTCGAACAAACGAACTGTCGTGATAAAAATCTGACAGGCACTGTTGTAATGTTTCGATTGCAGTTTGGGCTGGACCGGCTGTTGGCCGGACGTAGATCGTCGAAAGTATCCCTCGTGTCATTGGGATCAGATGCGGGGTAAAGATCACTTCGGTGCTGCTTCCACAGAAGCGGTTGAGGATCTGGTCAATTTCTGGAGCGTGTCGATGGGAGCCAATCGCGTAGGCGGAGACCGTGTCGTTAACTTCGGGAAAGTGCAAATGGGCTTTGGGCTTTCTCCCCGCACCTGAAATTCCTGTCTTTGCATCGATCACGATGTCGTCGGGAGAGATTAAGTCGTTTTTCAAAAGTGGTGCCAGCGGCAAAATACTACTGGTAGGAAAGCAACCTGGGTTGGCAACCAGATTCGAGTTTTCAATATCGGATCGGAACAACTCAGGTAGACCATAAGCCGTTTTGCCAACTCGCTCAGGTTCTGCGTGCTGAGATTTGTACCATTGGTTGTAGGTCTCGATATCGTTCAGTCGATAGTCGGCACTGAAATCAACGACTTTGACTCCTTTGTCCAACAACTGGCGCACGATCGGCGACGCGGCGGCATGCGGTAGGCAACTGAACGCAAAATCAACATTCTTGCAGAAATCGTCACAATCAAATTCGACCAAGCTAAGATCCAACCGCCCCTGAAGGGCACGATGGCAAACACCAATTGGCATCCCATGGTCACCGCGAGATGTCATCCGAGTAAAATTAACATCGGGATGGTGCAAAAGGATTTTGATCAATTCCAGAGCGGTGTAGCCTGTCGCTCCGAGAATCCCTACGTTCGTCATCTTGTTTCCCAAAAGGCGTTAATAAAAGGCAGGCGTACTGCTTTGAGAGAACTGAAAGCCGCAGACACTGGCCATTCAAGCAGGTTCGCCAAGGGCAGCTTACTCAGTTACAGCAGCTGTCTTTGCGATGATAACGCGGCGACCGTCTAACTCATAGTAGACCGTCACAGGAAACTCTCCTCCATGGAGGCGATTGGACAGCAAGTCACGAATCTCGCCGGCGATTGTAGCGTTTTCTCCGATCGCTTCGAAATGGTTAGCGGCCTGTTTGGCAAACTCGCCGGTTTGCTTTTTTTGGCCTCTGGGAGCATTGGCCTTCAGAATCTCCGCCTGCTGTTTTTGTTGGAAGGCCACTTCTCGCGCACCTTGCAGGTCGTTGAACAGCCCAACCGCATCTTCGTGAGAATTCAACTGGACCGCGTCCGTATCCATGCCCCGAGCAAAAACCGAAAGCGCAAACTGGATCTTGGATTTTACAATCGGTTGAAAAACAACCGAAAGATACTGGTGCGGTGTGTCTTGAGCAAAATAGATTGGCAAAGCACTAAACTGCTCGTCGAATTCATGAATTGAATCCATCGGGCCTTGTTCCAGAAAAGCATCAGGCCAACTCGCCGGCTTGCCCACTTCGATTCGGATTGCGCTAGCGTTCGGAGGAAATTTTGCGGCTGCGGTCACTTTTGAATTGTACTTGGCTTCGGTCAACGAAATCGCTGAGATCTCCGTTGGTTGCCTCAAGCTAATCGTTTTGTTCTGGCCATTGGCTGAAACGGATAACAGGCAGTTTCGAATAAAGTTCGCTTTTGATTTTGCGGCCACCTCTTCGGCCCAAGTAAAAGTCAAATTGGGGGCCACGAATTTGAACTGGCCTACAACAGTCGGGTCTGAACTTGACCTGGCTTTAAACAGTGTGTCCCAAGTTTCCACATCAACGTTTTGTAATTCGATCTCACCCTTGCCAGTCTTGAAACAAATCGGCGACGAAATAATCTTCAAGTTCAATGATTCAGGCTCAGCCACCAGTTCTCCAACAATGAACTCTTGCTTATTCTCGCTGAGAGGAAAATCAATATCTGCCAGCGAGCTCAAAGGATTGACAGCCTTCGGTTCGGGCTCTGTCTCTGGTTCGGGTTTTGGTTCCGGCTTGGGGCTAATATTTGGCTGAGGAGCAACGGGTGGTGGCGCAGGAACTGGCTCAGGCAACCGATTTCCTTTAGGTGTTTCTGGATTAGAGCTATGTGTTGTCTTCGAATTAGGAGATTCTGTTTTCACTCCCTCCTCTTCATCAGGGAGCCCCTGAGCTCTCCTGAGCGCGGCGTGTATATCCGCGTTTTTCGGATCAAACTTCTCACGGCTTGGACGGTAATTGTTTTCTACATTCTTATTTGAAGCAATCGAAGTATTTGAAGCCTTCGAAGTCGATGCTTCATTTGTTTTCTCTGCAACCTGTTTATCTTTCGAACCGCTAAACGCTCCTCCCAGCCAAAGGCCGCCTACCAAAAGGGCCAATGCGCCACACGAAATCGCGCTGATCATACCGGGCAGTTTGTACCAAGGCGTTGCACCCTGATCAGAGTTGATGTCCGACGAACTGCCCTCAGAATGAGAAGGGGAATTCGAAGCCTTGCTCGTTCGGCTTGGCACAGGTGAACCAACGTTAGCAACCGTTGCCGGCTGCGCAGCTTGTGAAGCTGGAACCGCTTCGGTCTCTGCGAGCACGGGGATGTTAGGCATGGTCCAAGTCGCCATGACTTCTGAGGTCTTTTGAATCGCATTCTGATAGGTATCAAGTGGATTCGATTCCAGCTCACCCAATAATGACTTGAGCCATGCGTATTCGCGCTGCTCATCATCGGGCAAGAATTCAAATCTTGACTTGAGCACTTTGGAAAACGCAACAAAATCCTCTTGGGGCAGCGGCAGATTCTCGCCCTTCAGCTTACGACGAAGCACTGAAACTCCCGAGCCAACGATTTTGAAGTCGCCATTATCCAAAGCAAAAATATTTGATTCGCTGATCTCGCCATGAAGAATGCCATGCGATTGGGCAAATCCAATACCCTGCAAAATTTGATTTGTACAACGAACCAGAGATCGAGAATCCATCACCGTCTCAACCAAAGAAACTCCGTCTAGGAATTCGGTCACCACAAAGAAGCGACTCGTGTGTTCGTCAACGTCGTGCACATCGACCAAGTAGGGGTGATCGACTTCGGCAATCCTGCCCACATGAGCAACGAAAAACTCTCGCAGCGCTGAATCTGACGAAACGGTCTTCGGTAGCAGTTGCAGGATAACCGGGCGATCAAGCGACTCATGCCGCGCTTCGAAACGATCCCCCAACTCGTCTTGCGTAATTCGGTTGGTAAGGATGTAATTGTCCAAGCGGAGATTGGACCGCCCTGTAAGCAAGAATTTAGCTTGCCAAGAAGTCAACAAACGTTTTTTGACCAGATAGACCGCAAAGTCTTTAGCAGAATTCGAGCTGGATTTTTTGACCGCGTCGGCAAGTTTCTCTTCCGACAGAACCTTGCTGGCTTCGATGCATTTAACTAATTCTGCTTTCGATCCCAACGGCATAATGCGTCCACTCTTGTTGAAAGCGATTAGGGCCCTGCCAGAGATTATAAACAGGCAATTTAATCGCAAAAAGAAAGTTCGAACTTAAATCCTGCTGCTCAATTTTCGCAGGAGCAAGCCGGATTTTCAATAGTCTACTGGTTAACAACCAGATAAAGTTGCCCCAGTTCAACCGCAAAAAAACGATTTAACCCAATCTTCTTTTCTTTCAGCATGCAAAGAAGGAAGAAAGGAACATTGGACTGAGGTTCATCTTCTCACAAAAATTTGATTGCGTGAGTACGACACTTCGACCAATTACTCAATCGTCCAGAACATCGCGATACAGTCGAGCCAGATTCTGCCCGGCAAAATGGTCGGCAAAGTTCTCAACCGCTCTCGTCCTCAAGCGTTGACTGAGGTCGGCATAAAACTTGTCATCGGTAAACAAGCGTTCAAAGTCAAAACAATTCCGGTAGTTGTCACAAGGCGGAACAATCAATTCCTCCAACCCAACAAGGATCTCACGCGTGCCGCCGACATCAGTCGTTACCATCGGCAAACCGGACGCAGCCGCTTCTAGCAATACACGGCCAAGCGGTTCCTGTCGTGGCATGTGAACCAACAGATTGCATTCGCGCATCAACTGGTCAACATCATCGCGACGCCCAAGCCAATGGACGTGACCGGGCGGAAACTGGTTTGCCGTCTCGTGTAGCTGTTGCTCATAGTGGATCGCTTCGGCCTTTTGCGAATGCCGTTGGCCAACTAATAGCAAATGGACGTCTTCGTGTTTGGTGATCGGATCTTGCATCGTTTCCAGCACCGACTCGATCCCTTTACGCATTCCGATCTGGCCAATGTAGATTGCCAAAAACGATGTATTGGTCAGTTGCAACTCTTTACGAATGCCAGTCGCAAGGCCGTCGATCGCGACTCGAGATTCAGGCGGGTAAAATCGTTCCAGATCGACACCGTTGTGCAGCACGCGCAATTTCGATTCGTCCATCCCTTTGGATTGGTGAAAGTCCGCCGTCGCTTTTGAAACCGCAACGATCCGATCCAGGCAATTGATGTCGGCAATCGCTTTCGCGCTTAATTTGATGATGTCGCGCAAATGGCCCAACGATGGAACGTTCAATTCCTGAGTGACCGGACCCAACAAACGACTCATGGAAAGACTGTTTGCATGAACCAGGTCTGGCGAAACTTCTTGAATGATCGTCTTCAACGCGTCGCGAATCTGTTCCTGGGAAAGTCGATTACCCGCCAGACCTTTCAACCATAGCGGATAGACAGTCGCCCCCGCATCTTCCAGCGCAATCGAAAACTCGGAATCGGCGGGGACCGCGGCCATCACATCCCAACCGGCCGCATCAAGAAACGGAATCGTAGCTAAAAACGAATTCTCACCGCCGTTGCGAACACCATACTCGCCCAACACAAGAACTGATGGCATAGGGCACGCTCTTTCTGGAACGGATGCAACAAGAATCGAAACTCAATGTTGCCATTAATGTCGCTTGATTCTCTGAATCGAAACCGGAAAACCGGCTGGGAACAATCTTGTACCTACTCGGGCTACTCGGCGACGGTCCAAGTGTCACCGCTGGTGAACAAGTCTTCCAACTTTCCATCGCCGTTCTTTTCGCGAGCCATTTCAACTTGCTGGTTGATTAGGCTGTCGTAAGTCGGACGTTCCACCGCTCGAAAAACTCCGATCGGCTCTGGAAATTCAGGGTGAAGCAAGCGGCTGAGCATAAAGGCGAGATTCGGATTGTCCGCTTTTTCATCGTGGAACAGCAAATCATCAGTCGCAATCGCCCCGTTCTCCAAGCTGACCACCTCAGGCGTCATTCCGTTCATGCGAATGCCCTGTTTCCCGTCGTCGAACACCATCGGCTTGCCATGCTCTAGCACGAGATTCGTCTTGCCCTTGGTCGCCTTGTCTTTCATATAGTCCCAAGCGCCGTCATTGAACACGTTGCAGTTTTGGTAAACCTCGATAAAAGAAGTTCCCGTGTGCTCAGCAGCGCGAGTCAACGTTTGGACCATGTGTTTGATATTCGTATCTACCGTGCGTGCAACAAAAGTCGCTTCTGCAGCTACGGCAACCGAGATCGGTTTCAGCGGATGGTCGATTGAGCCCAACGGTGTACTCTTGGTTACCGAGCCAACTGGCGAAGTCGGTGAATACTGTCCCTTGGTCAATCCGTAAATGCTGTTGTTGAACAGCACGATATTCAGGTCCACATTTCGACGCAAAACATGCAACAGGTGATTTCCACCGATGCTCAACGCGTCACCATCACCCGTGATCACGAAAACACTCAAATCGGGCCGAGTCGATTTCAGGCCGGTCGCAAAAGCGGGTGCTCGGCCGTGAATGCTGTGCATACCATAAGTGTTCATGTAATACGGAAAGCGGCTTGAGCAACCAATTCCCGAAATGAACACGATCTCTTCACGAGGAATGCCCAGCGTCGGCAAGACCTTTTTCATCTGCGCAAGGATCGAATAGTCACCACATCCCGGGCACCAACGTACGTCTTGATCCGAAGCAAAATCTGCAGGTTTCAAAACTGGAAGTTCTACACTCATAACTCAAAGTACTTTCTTCAGGTTGCTTTGATCGCAACATTGGGCAGCAAAGAGCCACCAAAACTAAATCGGTTAAACAGTTGGCTTAAGCAAGTGGCTCGATCGCTTCGACAAGCTCACTCACGTGAAAAGGTTTGCCTTTGATTTTATTCAATCCCTTGGCATCGACCATAAACTCGTTTCGCAACAAGAAACGCAACTGGCCTGTGTTCAGTTCGGGCACAAGGACATTTTCAAAGTTCGCAAGGACTTCGCCCAAATTCGCTGGAAAAGGATTCAACCATCGCAAGTGGACATGGGAAACCGACTTGCCCGCTTCACGGCAACGATTGACCGCAGTGTGGCAAGCACCGTAAGTTCCGCCCCAACTGATGACGAGCAGTTTTCCGGATGAATCCCCTTCGACGACAGCAGGCCCGATCGAGTCCGCAACATTGCGAACCTTTTGAGCGCGGAACTCGGTCATCTGTTGATGGTTGTCCGGGTCGTAGCTGACATTGCCCGTACCGTCCTGTTTTTCCAAACCGCCGACGCGATGCATCAAGCCCGGTGTGCCCGGAATCGCCCACGGTCGCGCGAGGTTTTCATCACGCTTGTACGGCAGGAACGTTTCGCCATCGTCAGTCGGATGAGTGATTTTTATCTTTTCCAGTTTCGATGTATCCGGAATCAACCAAGGCTCTGCTCCATTGGCGATGTAGCCATCGGACAAAATGATTACCGGCGTCATGAACTTGGTCGCAACTCGCCAAGCCTCGATGGCGACGTCGAAACAGTCACCAGGGCTGCTGGCGGCAATCACAGGTAGAGGTGAATCACCATTGCGGCCAAACATAGCCATGTGCAGATCAGACTGCTCAGTTTTTGTCGGCAAACCTGTGCTAGGTCCACCGCGCTGGACGTCGATAATGATCATGGGCAACTCGAGGATCAGCCCCAAGCCCATTCCTTCGCCTTTGAGTGCGATACCGGGTCCACTACTGGCGGTGACAGCCATCGAACCACCGAACGCTGCGCCAACGGTTGAGCACATGGCGGCGATTTCATCTTCGGCTTGAAACGTTCTCACGCCAAAATGTTTGTACTTGCTCAAGTGGTGCAAAATGTCACTGGCAGGCGTGATCGGATACGTACCGTAGAAGAGATCTTTATCGCTCAGCTTTGAAGCCGCAATCAAACCCCAAGCCAAAGCCTGGTTACCCATGATGTTGCGGTACTCTCCGCTGTCGAGACTGGCCGCGGGAACTTGGTACGTCGAGGCGAAAGCTTCCGTGGTTTCGCCATAGTGCCAACCTGCCTTGAGCGCCAACGTGTTCGCTTTGAGGACGTCTTCTTTACTTTTGAATTTGGTTTCGATGAATCGTAACGTTGGAGCCACGTCCCTTCCGTACAGCCAGAACACAAGGCCCATCGCGAAAAAGTTCTTGCACCGATCAGCGAACTTGACCGACAGCCCGGTTTCTTCGACAGCCCCACGAGTCAGCTTGGTCATTTCGACTTCGATCACTCGAAAGCCATCAATCGTGCCATCGGTTCTGGGATCCACCTCCAGCTTGGCCAATTTCAAATCTTTCGCTTCGAAGCTATTTGAATTCAGGATCAAGATCCCGTTCGGCTTCAGATCGGCAATGTTCGTGATCAAAGCGGCCGGGTTCATGCAAATCAATGCATCCAGGCCATCGCCAGGTGTAAAGATCTCTTCGGACGCGAACTGAACTTGAAAACCACTTACGCCAGCCCGAGTTCCCCGGGGAGCACGAATCTCGGCTGGGAAGTCAGGAAAGGTCGCGACATCGTTTCCCGAAAGCGCGGAGGTATTGGTAAGCTGCGTTCCCAATAGCTGCATGCCGTCACCCGAATCGCCCGCCAAGCGGACAGTTACGCCTGAAACGGCTTCGGAGGGTTTGGAGGAGGGGGGAAACTGTTCTGTTGAGCTAATCATTCTTATAAGGCGACGACCATTTGCCCACGCTTTTATGAAATAGCTAATGCCCAGCGTGTTGGTCTTGCTCCTGATGACCTGAGTGGTTAGCACCGACTTTTGCGGCACTTTCTCCAATAGTTTCGCAGACAGTCCCCATTTCCGGAAGGGGGAATTGTGCTAAACTTTCCAGCTTTGATATACGAGGTCCCCTTAAGAATGGCCAAATCGGCCACAGGAAATACAGATGGAACAAACACTTATTTTGCTCAAACCTGATTGTGTCGAACGTCGCTTGATTGGCCGCATCATCGCCCGCTTCGAAGACAAAGCCCTAAGTGTGGTTGGCATGAAAATGATCCGAATCACTCCTGATCTGGCCAAACAACACTACGCCGAACATGCAGAGAAAGCTTGGTACCCGGCTCTTGAGTCGTTTATCACCGGCGCGCCTGTCGTTGCCATGGTTCTGGAAGGCCTAAACGCAATCGCCGTTGTACGAGCAATGTTAGGAGCAACCAACGGACTCGAAGCTGCTCCCGGCACAATTCGAGGCGATTTCAGCAGCAGCCGTCAAATGAATCTGGTTCACGCTTCCGACGGAAGTGAAGCGGCCACCAAAGAGATAGCGTTGTACTTCGGTGATGGAGCGGTCGTCGAACATACTCCTTGCCTGACACCTTGGTTCCGAGCAAGCGACGAAGCGTAGATCGGTAACACGCTTTCTAAAGCAAAGTTTCAAGCAACGTTTGTTCCGCAAACGATGCGGAACAAATTTAGTGCAATCCAGCAAAACAAAGTCTTGGTTTACTCCAGGACTTTTTTTAATCCAATTCAAACCCTCGAAAGTTATTTCCAATGGCAGAACCGATCGAAATTCTCGACGCACCCGAGTTTTGGCGGTACTACCAGTTTGGCGATGCGGCAATACCGGATGATGTTCTAAATTGCTATCTGGGAAAACAATACAGCGAAGAACACGAACAGGATTGGTACGACGACCTGACAATTACGTTACCGCTGTTCGACGAGTTTGAATTGGAGTTCGCAATTGGCTTCAACTACTGGTGCATCAACCTCGTATTTCGAAACGTAAAGAAAAACAGCCTTCACCAATGTGGCTGGTGGGACGAATCTCGTTGGCATCCGTATGCGATCCAATGGGAAGAGCTGAAGATCCTTTACCGACATTGGCAAGCGGAACCAAACACGATTCCGATCGAGCCAGAACAAGCTCTGCTTTTGCTGGCCAAGTTCGTAGGGCTGGGCAAACAAGAACGAAAACAAAAAAAGGAATACGAGAAACAGCTCGCTAAAGCTTACGAGTTGTTAAACATTCTGCGCCCAAAAGAGGTTCAGAATCTTACCGGAGCGACCATCATGGAACCGCCGGATGATGACTACACATGGTCAGATGATAAACGGCTTGGAAAAGTCTTCAGTGGGGAGTACCCCTGTTATTCGATCCGCAACGCAGACCACGAAGGGGAATTGAACGAGGATTTCCCATTCCAGGATTGGAAGCGACTGATGACCATGCTCGGCACCGCGTAAGTGCGACCACTCCGTTTACATTTACACTACTTCTCCGCCAGTTCTGACGGTTAGCGTGTACTTGAACGTTTCGTCCGTCTAAACCAAATCTTCACATTTGCCCTGCTGCGTAGTCGTGCCCGTATTTGAAGTTTAGCACCATGGATTCGGTTCAAGGGGTCGCTTCGGTTGTCCCTTTAAACTTTGCGGCCTATGCCAATTTTAACCTGTTAAAGAATTCGGCTTGTTCCGCTTTCTCTAATTTTCACTCGGCGAATTTGGGCGTTTCCTCAAATCTGGCAAGACCCAAGTAATGCCTATTTGACTTACAGCCCGAAGTTACCTTCCAGCACGGAAGAACTTTGTAACCGAGAAAATTATGTTGAAAAACCTTTTGACCAGCGTTTGCATCGTGTCGCTAGTGGCCGTTAGCCAAATCCTTGTTGCACAGGATCACACGATTGGAGCAGGTTACCGCATGCAAGAAAAAGAGGACTCTACAGACAAGCTGTTTGAAGAGATGGAGAAGATGCAACTCCGCCTTCGAGAGATGGAAGTCGAACTTGAACAGAAGCTCAGTTTCGATCCAGAAGAAGTTGCAAAGGAGAACGAAGAAGCTCACGAGGCTTTCGACAAACAGTTCGCTGACATCGGAAAAGCGATCGAAGAACAAGAGGAAGAAATCGACGCGTTGGGTGACGCCAACAAAGGATTCATCATTCCCGGTATTGGTGAGGCACGAAAAGTAAAGTTCTTTGGTCGTGTTCACCTTGATTATTGGGCTTTCCCCGACGCTGATGAGGAAATCATCCAGTTTGAAGGTGGAGACCCCCAAGACCGTTTTAACTTTCGCCGGTTGCGAATCGGTACTTCGGGTAATTTGACCAGTAACGTCTTTTATAAGTACGAAGGTGAATTCGCGGGTGGAGTCGATCCCTCATATCGAGACGCTTACATCGGTGTCAAAGACCTTCCGTTTCTTAACACTTTGATCATTGGTAACCACAAGCGTCCGTACGGTCTGGACCACTTGAACAGTAGTCGAACGAACATCTTTATCGAGCGTCCATTCATTGTCGAAGCGTTCAACGAAGACGCGCGTCGTTTGGGTATTTCCAGTAACTACCTTTCAAAGGATCAAAAGATCAACGCAAGATATGGTGTCTGGAACCGGCGTTTGACTCAGACTAGCGATGGATTTACCGGCGATCATTACCAACTGGAAGTTGCCGGACGTTTGGCTTCTACGCCTTGGTATGACGAATCGTCAGGAGGACGCGGCTACTTGCACTTGGCCGTTAGTGGCTCAGTCGGAACTCCGGACGGTCGCGGTGGTGAGGACAACGAACTTCGATTCCGTACTCGCCCTGAGGCGCGTTCTGACAATCGCTGGCTCGACACGGGACGAATCGCGGGAGCAGATGTCGCTTCACTCATCGGTCTTGAGGGTGCTTTAAACCTGGGACCTTGGCACTTTAACGCTGAATACCTTCACTCAAATGTTGAAAGGTCAGGTGACTTTGGGGGCGACTCGCTGCAGTTCCACGGTGGTTACTTCCAACTCGCGTATATGCTGACAGGTGAACACCAAAGCTGGCAGCGAAAAACAGGAACGATCGGACGCGTCAAGCCGTTCGAGAACTTCTTCGCAGTACGAGACAAGAACTCAAACGTTCAACGTGGTTTGGGCGCTTGGCAAATCGCCGCTCGTTACTCGTACGCCGACTTGACCGACCAGGACATCGTCGGCGGACGTGGAACTTCACTCACGCTCGGTTTGAACTGGTGGTGGACACCGCACACAAGATGGCAGTTTAACTACATCAACGGTGAAATTGATGATTCTGACATCGGTATCGGCAACTACGACATCTTTG
Source organism: uncultured Pirellulaceae bacterium (assembly GCA_964503615.1). GTDB lineage: Bacteria > Planctomycetota > Planctomycetia > Pirellulales > Pirellulaceae > CAZDBA01. Next base: position 15,579 of record CAZDBA010000082.1, read on the forward strand.
GAATGCGTTTCATGGTCGACTTTTAGCGGACCAGAGCTATATCCGCCTCAACTCGTAAATCATTCACGTAAACAAACTAACAGAAAAGTGTGACAATCATGTCTTTAAAAAATATCCTTTTCGCGATGGCAATCGTTTGCTTAAGTTTGAATCTACCTACCGTATCTTCAAACTCTCAATTGGCGACCGCACAAAGTTGCCAGACTTGTGCCTCTTCGAGTGTCATCCATTCTCCAATTGAGAACTACGAAAGCAGTAGCTATACAGACTGCGGGTGCGGAAAACCGGCATGCATGTCTTGCCAGACCTGCCAACCGACTCTTGCCCCGGCAGTTTTGACGGAATACAACCCGCCGATTGCCAAGAGAGGATGTGGATGCAAAAGCTGCCGCACGCCTAAAACAAGAGCGTGTCGCAAATGTCCAAACTGCAATGCCGATGTCTGCAAGCTCAAAGTTGAAAAGGGCAAAGAGAAAAAGTCCCGCTACACGACCGAGCAAAAAGTGATCTGCATCCCCAAAGTTCGCTTGCCTTGGCAAACCTGCAATCCTTGCAAGCCGGTTCCTACTTGCAGCAAGACACGTACTGTAACCGTCTTGAAAAAAGAGAGCTACGAATGTGACGTTTGCAAGTACTCATGGGAAGTCCAGGAACCTATGGTTCCTGAGCATATCCAAGCAGAAGTCGAAGCCGCAAACGCGGAAAGTATCGAACCAATGGAATCAGGTGGGGCAGGGGATTCAATGGGATCAGAACAGTCTGCAGAACCTCAAATCGTTCCTTCTGAAGTCGAAGAGGGCATCAGCCCGCCCGAGCCAATCACTCCGAAAGTACCTGAGGCTCCTGAAGTACCAGACGTACCAAAAGTTGAAACTGCTCCGAGTCAGTCTCAGTACCCGGCTCGACCCGAATTCGAGTACTACGAAAGAGCTGAGCTTCCAACGCAATTGCAAAACCTGCCTTTGGTCTACGACCGCTAGAAGATTCTGGAATCAGCATCCCTTGGATACTAAAAAACAAAGCCTGTCGCTTCCATGCGAACAGGCTTTTTCTTTTTTGCAAGTTAGGGCATCTCAGGACGAACCTAGGCGACGACCTTTAATTTTGTTGGAGCGCCTTCGCGGATAACATCCAGGAACTCTTCGAAAACGCGCACATCCAAAGCGGAGGCAGCTTCGTTCTCGGGATGGAACTGAGTTCCAATCGCAAACCAATCGTTGGTTGTGCTTTCGATCGCTTCGATCACGCCATCAGGACAACGCGCGGTGACTTGAAAACCGGGGGCCAACTCGTCGATCGCCATGTGATGCCGACTGCTGACTCGAATTTCACCATCGCCATAGACTCGTTCCATCAGTGAACCGGGCACGATGTCCAAGCTATGACGATGTCCAGCATCTTGTGGGTCTTTGTGAGGAATTGCATTGGGTAGATCCTCTGGAATATGGAGAAACAAGTTTCCACCCAAAGTCACGTTCAACAACTGCATGCCAACGCCGATTCCAAAAACAGGCATGCAACGATCTGCAACGCTTCGCATCAGCAAGCGATCAAAACTCTCGCGACGAGGGTCCAAAGGACGAACTGTGGGATGCAACATGAATCCGTCCCGGCGTGGATCAAGATCGGCACCACCAATGAACATGAATCCATCCAGCTTGTCCAAAAGCCCATTCACATCGTCTTCTTCAGCCAAAGGTGGGCACATGACCGGAATTCCGCCGGCTCGTACAATGGAATCAAAATAACCGGCTGTAATTACTGAGTAAGCGGGTTGTGTGCCTTTTGCTGCACGAAAATCGGTATTAATACCGATGACTGGTTTACTAAGCATCCTATATCTCCTCGCACTATGCGCTCGTCTTAAGCGGCGGTAAATTAAGGGATCGTTAGGACTAAAGAAGGTGGGTTTGTTTTCAAGGCGGTGTCGTTTTGACGTTGCGACCATTGCAGCAATCGTTGCTGTTTGTCGCGTCTGTGCCGATGGTGGCAAACTGCTCTTCCTAAGCGTCTGTCGATCTCCTGACCAATCAAGGTTTTGTTTTATCGCGATCCGTCCGCGACTCAATCGGGAAGAACAATGGACAGTAGACCTTCAAACAAATCAAACCACCAAGTCTATTTTGTTGACTAACACCCTTTGCAACTACCAAATATTGTGCAAGCACTTTAAAGTGCTAGCGTAAATCCACCTTGAACCGTCACTCGGCGTCTCAGCTCTTTGTTATACAGAGCTTTGAAGATCGCCATCTGGTTTTGGCGAATTCAAAAGCTCCTAATTTTCACCGTTTTGCATTTTTAACTCAAATCTTTATGAAATACTCAAATGTGTGTATCGAATCGTTAGGGTACACGATACCGGATGAAATCTGGACAACCGAGGATATAGAAAATCGACTCGAACCGTTGTACACCCGACTCAAACTGCCCGTTGGACGTTTGGAACTGATGACCGGGATACGCGAACGCCGGTTTTGGCCTCGAGAAATGAGGCCCAGCCAGTTGAGTATTCCGAGCTGCCAACGCGCTTTGGCGGCCGCAGAGTTTGATGCAGAAAAAGTGGGCTGCTTAATACACGCGTCCGTTTGCCGGGACTTTCTGGAACCTGCCACCGCTTGCTCGGTACACCATCATTTGGGATTGAATCCGGATTGCGTGATTTACGATCTTTCCAACGCTTGTCTTGGCATTTTGAACGGCATGGTTCAAGCCGCCAATATGATCGAATTGGGACAGGTTCAAGCGGCTTTGGTCGTCGGCAGCGAAGGCGGTCGACAATTGGTTGAGACAACGATCAAGTCACTCAACGCCGACCAATCCTTGACTCGCAAAACGATCAAGAACGCGATCGCCTCGCTCACGATTGGCAGTGCCAGTTGTGCTGTGCTACTGGTGCATCGTGATATTAGCCAGACTGGCAATGCGATGTTGGGCGCCCAAGTAAGGGCCAACACACAGTTCCACGACCTCTGCCAAAGTGATCAAGATCAGGCGGGTAGCGAGATGGCCCCGCTGATGGCAACCGATTCGAACGAGTTGATGATGCAAGGCGTTCAGATCGGAGTGGATACGTTCCAACCGTTCTTGAAAAATCTGGGCTGGACCGTCGACAGTATCCAACGTTCGTTTTGCCATCAAGTCGGCAGCGCGCACAGAAAACTGATGCTCGAGGGACTGGGCCTGAATCCAGATATCGACCACACCACTTTTGAGTGGCTCGGCAACACAGGCTCTGCCGCTTTGCCAATTACCATGGCTCATGGAATTGAGAATCAAACGGTAGAGCCCGGCATGAACGTTGCCATGCTGGGAATCGGATCCGGAATCAACTGTTTGATGATCGGCGCGAATTGGCAAAAATCGTTAGTCAAAGGCGGATCGTTAAGCGACCTCGTTTCCACAAGCTAATTGTCATTGTCGACGGATCTAAAATCGCCGTTCGACATTTTCGCTGGACGACGCTAGTTGGGCTTTGTCATTCCCTCGAATTCGAACGTCGTTATTCCTGAATGCAAAACAGATGATTTTTGCCACGAATAAAAATCTGTTTTCCTGCTAAAGCGATGGTGGCGTCAACCGGTTCACCAACGCTGTTGGTTGCAATCGTTTCAAACGTCTCCGCGTCTTTGAGGACAACAGTCGTCCCACCACGGCCGGTAACAAAAACTTTTCCATCGGCAGCAACTGGAGACGAGTAGATGCCACGAATTCCACTCAGTCGTTGGGTTGCAAAGAGAGGGCTGCCATCTTCGGCATTTGAGCAAGACAACATGCCCTTATTTCCCGACACATAAAACAAACGGTTTTCAGACAGTAACAAAGACGAACAGTCTGTTGAGTGTTTAGTGATCTTCCATGCAGGATCCGATGAGATATCACCTGTTCTGTCCAGGTAATACGCATGCAACGTTGCCCCCTGACGTGAGGCACTGAAAATACCAAGGTTCTTGTATACGACGGGAGTCGCGACAGGGCGCATCGACAAACCCGATGAGCGCCAAATCTCTTCACCAGATTTCAGATCATAACCACACGAAAAATTATCGCCGGCATGAATAACATGAGACTTTCCATCCACGGTTGCGATGACCGGAGTCGCCCATGCCGATGGTTCCTCTCGATCTGTTTTCCAAACTGTTTCGCCGGTCGTTCGATTGAGCGCTTCGATTTTCGATTGGCCTTCGTGATCCCAGGGAAGGATAACCAATTCGTCCGTCAGCGTGATCGAACTGCCTTCTCCAAATCCACCACGCGTTTGCATTTCACCGAGGTCAGTTCGCTTCCAAATTTCTTCTCCGTCCAGGTCGTAGCAAAACAAACCCATTGACCCAAAATTTACAAGAAGTTGTTTGCCATCGGTTACGGGCGAAGCCGCGGCGTAGTTTCCATCGGCGTGGTGACCATCGACTGGCTCACGTTCATTGGCAACTTTCTCCCAAACCTTCTCGCCAGTTTTTCGGTTAAAACAAAGCACGATGAACTGGTGATTCGTCAAAGTAGCTTTGGCTCGGTCTCGCATGAACTGCTGTGCGGCAGGCCTTTCAGCGTCACTCAATCTTCCATCACCGTCGGTGTCAAATTTGTTATAAATCTCCTGGCGTGTAAGCCGTGCAGGCTTTTTCACATCTGGCTGTTGATTCACCGCAGTCGTAACAAAAACTTTGTCACCCCAGACGACCGGCGAAGAAGATCCAGCACCCGGGATTTCAACTTTCCATCCAACGTTTTTATCAGCTGACCACTCCGTAGGTGGAGTTGCGGTTGAAGACACGCCATTAAAGTTCGGCCCTCTAAAATTACCCCAGTTGTCAGCCGGTTCAGAATGCTGAGCCAATGTTGGGCTACCAATTGCCAGAGCAAGAATGAGTACGATTGTTTGTCCCAGAGATGTTAGGCCGAGACTCTGTTTTAGATTGTGTAGCATTGTGGGTTCCCAAAATTGATTGATTCGTCCTACGTTTGATTCATCCGTCGCTTGAATTTTACTGCGTGACACCGATCCGATTGGTTTTCACCGCATAGAACCCGGTGCGAGCCGTGATATAAAGTGTATCACCTACCAGCAAACAATTTGCTGGCTCCTCCGGCATTTTCAGCTCGGCGATTTTTTGCCCGTAAACAATTCCTCCATCATCGACCGGATCCAAGAGCGGGGCAATCACATGGATCGCTCCTTGTGCGGTCAGATAAACACAGCCTTGAGTATCAACCGACATTCCGTCGCTTCCCAGATTGGCGATCAACCGTTTGTTCGCCAGTTCGCCCAGGCCTGTTACATCGTAGGCCCAAGTCTTTTTGCCGCCATGGTCACCGACGTAGAGTGTTTTAAAGTCATGTGAAAGGACGATTCCGTTCGGGCGTACTAGATCCTCGATCACTCGGATCGCTTTCTGCTTTTTTCGCGGAACGTAGTACACGCCCTGAACATCCATTTCCATGCTGTCCGTATTTCCGTAGCGAGGATCGGTAAAGTACAGTCCGCCCTCAGCGTCCAGGCAAAGATCGTTAGGCGTGTTCAGTTTTTTGCCTTCGAAATTGTCGACCAACGTCGTGATCGTGCCGTTAAAGTTTCTGCTGATTCGGCGATTGCCGGACTCGCAAGAAAACAACGCGTCCGCAGGCGACCAAAACATACCGTTTGCTTTGCCCGTTTCAGCTCGAAAAACTCTCAGCGAGTTTTCCTCCGGATCGTATGAATGAGTGGTTTGGTTTGGGATATCGTTGAAGTAGATTCGACCGTCCGGTCCCAAGGCGGGCCCCTCTAAGAATTTGTAACCATCAGACAGTTTTATGATCTCAGGCTGATCAGAAAAAACATCGTTGGTAAACGATTCGTCGATCGTCCATCTTCCGACGTCGTTTCGAACAAGAGCGATTCCGCGGGCTGGCATTTTTAATTCGGTAATCTGCCACTTCGACTGATCGAGTTTCGCAACGAACTGGCACCTGCCTTTGTAAACTTTAGGCACTTCAAATTCGAACCAACCCGTAGCACCATCACCTGACACAACGCAATGAACGTCCGTGATCCGATCCTCCTTGATGATGGTTGCCTCCGCTCCCCGCATCACTTCGTCAGCGAAACTCGCCGGATCTGGAGTTGGATCCAAAAAGGCGTATTCATTTGCTTCGGCAACCGTCTTTTGCATACCCAAGGTAAAGGACATCAGAGTGAGCGTTTTTTCCTCTACTTTTTCGTGGTCTGGGGCGCCGGATTGGGCCAATTCAAAAAACTCCTTGTGGTCCATGGCCGTTGCCGCGGGAATGAGATTCCGAATAACGTCCTCGACAACTGGCTCTTCGGGGTTTTCGCGAATACGAATCTCTCGCCATCTGACTTGGAGTGGTTCTTCCCGCTTTCCAACACTGTGAACTTGCAAGCCTATAAAACCGGTCGCCGTTTGTGAGTCGGTCACATCCGCTGCGGGATAGCCGTTCAGCCAAGTCCGAATTCGATCTCCCTCAGCACGAACTCGAATATGGTTCCACTCGCCTTGCTGTAGCGCGTAACGCGCCGTCACATCACGCGACAAAGGATCCAGCCAACCACTTCGTGCTTCGTCGTAGATCCCT
>CAZDBA010000083.1:0-9054 GCA_964503615.1 uncultured Pirellulaceae bacterium
TTCCTCGCTAACGCGTCGGGTTTCCATTTGCGCACATTTGCGGGAGGGCGACGCTCCCGCGGAGCCACAGCCGTTCGTTCGCGTTAGATATCCAAATTCTTGACGTCCAACGCGTGTTTTTCGATGAACTCCCGCCGTGGTTCGACTTTGTCGCCCATGAGGATTCGGAACATATCATCCGCATCCGCGGCGTTGGCCATGCTGACTTTGATTAGCGTTCGATTCTCCGGATCCAATGTTGTCTCGCGAAGTTCTTCCGCGTTCATTTCACCCAATCCTTTAAAGCGGGTGATTTGCATTCCTTTTTCGCCGGCCGCTCGAATCGCTCCCAACAAACCTCTCAGGTCGTTGATACCGATCTCGTTGGATGAATCTTCTCCACCTTGTCGAACTGTATAGCGGGCTATCTGGATTCCTGTGCGGTCTTGAGGCAACAAGCTTTCGATAGTGAAACCCAAATCGGCCAAGTCTTTCAACCCGGTATTAATCGTTCGGACCTCATAAAATTCGCTGATGCTGATTTTATCTTCTTCCGTACCGTCCGTTTCATTCGACTCGGTCGATTCATCTTCGGCACTCTTCTCTGCCTCTTCGCTATCCTCGGTTTTCGATTTGGAATCGTCTACTGACAGATTCTCGTTCTCTTTGAGGAACGCATCTAACTCGGCTCGAGTCGAAAACCAGTGATCCTGAGATCCAACAACCACGTGATAAACGGGCAAACGTCCAGTTTCAAAATTAACCCGCTGCGAATGAGCCTTTAGGTTGATACCCCTTCGCTCAAGATCGAGAATCGCGGTCTCCATACTGGCCATCGCCCGACAAAGTTTCTCAAAGTCTTTGCCCTCGATAACGGTACCGTCTTCGGTAACAAAAGAAACGTCGGTCATTCCCCGCGTCATCAACTGAGTTTTCATTTCTTCATCAGTTTGGATGTAATACGTTTTCCGTTTCTCTTTTACTCGAAACAGCGGCGGCTGGGCGATATAAACATGGCCCTGCTCCATCAACTGGTACATCTGGCGATAGAAAAAGCATAGCAGCAGTGTACGAATATGTGATCCATCCACATCCGCATCCGTCATGATGATAATTTTATCATAACGTCGCTTAGTCAGGTCCAGCTCGGCACCTACACCGACTCGCAGTGCGCTGATAATACTGCGTACCTCTTCGTTCTCCAGTACTTTGTCTACGCGAGCCTTGTAAGCGTTAATGATCTTACCGCGAAGTGGCAGAATCGCCTGAAACTCTTTCAGGCGGCCACCTTCCGCACTTCCGCCGGCCGAGTCACCTTCGACCAGGTACAGTTCACACTTTTCCATGTCGTTGGAAATACAATCTCGCAACTTGCCCGGCAATCCACCGCCTGACAAAACCGATTTACGTCGCACCGATTCTCGAGCCTTGCGAGCCGCTTCGCGTGCCTCGGCCGCTTGCATCCCTTTACGGACGATCGTCTTGGCGACTTTCGGATTCTCTTCCAAATAAGTCTTAAGGAATTCGCCCATTGCTGAGCTCACGATTCCTTCGACTTCGCCGTTACCTAATTTGGTTTTCGTTTGACCTTCGAACTGTGGCTCGGGAACCTTCATCGAGATAATGGCCGTGATACCTTCGCGAAAATCCTCACCCGTTACGTTGATCTTGCCAAACAAATTCGCTTTCTTTCCGTACGAATTCAGCGTTCTTGTTAGAGCAGTTCGAAAACCTGAAACGTGAGTTCCACCCTCGTGGGTGTTAATGTTGTTCACGTAGGAGTGGACCGTTTCCGAGATATCGGTCGAGTATTGCAACGCGATCTCAAAACCGACTCCTTCTGTTTCGCCAGCCAGAAAAACAACTTCTTTGTGAATCGGATCGCTGGATCGGTTGATGTGCTCTACATACTCGATAATTCCGCGCTCGTAGTAGAACTCGTCGCCCTCTCCGTTACGCTCATCCTTGTAGATAATCCGCACGCCACTGTTCAGGAAAGCCAGCTCCTGAAGTCTCTTGTGCAGGATCGAATATTCAAATTTAACCGTTTGAAAGATCTGCGCGTCGGGCTTGAAAGTCGTTTTCGTTCCGTGACGATCCGATTTACCAACCTTAGTTACGGGGCCAGTCGGTATTCCGCGTTCGTATTCCTGTTGGTGCATTTCTCCATCGCGGCAAACTTCGACCGCACACCATTCTGAAAGGAAATTCACGACGGTTACGCCGACGCCGTGCAAACCACCGGTCGTTTGATAAGCACCTTTTTCGAATTTTCCGCCGAACTTAAGAAAGGTCATCACCCCTTCCAGCGTGGTGATCTCTCGATCCTCTTGCTCTGACAACTGGTCATGTCGATCGGTTGGAATTCCTCGACCGTCATCGCTGACTGTTACCGATCCCTCGTTATTGATCGTAACGTGGATCTTGGTAGCAAACTTAGCCATCGCTTCGTCGATCGAGTTATCGACGACTTCGTAAACCAAGTGGTGTAGACCTCGGGCTGTGGTGTCACCGATGTACATACTCGGCCGCTCTCGCACGTGTTCGAGATCGGACAAGCGTTGAAGGTCTTCCTGTTGATATTCTTTTTTTGCTTCTTTAGCCATTTTATTTTTCAATTATCGATTGACATTGCCGACCCGAAAACGAAGATCTTTCAATTTCGCTTCCGGCATCAGATTTTGCATCGTAGTTAACAGTTTCTTTTTCTGAAAAGTTAGTTGTTGATTCACCATCGAATTGGCTACGGTGACTTCCAGCACGCCGCGTGAAATGTTGCCGGCCAGCGAAAGTTGATTCCATTTCGGTCCGACTGCCGAATCCCAATTCGATCGTAGTTGTTGATTGTGTTGTTGTTGGGCGATACCGCGACGAGTAAGAAGTTGATTGACAAACGTTTGAGCTTTTTTTGGACGCACTCCGTATAGCGTTCTTTGCTTGACCAAATCATCGGCCTGCACAACATCCTTTTTATTTCGCTCCGCTGAATCCATTTCTCTGCCGATTTCCTATCTTCGATCTCGTGAAAGCGGCATGATGACGTATCCGTAATTGTCATCAGTTTGGCAATAAGCTGCCTGTTCCGCGTTTTCGAAATCGAAGGTAAACGTTTTGTCGGGCTGAAGTACTTTCAAAAAATCAGCCAGGTAACGGTGGTCCAAAGTGATCGTCAATTCTTCTGAATCGAACGAGACCGGCATCTCGACGCGCGATTGGCCAACCTCTGCGGTGGAGTTGCTGAGCACCAACGATCCGTTGTTAAACGTAAAATCAATACCGCGGCTTTCGTCACTGGCTACGATCGCTGCCTGGCGAAGTGCTGAATACATAGGACCGATCGGAATATCGACTTTGATCGAATCGGTGCGTTTCGGCAGCACCTCTCGCCATTTGGGAAAACGACCTTCGACCAGACGGGAATAAAACACACCCATTTCCAGTTTCACCAGTAGATCGTTGGCTCGGGGAGCGAGTTGGACTTTGGTATCACCCTCTGGCAACATCCGCGCCATCAACTGCATGGCTCGGGAAGGCACAATCGTTGTCGAACCGCTGGTATCAGGTTCGCCGACTTTTTTGATCGGACCTTGCATCTTGGCCAGCCGCCGACCATCGGTACCCACGGCGATTACCTGGTCTTTTTCCATTTCCAACAACACGCCGCCTAGCGCGTATCGACTGCTTTCCGCGTCCGTTGCAAACAAAGTTCGCTTGATCAGCTCCTGAAGCACATTCGATTCCAACTCGTAATAGCTCTTTTCGGAAAAGCCTACGACATCGGGAAACTCGTCCGGGTTTTGACCCTGCAATTCGAAGCGGCTGTTCTTACCGACGACCAAAGTCTTGTCTGAATCGGCTTCCAGCTCCAATACCTCATCGCTGGATTCGCGCAAAATCATGCTTAACCGAGTCACTGGCACGACCGCGCTGCCGCCCGTGGCAATCTCTACATCGGGGACAATCAAGCGAACACCGACTTCGGTATCGGTCGCGGTCAATACGACCTCTTTCGAAGTCGCATCGATCTTGATGTTTTGCAAAATCGCTTTGGGACTACGCGAAGGTGCGACAGCTGCAGCGATCTGGAACACTTTTTGAAATGAATCACGGTTGATTTTGATCTTCATGGAATTCCTCAGAGAGCCTTAATACGGACTCAACAGTGTGATTTAACTTCTTATATATTTTTTTAATTAGTAGTTATTACTCTACGATCGAAATGTTAATAACTACCACTTCGATTGGTTTATGTATTGGCAATGCAACAAGTTACAAAAACAGACGATACCTTGAAAACTTGTCTAAACAGTGTTGGATTAATGTTGTGAACAGGTTGATGAAAATGTTTAAAAACGCTTAATCAGAAAAAGGGTGAAGATAAGTTCATACATACAAGGTTCGAGTAAACAAACCATCAATAGGTTTTCCACATATCTGACTGAGCTGTTTCATTGAGTTGGTTTTAGGGTTTTATCGATTAGCTAATTCACTACTAACAAGAACTGATCGGTCAGTTTTCTCTTGAGTTCGGAAACGGTACTCGATAATTGTGGATCGCTGGCAATCAAGCCAGCCATATTCTTGTGTGCGTGAATGATGGTTGAGTGATCTCGCCCGCCGAAACAGTGACCAATTTTGGTAAAGCTTAATTGCAACAAGTCACGAGCAAGGAAGACGCAAATGTTACGCGCCATCACCGTGGTTTGTTTGCGACTTTTACTTTTAAGTTCCGACTCGGCCAATTCAAAATGTTTAGCTACTAATTGGGTGATCAATTGCATGTCCCGATCGTAGTGTCGGTTATCGCCGAAGAGAGACATTTTGATTTTGTCACAGCAAAGTGGAGTCTCCGCCGATTCGGGATCGAGAGAGTGTTTTAATTGGGCAAACAGTTGTGTCAGACGTGGCACTGGAAAATCACAATGATCCACTACGAAATCGGTTGCCGAACTATCTAGGATGATGCCGAATCGCTCTGCCAGTTTGATCGCTATCGAGCGACGAGCTGCTTGTCCTGGTCGGTTAACAGGTAAAACTAATCCGTTGGCCAGCCTGCTACTGAGCTGTGGGATCAACCCTTCGCTGTTACCCGGCAAGCGATTCAGAGTAAAAATAACCGGTTTTTTGCGAGCGAAAAGCGAATCCAGCAACTTGACCAATTCTGTTTGGACCGCAGTTTTTCCGGCCAGCAGATTGAGATCGTCTATCACCAGAATTTCAGCAGTGAAAAGCCGTCTACGAAATTCGTCAATGCTGTCTGTTTGAATTGCGTCTCGATGTCGACGAACAATGTCGGCCGAACGGACAAAGGTGGGTGTAACGTGGAGTTGTTTAGCCAAGCGGTTTGCGAACGCCATCGCAATCGAAGTCTTGCCATGCCCCGAACCACCATACAGCACCAACGGCCAGAACTCTTCGTGGAATTCAGTTGGATCAATCAGGCACTTGAGGGCTGAATTGGAGCTATCGCCGATAAACTGAGTTAGAAATCCAGCACCCAGTTCAGCGTCCCAACCGGAGTTCGCGGCGCGTGGAGACATGCTCTTGCAATCGGTGACCATCGCGGTCGATTGCAGGGGCAAAAAGAACAATTCTCCGCGGACCGCAGACATCCAAAATAGCCTTAAAAAACAGGGAAAAACAAAGCACTGACCAGCCCCGAAATTGTACCAAATTGTGGCCGTTTTAGCGACCATCAGAGGGTACTTTCCGGGCTTAAATTCCGACTCGATTTTCCCAGCGGAATTAGGTCCGTTTTGAGCCCGATTTAGCCCTAATTTTGACCCAACTTTTTTACTTTTTGACGATCAGCGAGATTCGAGCGATTGCTTCTTCGATTTCCTGGCTCGTATTGGACAATCCAAGGCTAATTCGAACCGAACCTTCGATTATTTCGTGTGGCAAGCCCATGGCCAGCAAAACAGGAGAGGGCTCACTTGATCCGCTGGCACAAGCCGAACCCGTCGAAAGATCCAGTCCCGCCATGTCAGCAGCCATCAAAAACGCTTGTCGATTAACGCCGGGAAACGAAATGTTCAACGTGTTAGGCAAACGAGCTGAATCGCTTCCGTTGGTGATGCCGCCCAACTGTTCCAAGCCGATTTGTAAACGGTCTCGTAGTTCAGACACAGCGTTATATGCTTCGCAATCTATAGAGCCACCTTTGTCCGCACAGCCGCTTAACTGCAAAGCGGTCAAAGTACCCACCGCCAAAGCGAGATCTTCCGTACCAGGACGGATTCCCATTTGCTGAAAACCACCAAACAGAATGGGACTGGGTACAATATCCGGTTTGAGAACCAAGCCACCCACGCCGCGCGGACCGTAGAACTTGTGTGCAGAGAACGTCATCGCGTCGACGCCCAAATCTTGAAACGAAACCGGGATCTTGGTAACCGCTTGAGTCGCATCACAGTGGATCGTTACACCTAGATCGCGACAGATCGCGGCCAGCTCCACAACCGGTTGGATCACGCCCGTTTCATTATTGGCCAACATCAGGCTTACCAAACGAGTATCAGCATTGATCAAGTTCCTGACTTGGTCGATTTCAACCACACCGCTACGAGTAACCGGGAGGGTGACGACCTCGAACCCGCGTTGGGCAAGCAGTTCAGCTGGCCCAAAAAGGCTGGGATGCTCGATCGAAGAAAGCAACACGCGGCCCGGTTCCGTACCGGCCAGACCCAGTAAAGCCAGATTGTTCGATTCGGTCCCACCGCTCGTAAAAATCAAACGATCAGCATTCATACCCGAAGTTTGGGCACCCAGCCATTGTAAAATTTGGGACCGGACCGACTCCAATTCCTGACGGACCCGCTGGCCCGATTGATGTTGGCTGGCTGGATTAACGTAACCCTTTTGGTGACACGCAAAGATCGCTTCAGCAACCCGAGGATCGATAGGAGTGGTAGAATTATGGTCGAGATAAATGCGTTGCATTGACCGAGGGTACAGTTTGATTTGGTAGTGAATTTGCGGGGCAGGCTTGCTAATCCAAAAGCTTGGCGGCTTGGCGATCTTTTTCAGCTAGAGTGGTTTTTTCCAAGCTGTCATATACTTTCGCGCGGTTTCTTAAAAGCTCGGCGGTAGGTTTGACGGAGATCGCAGCAGTGAGTGAGCTTTCGGCAGCTTCGAAATCTTCGTTCTCCAACTGAGAAGAACCGGCAAGGGCCAGGTTTTCGCTTAGCCGTTTTTCTACTATTGCTTTAAATTCAGCATCAGAAAAAGAATTGGTCTGGTTGGTAAGTTCGATTAAATCAGAAATCCCCCAATAGGCATTGTTGCGAGCCAGAGTAGCTACCGCAGGCCAAAGCACTTTTGACTTGCTTTTGTTTTTGCGTTTGAAACTCCAATCTTGCAAGTGAGACGATTTCATATAATTGATCAGGATGCGAGCATCAAAGTCGGGAGAATCAAGATCGGATACGGAATCTTCGACCAAATGCCAGACTTTGTTCTGTCGGCCTGATAGCTTAACGAAGCCACTAGAAACCAGTTTTTGTTGAAAATCGGTGGTCGTACTGATATGGATGATTCCCCGTGGAGTCCAACCTAACCATTCGACTTTTGCATAACTGAATTTTCGTTGAGTAAAGTCGTCAGGAGAAAACTCGGTACCCTCTTTAACGCTGAGAGCGGAGATTACCAATAGCGCGATACCCAAGACGACGAGAGAGCCAAACCCACCCAGCACGAAATAGCTCGTTTTCCAACGTTTAACGGGAACCGGTTCAGCCATGGGGAACTCTCAAAAACCTAAATTGATCTTGTTGGGTTTATCCTACACCAGCATACTTGCCGACAAAAATAGAGCCTATATCGCATATCAACTCCGCGGGATTTTACGGGTTGGATTTTGAACGAAATCGCCGAACATGACGAAAAACATCAGATAGGACGGCTGGAGGCGGTCCTGTTTTTGTCCCGAAATCCCCTTTCCAGTCGAAAGATCAGCCAGCTCGCTGGTTTACCAGACGGAACGCGAGCTCGAACCCTCCTGAAAAAGCTGAATCAGCACTACGACCAGGTCGGTCGCGCTTTTCACATCAAACAGGTCGCTGGCGGCTATCAGTTGAGGACCCGTCCACAATTTGCCAGCTGGCTAAGGGGACAAGAACATATTCCTCGTCCTAGCCGTTTAACAGGTCCAGCCTTGGAGACTTTGACCGTCGTGGCCTATCGACAGCCCATAATAAAGGCGGAAATCGAAGCGATTCGCGGCGTGGCCTGTGGTGAAATGCTACGCCAACTGCTGGAGAAAGGGCTGGTTAAAATCGCCGGACGCAGCCCAGAGTTAGGCCGACCGTTTCTTTATGCGACGACGAAGGAATTTTTGACCCGTTTTGGGCTCAATAGTCTGTCAGCATTGCCCCGAGCATCGAAACTTGCCGGTCAAGGGTTGCCCGAATGGGTAAGTTCAGATGAGAATTACGACTCGTCAAAAACAGACTCCAAAACCGATAAATTGGAAACCGCTGACCACGAAAATACTGACGACTTCGATAGGCCTGACCAGCTAAAGGAGAATGCAGAGTGAGCCAGAACATTTGGAACCCTACTACCGATTTAAGCACCATGTTAGACACCCAATCCGTAGAGATGAATTTTGAAATTCCCTCTAGCGCCACATCAGTAACATCCATGCAGGGCCAGCCGCATCCCGTATCGATTTCCGCTAACTTGTTCGTGATAGCCGAAGAAGAAGCAATCGAAGAAGAAGAGGAGTTCGAGGATGACGAATTCGAAGAGGAAGAGTTCGAAGACGACGACGAAGTAGAATACGAGGACGAAGAGGAAGAGGGCGAGGACGACGAATACGAGTACGTCGATGAAGATGAAGACGACTCAGAAGAAGAGTACGAAGAAGGTGAGGAAGACGAAGACGACGAAGAGTATGAGTACGTCGACGAAGATGAAGAAGAAGATGACTCAGACGAGTATGAGTACGTTGATGTCGATGAAGAGGAAGAAGAAGACGAGGAATACGAATACGTCTACGAAGATGACGAAGATGAAGAAGACGATGAGCTAGAAGACGATGAGCTAGAAGACGATGAGCTAGAAGACGATGAG
>CAZDBA010000083.1:9154-22098 GCA_964503615.1 uncultured Pirellulaceae bacterium
AGACGATGAGCTAGAAGACGATGAGCTAGAAGACGATGAGCTAGAAGACGATGAGCTAGAAGACGATGAGGTCGATGATGACATCGAAGACAACGAGTGGGAAGAGGTCGAGGACGACGAAGACGATCTAAGCGACGAAGAATGGGACGATGATGAAGAGTGGGAAGACGACTGAACCGGCCGAGAAAGTGTTTCTTGAGTCGAACTTCAAATAACTAACGCGCTTTAGTTGCCCCCGTTACCAGCACCAGCAACGTCTGCACCAGTACCATGGGCAGCGGTCTCATCAGCCACAACCGACATCACATCGGCGCCTCTTTGAAAAGTCGCAGTCGCTTCCCGACTCAAATTTTGAAGCGCCGCGATAATACCGATCATGATAACGGCAAGCATAACCGCATATTCAGTCGCAGTGGCGGCGACCGTGTCTTCATGGAAACGGCGAAGTCGAGATAGAATTTTCATGGCAGACTGACAAACTGGTAGATAGAGAGAATGTTAATACGGTCCAAATGGTGTAACAGTTAACTCTACGTCCAGATATGATCTCAATTGACACATTCTTCAAAAACTGCACATTAGTTTGCCGGTTGTAAGGGTTGTGCCAGAAAGCTCCGCTTGAAAAGAACGTTCATACGAAAAAAGAACAATTTGCACGTAAACCAAAAGCCAAAAACCGAATATCGCCGATCAGCTATCTTCGGACCGATCGCTCGACTTGTCCAAGCCATACTCTTTTAGCTTTTTATAGAGCGTGTTGCGATTCATACCCAGCTTCCCAGCTGCTTTCGTCTGAACATTCCGACAGGCATCCAGGACTTGGGCAAGCAGTTCTTTCTCGATCGGATTCACGATTCGATCATGCAAGTCATTTGCTTCATCATTCGATTTGGAAATACAACTGAAAACGTATTCCCTGATCAATTCTTGTTCGTCAGTTGGCCGAAAAACAGCAGACTGCGCATCTTCGATATTGCCCATGACGCTGGAGGGTAAAAGATCAGGCACCAATTCGTCACCTTCGGCCAATACGACCGCGCGCTCGACATAGTTCTGCAATTCGCGAACGTTGCCAGGCCAGGAATAATTTTGCAGCGCCGCAAGGGAGTTGGGATGAACCTTGAGAACCGAGCGGTCGTTCTCTTGGCAAAATACTTCCAAGAAATGCAAGATTAATGGCTCGATATCGTCTGGACGACGACGAAGCGGTGGAAGCCGAATCGGAATCACGTTCAAACGCCAATAAAGGTCTTCACGAAAGTTACCTTCCTGAATCTCTTTCTCAAGGTCACGATTGCTGGCCGCAACGACACGAACATTGACCGAAACCGATTTGGTCGATCCCACCCGTTCGAACTCGCGATTCTGCAATACACCCAGCAATTTGACTTGTAGTGTCAGGCTGGTCGAGTTGATTTCGTCGAGGAAAATCGTCCCTTCATGAGCCGCCTGAAATCGACCAGCTCTCGTTTCATAGGCATCGGTAAAAGCTCCCTTCACATGACCAAACAATTCGCTGTCCAAAAGCGTTTCAGTCAAAGCCCCGCAATTAACACGAACAAAAGGACCAGTAGCCCGGTTACTCAAATTATGGATCGCAGAAGCAATTAACTCCTTACCCGTCCCCGTTTCGCCCAACAAAAGCACAGAAGACCGGCTTCGTGCCGCTCTGCGCGTCAAGCGATACACCTCTCGCATCAAGGGAGAGTTACCAACCATGCCTGGTAAAGACGATGTATCGGATTCAGAAATCATTTGCGCAAAAACGAAGCGAGCTAATTGATAAGGTGCATTAAAATCCAGCAGCCAATTTCACACTTCGCTTTTAGCTTTGCAAGAGGTGTCTGCGATTTCGATTCAGCAAGGTCTCGCGTGTAACTCAGTATCAGCGCACGAAAAAACACCGACCAAGGTTTGCTAACCTAAGTAAGTGTTTTGTGAGTTTCAAACGATCGGCAATCAGTAGAAACGAAAAGCGATTACCGAAGTTGCAATCGCTACTTAGCCAGCGATTTTTGAGATCTGAACGCGAATGTACTTTTGGCGATGGCCAGTACGTCGCTTGCTGTTCTTACGGCGGCGAAATTTTTGCACATAAATTTTTTCGCCCTTGGTGTCGCCAATCACTTTGGCCGTTACGGTCGCGCCGCTTAGGGTTGGTTGGCCCAGTTTGAACGTGTCCTCACCATCGCCGACAGCAAGGACTTCTTCGAAAGTGATCTCGCTTCCCGCTTCGGCTTCACGAAAATCAATATCCAGAGTTTGACCTTCTTCGACTTTGTATTGACGTCCACCGTCAGCAATGATCGCGTACATTTCTAAAACCGTAATCTGCGAGAAATAAAGTGAGTTTAAAACTAAGGGTTCTGGGATAGGCCACACCTACCCACAGAGGATCAGGGATTTTAGCCAAATCCCCATTTATCCACTAGGCCCAAAATTGCACAAATAGCAGGCATTTTTAGGGCGATAGGGCATTATGACCTCATATAGTGTTTGAGCCCTCCCTAAGGCACAAGTTCAAACTATCGGCAAACTTGCCTACCAGTCTTGATTCCGGCTGATTGGAACTCCGCAGGCAGAGTCCAGCCAAGCCATTCAGTCTTAACTTCAGTATTTCTGGCCCATCATCGATGTTCAAAATCGATAAACCGGGCTGACTATTCCGGTGCTGACTGGTAGTGGACTTTGCCAAAAGCCGCAACGCATTTGCAAGACCAAGGGAATTCTGGCGAATCCCACAAGCTTGCGGACAGGAAAGGCAAAGAGACATCCGATGTTCGTCCAATGTCCACCTGATGTACATCCAAACGACATTCAAATCGACCTAACAAGTTTTAGCTCGGTTTTTCCGGGCAAAAACAAAAGGCTGGAACAAAATTCTCGACTGGCACGCAGAATGCATTTGTTGTTCAAAACAAATCTATCCATGCTCTCTAGGGCCAGGCTATGAACAACTCACACAACTCAAATACACCTGCCAATCTCACTGGCTACCCTGATCACGAAGTGGTCGAGGCTGAACTTGTTCGACCGGGAACAAAGAAGAAAGGTTTCCGAAACATCTTCGAGACGTTACTCGACCCTCAGACTTTGCAAACACTTATGTGGTGTGGAAGTGGGTTGCTGGTCATCGGACTTATGATCTGGCTGTGGTCAGTGGGTGTTTTCGAAAACGCACTATTTGCTGCCGCGACGTTGGGTGGGATTAATTTGGTAGGGCTGGGCGCCGGTATCGCGATGGTCTTAAGAACTCGATACCAGTGGGCCGGGCGAGCCATCACGATGTTGGCCTGTTTGGTGATGCCGTTGAATTTGTGGTTCTATCACTCCCATGGACTGCTTACTCTTGATCAGGGTGGTCACCTATGGGTGCCCGCACTTGTTATGTCGATCATCTACGCGGGAGTTGCTCGACTGCTGAAAGATTCAGCTTTTGTTTACACCATCGTTGGTGGCATCACGATGACCGGAATTCTGTTTATGGCCGATCAGCTTATGGGCCGGTTTTGGGAGCTCGCACTTCCGTCCGCACTGTTGGTGATCATCGGTTTGATTTGCATTCATGTCGAACGGGCTTTTACCACAGACCCCAAAAGTCCTTTCTCGCGAGACCGATTTGGGACCGCTTTTTTGAAAAGCGGATATGTGGCGCTCACCGCCGGATTGACTTTGCTTTTGTCAGGCTACCTCGTTGCGTTTTCACAAGGCCTTCTCCCCGTATCGGGTGGCTGGGGTGTGGCGGAGATGATGGCGGTCACAACCAGCAAGCACATTAACCTGGCGCTGGTTGGGCTGGGAGCGTATGGATTTGCCTTCGGTCATTTTGTTCATGGAAAGAAAGCGAATCTGGGTCCAGCTTTGTTCTGTGTCGTTTGGTTTGTTTTGCTGCTGTTGAATGTTCTGGCGATCGAGCTCACCTTCGAACTGGCGTTATTGGCGATGGCTTTGGTTTCTGTCGCTTTGCGAGCGATGAGTGTGATTGAACTTCACAACCAAAATGGGAAAGAATCAAACGACAAATCGTTCTCAGATGAACTTGGAATCTCAATAGCTGTTTTGGCTTTGTTGCTTGCCGGTGGATTATTCGCAGGTATCGCCACAAACGTTTTTGGCCTCTTTGCCTATCAGATGGAGTGGACCTACGTCGCAGCAACCGCAGTGATTAGCGCAGCGTTTGGGGCCAGGCTTATGACCGACGCCGGGCAAAGTCAGCAGTACGTGAGCTTGAATCGTGGTGGGGCCATTTTCAGTGCAACGCTGACCGGTTTGTCGATTTTGTACATGTACGGTGTCCACGATCTCAACCTTTTAATGTTGGTTGCCATGGCCGCACCGCTTTGTATTCAATGGTTTGATGTTCCCAAAGCAGTATCAACGTCGACATCGCGAGACAGTTTTGCACAGCTGTTCGCCATCATTTTGATGCTGATAACCGCATTGCAACTCACGACGATTATGATCGTAGAAGCGAGCGCGCCAAACCATTTGATCGTGGGAGCATTCTTCGCACTGAACGCGTTGTTGTTCGGTCGAAGTCGTGGGCTGGCGTCAGCCAACGTGTCCGTTGGAACACTATCGCTGGCACTGTTCTTCGTATCAAGACATTTCGGCTATTCGAATTACGTACCGATGATTGCGGGAAGTTTGTACGGATTGTTTTTGATCGGGATAGATCGAGTCAAATCAATTGGCGCAAACAAGAGCATCTCCGGAGAATCCTCAATCAAGGATCTTAAACTTGTTTCAGGACGCTGTATGACGATAGGTAGCACTTGTGTCTTATTGTCTGGAGTGGCTTCGGTATTGATGACGATTAGCAGGTTGATTTCAGGCGAAGCTCAACTTGTGTTGTTGGGAGTCATGGTGATCCAAGCCGTTGTTGCCTTGTTGGCCATGACGTTGACCACCGATCGGGACGTTCGCAAAATCCTGGGTGTTCTTGGTATCGCCGAGTTTGTCTCGGTAGTAGGTCTACTGGCCGAACTTTCTACGCTTACCTTCTTCGATCACCTCGAATTGGCCGCGACAGGACTGGGAGTGATTTTGTTGATTGCTGGATACATTGGCTGGTATCGTGAGACAGACGAAAGCAGGGACAAGGTGTCCGCCTTGTTGGCCCTCGGTAGTATCCTTACCGCTTTGCCTATCGTGCTGGGATTGTTGGCTCACCGAGCGTTTGGTTACGAGCCATCTGCTGTATGGAACATGATCCACGAGATCGGCGTACTGGCGATCGGAATGAGCCTATTGTTATCCGGTGTAATGTGTCGCATCAAGAGTTCGACTCTGGTTGGAGGGCTGACCGTCGGTGTTTATGTATTGAGTCTAATCGCCTTGATCCATTTGCCGGAAGAACTTCAAAGCGTAGCGGTCTACATGATGGTTGGCGGCGGCGTTTTCTTTGGCGGAGCAATCTTGTTGAGCATGTACCGAGATCGCTTGTTAAAGCTGCCAGAAAAATTTCGAGAAGGAAACGGTATCTTCCAAGTCTTTAAATGGCGTTAAGTGCTTCGCCAGATTGGTAGTGCGGCATTTGAAAGGAAGGAAATCAAATCGTTCAAGGTATACTTAAACGGGGGAAAACGAAGGTTTGTTAATAATTGGATAAAGGGTGTTGAGATGGGTTAAAGATAGTATCTAATATATGTGCGAGGAACATGCGTCCTTTCACGAGATGCACTGTTCCAATCCACTAACAAAGCATTCGTTAATTTGAGCAATCTACCTTGTTTCAGGAGTTACAGATGGCCCGTTGTCTCACCTTTCTATTCTTACTGGCAGTAATGCCCGCCATAGGGTACGCGCAAGATCAAATTTCGGAAATTTTGGGGAACCCACCCAGTTTTGATCCAGAAACCCAAGAGGTAGAGTTGCTTGGAACTCCAGGCGCCGCTTTTGATTTGTGGCTCGTTTCAATCGAGTCTGATCCGGGTGCTAACCAAGGAACCGTTGACCGCGCAGAGAATGTTACGGGTACCTATGATGCAGATGGGCGGGCCGTAGTAACGATCGACGACCTAGAGAATCCTTCAAATACCTTGGTGTTGTGTGATAACTTCACCGGAACAATTGGTACAACAGATGTTGACACCGATGATGATGGCATGATTGATGATTCGTCAACAATCGTTGGAGTCCAAGATGCAATTAGCATAATTGAAGATGTAGACGATCCAGGATATGGAACAGAGCTTGGCGGAGACGATTTTATCGCCAATGGAAACAGTTCTGATCCTTTGATTGTTTTCCGAGACGGAACGACGGGAACTTGGTACGCTGTTGATCCTGATTTGATGGTCTACGACACTTCTGGTGCTGTTGTTACTGGAACCTTTGACTTGGATCCAACTATCTCTACCTTTGGCTCAGTCAATCCATCACTAGATGGTGTCGTGGTCGATTGCACTCTCGGAGATGTAGATCGGAACGGTGTGGTTAGCTTTTCAGATATCGCGCCCTTCATTACATTGTTGACCGTTGGCGGTTTTCAATGCGAAGCCGATTGTGATGAGAGCGGCGAGGTTAACTTTTCGGATATCTCGGTATTCATCGGAATCCTGGTAGATTCAGGTTCATAACCAATTTCGTATAGACAGCAAGATAATAAATACAAAGGTGTTGGGATCTATCCTGACACCTTTTTCCATTCACCTTCGGCCAGCAAAGACGATCATCACATCTGCGTTCATCAGTGGTCCAGCCAAAAAAGGCAGTAATTCGCTCAGGCCTATGACGGATCCTCGTCGTCCGCACCGTCTATCTCCAATTGTCGCATCTTGCGATAGAGATTACTGCGATGCAGGCCCAGTTTTTCAGCCGCCGCAGTCATGTTGTTACCGGCTCGCTTGATTTGCTGACCAATGTATTCGATTTGAAAATCACGAGTCGCATCGCCCAACGTTTGTTCCAGATCGAACGCGGGCCCCGATTGCCGCTTGGGCGAAATGATAAACTCCAAATCGTTGGCGTCTACCTTTTCACCTTGAAACAAATAAGCCAGACGCTCCATCATGTTCCGCAACTCCCGCACGTTGCCGGGCCAGTTGTGTCCTATTAAGCGCTTTTTCGCGGCTGCCGTAAATTTAAGCGAATCACGGCGTGCTTTGCCGCAAAAGTTATTCAGAAAGTGTTCTGCCAATAACACGATATCTTCGCCACGATTTCGCAAAGGTGGCAATTCAATGGTCAGCACGTTCAATCGAAAGAAAAGATCCTCACGGAATTTTTTTTCACTAACCAATTCCGGCAAATTCTGATTGGTTGCCGCCACGACGCGAGCATGAGTAGGAATGTTTGTGGATCCACCGACTCGAACGACAACTTTCTCTTCCAGGACGCGAAGCAATTTTGCTTGTCCGCCCAAACTCATATCACCGATCTCATCCAAAAACAAAGTCCCTTCATGGGCCAATTCGAATTTGCCCTGACGGGCCTCGTGAGCGTCGGTAAAAGCGCCTTTTTCGTGGCCAAACAGCTCGCTTTCCAATAGTGATTCTGTAATCGCAGCACAGTTGACCGCCACGAGAATCTGGTCGCGACGATTGCTAAGATAATGAATCATCTGCGCAACAACTTCTTTTCCAGTTCCGTTTTCTCCGGTAATCAGAACTGCCAGTTCGGTCGTAGCAACACGTTCAATCGTACTTTTGAGTTTCTGGATCTCTTCGCAGTTACCAATCAATTGGACTTGGTTTGCCGCCTCGTCTGCCAGGTTCTTTTGACAGGTAACCAGTTTTTCGACGTGCCGTGTATTCTCGATGGCGACCGCAGCGTGCTCAGCCAGCTCGATCAGATCCGATTGGTCGGCGTCGGTAAAATTACCACCGATTTTGTTGATCAACTCGAATGCCCCAATCGTTTTCCCAGCCGAATTGATAATGGGAACACAGATTAAGGAACGAGTTTCAAAGTCCAATTGTTTGTCGACGGAGCGATTGATTTGAGCTTGTTCGGTCGCGATGTCCTCATCGACTCGTTGCGGTAGACCGGATGAAATCACCGCACCGACCACGCCTTGATTGGGAGAAATTCGCAGCTCGCCCCCTTCGACTCCTAACGCAGGGCGACCGACCAACTGACCGCTGGGTTCTTCCGGCAAAAAGATCGTAGCTCGCTCCGACGATAACAACTCAGTCGAGGTTTCAGCCATCTGATTTAACAGCGTTTGAGTCTCGCGTGTTTGGTTCCAGTTCACCGTCATGTCCAAAATGGCCTGCAGCCGACGGCGCGAACGGGACTCAGTTCGTTGCTGTTGAACGATTTTGCCAACCGAGGCGATCGCTGCGGCAATCGAATCGAAATCGGACACATCCAACTGAGCGGTAACTTCAGCGACCATTAAAACGCCATCACTGCAGGGCAGCTCCAGTGGACAAGCCATCCAAGCTCCCTGCCCTTTGCACGTCTCGGCGTCCAACGCCTCGGTCATCAACTCAATCAATTCAGCAGACGGGCGAAAATCGGCAACAGAGGATTGTTGAGTTCGCCAGGTACCCTTGATTCCGCGGACCAAGGCCAAGCTTTTCACTTCCTGACAGATACTTTGGATTTGCGAAACGGTCGATTCCAGAAACGAATCAGGATCATTAATAGCCAGTTCAACCAGCGAAGGTAGCAATAACTGCCCTGCACTCTCGTTGGTAATTCGATGTATTTGGCTCTTGCCCATTTCCTATACTGCTTCTGCCATCAGGGACATTGTTTGCAAAGAGAAAAACTGTTATCAATTTGGGTTCACATTAAAGCGTAGTCATTTTGAATCCCGGCAACAATCGGCAAACGAAGTTACCGGAAATATTTATCCGGCGTCCAGCGACGATCGGAATTCAACAAGCGTAAAAGCAAGTAGTTTGATTTGAGGAGCCAAGTGCGGCCATGGGAATTTTCGAAGGCAAAAAAGGTTTGATTTTGGGCGTTGCAAACGATCGCTCAATCGCATGGGCAATTGCCAAACAGATCATGGCCGAGGGTGGCGAATGTGGTTTTACTCACCTACCTGACCGTCCCGACGACGAAAAAAAGAAGAACATGAACCGTGTAGCCAAGTGCATTGGCAAGACGGATTACGAGGCCAAGTTCTTGATGCCGATGAACGTGCAAAACGATGACGATATCGCTTCGGTGATGGAGAAAGCTAAATCGGAGTTCGGCAAAATCGACTTTTTACTTCACTCGATCGCTTACGCCGATATCAACGATCTTAGATGCGATACGATCGAAACCAGCCGAGACGGATTTAAACTGGCAATGGATATCAGCGTTTATAGCTCGCTGGCGATTTGTAACGCGGCCAAGGATATCATGAGTGACCAAAGTGCAATTGCCATGATGACCTATTTTGGTGGTGAGAAATGCGTACCGGGCTACAACGTAATGGGAATTTGCAAAGCGGCACTTGAGGCGGCGACCCGTTATGCGGCTTACGATCTGGGCCCACGAGGAATCCGAGTCAACGCGTTGAGTGCGGGACCGGTTAAAACACTGGCCGGTAGCGCCGCTGGCGTTAACGAAATGTTAGCGATGTACAAGCACGTCGCTCCCATGGGACGGAATATCTCAGTAGACGAAGTCGGCAAAACCGGCTCGTTTTTGCTTTCCGAAATGTCGCAAGGAATAACGGGCGAAATCCTCCACGTCGATTGTGGTTACAACATCATGGGCTCACCCGGTCGCCTGCTGGAATTCCCAGAGATAAAGGAATGTATCAAGAAGAACGCATAGAGACTCGGTAGACTCGGGCCGCAAACGCTTGGTGGCGCATTGATCGCAGCGGTCGAGCATCACGCTATTTTGTTTGACTTGTCCCAAAAAGCGCGAACGAGACTGGGAATCTTGAGCAATCCGACACCGATAATGCTCGCGATAAGCAAGTAAATCGAAAATGCGACCAAACGCATCGTCAAAGCGGGCGCTCTCAATCCAATAGTACAGACGACCGCCATTAAGGTCGTCAATTGAATCAGCCGCAGGATGGAGAACGAGAAAACAGGTGACTTGTCAGGCGTAAGTACGATCTGGGGTAGGGAATTTAATTCTCGCAACGATCCAATTTCATGCTCACGCCCGCAAGTCGAGCATTCGACCGGAACTCCAATCCGGCCTTTTGGAATTTGAATCGTTGTTCCGCAGCCACACGAAAAAAGATGGACGGTTTTGGCTTCAACGTTTTCCATCGTTTCCTTCAACCGCGCGAGTTTCGGCCTCGCCCTAATTTAGCACGCTGATGAATGGCGAGATATCTAAAAAGTTAACGACTCCGTCCTGATTCATATCCCCTTCCAGAAGGTAATTGTTACTGGTCAGCAGAGTGATAAAAGGAGAGACGTCCAGAAAGTTAACGACTCCGTTCCGATTAACATCACCCAGCAGAACGGTAACAGGCGAAGTGAGCACTTTCAGTTCAGGAGAGTTGTTTCCTTCTTTGCTGTTGAACTCAATGAGCTGATCACCTTGGGTCGTATCAAAGAAAATCAGGGACATCTCCTGGCCTTCGCTCGCTTGGGCAAATGCGGTTGCGTCCCATTCGTACCATTGATCATCGGGGCCTATCTCTATCGTTGCGATAGGGTCGCCTTCAGGTGGTGCACTGTTCCATGTGACCGTACCTTCAGACCAGGAACTGTTTGTCTCAAAAACGGTGATAGACAGTGAACGGGTTTGGTCGGCGTAGAGACGAAAGACAGCCGCCTCGACATTGCTAACGTTGGTAAGATCGAATTTTACTAATGCTCTTCGAGCCAAATCGTCGTTGTTTGAATATCTAACCTCCAGGTCGTCTTCGTTGCCAAAGTTGTCATTTTGCGAAGAACCATCCCTTACATAGGTGTCGTCGGTCGGAGTGAATACCTCGATGATCTGTTGAGAAGTAGCCAAAGCCGCAATGCCAATCGCATCTTCGCCACAGCCGGTGTACAGCAAATATTGCGAGCCATCGGAATCTTCGAACAGGTAGGGGTCACGCAATTGGTTGACATTCTCCGGAGCAGCTCCAAGCACCGAATTTTCAGGTTCGAACTGTCCGCCTTCCCAGCCCGAAACCGCTTGCAGCAATTCAACGGGTGGGTAGGTGAAAACCCAGTTCTCCCAATCCCCAACACTAAGATCGACCGGGGACATCATGATTCGTTCAGGGTTGTCACCTCGTTGGCTATAGAACACTCGCAGATTGTCTCCCTCCACATGCACTCCGGTATGTCTCACACGTAGCTGGCTGCGGGGCACTCCAAAAAACTGAGTAATCGGGTCTTGAGTAAACTCTTCCGGGTAGCGTTCCCATAAACTGGGAATCGTTGATCCTGAATAATAGTTGGCAGTAGGCTCCCACGGATTGTTGGGATCTAATGCCCGTCGTGGATATTGGCTGTTGTCGAACGAATAGACTTCTCCACCGTGTTCGAAAACTCTTTGATACGAAGTCGCCAATCTGACCGGTCTGATATTGTCATTAAAATCCAGTCCGAACGGCGACGTCGTGACCCAAGAAAACTGGCCATCCATTTCAGTGTCATTAAAGAACGACGACGCGCCGGAATGGAAATACATAATGATTTGTTGGTTGGCATCGTCTACATGAACATCAGGCGAAGCCAAATGGTTCTCTCCGATTACAACGCCCATCCCCAGATCGATGTCCGCTTCGTTGTTGTCCAGAACACCGCGGTTGCCGACATCAAAGTCAGAACCGGACTTATACAAAGTCCATGGCCCAGTAATATCAGCTGCCCAAGCCATGCGAATGTAATCGCCGGAATGGTGGCCAAAGTAAAGGTAGTAGACCGCTGAAGGGTCGGCACGATCAGCCGGTTCGATCCAATCAGGGATACGAATCAGCGATGGCCCATTGATGTTTTCGCCTTCGTCTTCAGCGCCAACTGCCAGGAACATATCCTGATTAATTATCGGTTGGCTGTTGTTAATTCTGATCACATCATCAGAGGTTTGTGCTTCGACAGTAGTCGCGACCGAAAGTAAAACCAATGAAAGGGTCAACAAAAGGAATCGTTTACCACGCATGGCAGACCACGTCTCGAGATGGGATGAGAAGGCAGGAACTAGACCTTTATCATAGCCGTTAAAAAAGACAGTACCAACACGTTTTCGAATCGGTTGGCCCCTGGCTCGCAAACTATCACCAACGAAACCTCGCAAAAAACACAGTTCAACCGGTTTTAGCAACGGGCCGTGACAGTGCGAAAAGGTAAAGAATCACACCGATCCAAACGAAAACAAATCCGGTCAGCCGCATTGAGTCGAAAGGCTCTCCAAAGAAAAACACACCCAGCAAGAACTGTATCGTTGGGCCAATAAACTGAAGAAAACCAATCGTTGAAAGAGAAATGTTCTTGACAGCATAAGCGTAAAGAAACAGCGGCGCAACCGTCATGGGTCCGCTCAGGAATAGCAACACGCCCAATGAAAATGAATTCGGCAATGCGACGACGCCTTCGAACGTTGATCTCCATGCGAGAAAAATAATCGCGGGTACCAGCATGAACCCGGTCTCCAACGTCAAACCTTCCGAGGCAGACAGCTGAGTCTTCTTTTTGATCAAGGCATAGCTTGCAAAGGCTACCGCGACCATGAGTCCAATCCAAACCCGGCTATCTGCAGACCATGTCATGATCAAGACGCCAAACGCAGCAAGCGCAATGGCAAACCACTTTGACCGGCCAAGCTGTTCACGAAAGATCACCACGCCAAGCAAAACCATTAGCAAGGGGCAAATGTAGTATCCGAGGCTTGCATCGAGTGAATGATCGTTGCTGACCGCCCATACGAACACTGCCCAGTTGGTCACGATAAAGATCGTAGCCAACAACGCCTTGACCACCGTAGCGCGGTTGCCAAACATCCGTGCCTTCAAGCTCGGTTCGTCCGAGCCGCGCGATCGGGAGGCGATTCCAGTCCAGACGATCAATACTGCGAAAGACCAGATCGCGCGG
>CAZDBA010000084.1:0-21997 GCA_964503615.1 uncultured Pirellulaceae bacterium
AAACTAAACGCCGTGTTGTGACTTTTCGCGACCCGGTTATCCTTTCCGTTATCATCCTCGTGTTAAACCGATGCGACGCAAACTGACACTTCGGGCTTTACTGCTTTTTGTCACGATGATCGCGATCTCACTGGCATATTTCTCAAATCGAGGTCGCATTCGCTCACAGCTGATCAGCACCATTGAGGAATTGGGCGGAACCAAGGTTGTAAGATATCCCGAAATACCTCCTGCTTGGACGTCCGCATTGATTCCGCGTGAATGCTTTTGTTCCATCGAAAGTATTTTCCTGCCATACCGAACGGCTACCGACGACGACATGCGGCGCGTTGCGGTCTTACCTGAAACCAAGCATATCGCTACGAATATTGGACGCTTGTCTCTGGTATTCTACTTATCGCTTGAAGGTGAACGCAGTTACACGGAAACGCCACAGATTACTGACAATGGAATCAAACATTTAGACATCCTAAATCTAGAATCACTAACGTTGCTAAACACGAAAGTAACGAACGATGGAATTCGTCTTTTAACAAAACACCCAGATTTAGAGTTTCTTGCCATCGAGAGCAAATTCATCACGGATGAATCAATTGTTCACTTGGCGAAGATGAAATCTTTGCGTAAGCTTTGGATCAATGGCACCGCTATTACTCGACAGGGATTTGAACAACTGAAACAACTCTTGCCAAATTGCGAAATCAAGTACGTTGCACAACCTTGAGCCTTGATCGGGTGATAACAAATCGGAAAAACAAAGGGGACGCAGCTCAATATGGAAATTGAGTTGTTGCTTGGCTCTAAAAGATCTCCCGGCCCCACCTCGGTGACCGAGACCGACGTGCTCTCGAATCTACTTCGGTCAATCGACTCAGGTAAGGAAAGAGATGTTGCTGGCGCGCGAGGAATACGCATCTTCATTTGTATTCAAACGTTTTGCGATGAGTTGCTGCCAACTTTTGCCGTAACTCGACTAGCCCTCGAGCTTCTCAGTGATCACACGTGTGACTTCAGCGATAGGAATACGCTCTTGCTCTAGCGTGTCGCGGTCGCGGATTGTTACCGTTTGGTCGCTCATCGTTTGCGTATCGACTGTGATGCAGTACGGCGTGCCGACTTCGTCCTGCCTGCGGTAGCGTCGTCCGACGGCGCCTTTTTCGTCGTAGAAAACGTTGTGTTTCTGCTTGAGATCCAAGTAGATCTGTTTGGCCACCTCGGGCATCCCGTCTTTCTTGACCAACGGGAATACGGCCGCTTTTACGGGAGCCAGTCGCGGATGGAACTTCATTACCACTCGCTTTTGCATCTTCCCTTTGTCGTCTGGTTGCTCGTCCTCGGTGTACGCTTCGCAGATAAACGCTAACGCCGCGCGGTCCGCACCGGCCGAAGGTTCGATCACGTGCGGGATGTATTTCTCGTTGGTCAGGTCGTCACGATACTGAAGATCTTTGCCGCTTCCCTTGTGTTTCGGTTTGCCGTCGGCGTTCAGTTCCAAGTCACCCGCTTTGGTCAACTTGCCTTCCATGTGGGAGCGCAAGTCGTGGCTGCCTCGGTGCGCAACACCCTCCAGCTCGCCGTATTCACCTTCGGCCATAAACGGAAACTGGTACTCGATGTCGGCCGTACCGATCGAGTAGTGGGCAAGTTCATCTTCGTGATGTTCCCGCATGATCAAGCGGTCTGCCGAGATCCCCATGTCGTGGTACCACTTTAACCGGCGATCGCGCCAGAAGGTGTACCAGTCTTGCGATTGGTCGGGATGACAAAAGAACTCGATCTCCATCTGCTCAAATTCGCGGGAGCGAAACGTAAAGTTCCGTGGCGTGATTTCGTTGCGAAAGCTCTTGCCGATCTGAGCGATTCCCAGCGGCAATCGATGGCGCGTGCTGTCGATCACGTTTTTAAAGTTCACAAAGATTCCCTGCGCCGTTTCCGGTCGCAGGAACGCGGCATCATCTTCGCCGCCCAACGCACCCACAGTCGTTTTGAACATCAGGTTAAACTCACGCGGCTCGGTCAGCGTACCGAGCTGTTTCGTATCGGGAGCCAAAACCAGTTCCGGCGTGTCGATTTCTGTGACACAGACGACGTTGCCTTCCCATTTAATGTCATCTTTGTTCTTAGCTCGGATGTTGAAGAACTTCATCGCCTGGCGCATCAAGTGTTCTTCTTGTGCGTCGCCAGCCGGTGCGGTGACGAAAATCTTTTGGCCTTTGGCTTCTGCCCAACGACCGTTGATTTGATCATGGCGATACCGTTTCTTAGTCGCGGTACAATCGACCATGTGATCGTGGAACAGATCGTAGTGCCCGCTACACTTCCAGACTTGAGGGTTCATGATGATCGTACAATCCAACCCAGCCATACTGTACGGCGCAGGCGCACCGGGCAGCGTATTCATATCGTCGTGACACGAAACCATATCACGCCACCAAGCTTCTTTAACGTTTCGCTTGAGCTCGACACCCAACGGTCCGTAATCCCAAAAGCCGTTCAGGCCGCCGTAGATTTCACTGGATTGAAAAAGAAAGCCACGACTTTTGCACAGCGAAACGATTTTTTCCATTGTCATGGGATAAACTCTGAGTCTGCTAAAAAGGTTTAAAAATAAAGATGATCAATGCGGACGAAGCAAAACAGCTGCCGAGTAAAACGACCGCAATATCGTGTCGACCGACAAACGGAAAAATAAACGACAACAACGCGATCAACGTACAAACGATTGCGGTCATTCCGAGCACAAGACTGTTGCGAGCCTGACGCTGGAGAACCACTTTGACCTCAGCATCTTCGATCACCTCCGCTGCTTTGGAGCTGTTTATCGCATGGGGTATGTAAACGATCGCCGCCCAAACGCCACCTATCGCAATCAGGCTGGAAATCGTAAACAGGGCCAGCCCTCGTTGTCCCCAGGGAGCTCGCTCAGGTTTCGAACTTACCATCCGATCCGGCTGGGCCAGTGATTCGTCAGGTCGTGATTCGGATGTATCCATGAACGTTGGTTGATATCGGTGCTTCGCCGTTAAACCCCAGATTTTACCCTCTACGCCATCAGGGGGTCTACGCCATTCGATTCCCTCAGCACACTTTATCGTTCCAGACAGCGAAGAATCGTTTGGGGTTCGGTGACGTTCATACCTGCTCAGCAGCCCAAATTTAGACAAGCCTACTTGTAATTGGCTTTGTTATTCTCACCGACCTCAAAAACCGGTTGGTTAACTCCGTCGATTACCTCGTACTGCAGGGTGAAATCTTCGGAAAACCTCGGTCCCGATTTCAACTTACTTTTCATATTTTTGATCTCGTTTTTGATGCGTTGGCGCTCATCAGCAACGCCTTCGTCATCACCACCCGCCTCATCCAGCTCGTTTAGTTCGTTCAGTTCCTCTCTAAGCTCTAGCAGATCATCCGACTCAAAATCCTCGTATTGAAAGCTAACGTTATGCAGCCCAACAACCGCTCCATTCTCTTTGTAACGGGTTGAAAGCGTAAACTCCCCGCGACTGTTGGTCGTCCCACGTGACCAGGGGCCGACAACATGCTCGCCATCGACTCGGGCAGGCGTAAAGAACAGCATCAAACCGGAAATCGGTTCGCCTTGATGCGTGACCTTGCCTTCAACAGAACGAAGCTTGTATTTCTTTCCTTTACAACCAACCAATCCCAACGCGAAGATTGCGATCCCAAATAGCGACAGTAGATGCAATCTCAAGCTATTCATCGAGCCAACCCAAGCGTTTTCATTTTCAGGATCTACTGGTCAAACCCTGTTACGACTTCACCGTCCGCCATTGCAAGTAGCTCTTTAAAAGTCTCCAAGGCAAGGTTCTCGTCACCGAAATGAGTCGAGCCGTCAGCCATCGCGAAAAGCGCACCACCCGGATGCTCGCTGTTGGCAAGCCCCGAGTTACCACGAAAGCCGTTGATTCCCCAAGCGGCAGCATTCGAGCCTGTGGTCGATCGCCCAATAACCACTTGATCAGCAGCTCGCTCCAAATGGTTCGGTGTTGAGGTGAATCTCAGAGGAACACTTCCTGCCCAAAGAGCACCATAGCTAATACGCGGATTGGCAATGGTGCTTCCGGCTTCGAGTTCCGTTCTCGAACCGCGCTCAGCGAGAATGATCACGTTACTGCTTCCGTCAGCGATTTCCTGGAACTTCGTCCTCGAGTTGCGGCTCATGATGCCCCAAAACCGCCTGGAATCCACATCGGCCGATCGCACTATACTGCACGCACCACAAGCCGCTACATAGTTCGACTTGGTATAGTAAGCACCTCTTTCGACAACGGTTTGGTGGGTCCAGTGTTTGTTGAATATTCCGTCTTTAGAATTATCGCTGGGGCAGTGGAAAACGCGAATCGTTTTCGAGGCGAGATACTCACCATCCGGAGCGGTTTGCAGCCACCAGTTACCGTCAAAACCGTGAGTCGTTTCCTCGAATTCGTCGTAATAGGCTTCCAACTCTAAAAAGGGAAGGATGTACATTCCCCAACCAATCGGTCGTGCACGGTCGCTTTGAGTTTGGCGAGGCGTGACCGCAGGTCCACGCAGATTTCTACCATCTCCAATCCCTTTATTGATACCTGGCGGAAACCGACCGTAAGTGTTTTCAAACACATGCATGGCGAGCGTTTGTTGTCGCAAGTTGTTCGAACAAGTCGTACGCCGAGCCCCTTCTCTCACAGACTGAACCGCGGGCAACAGCATGGAGACCAAAACACCCACAATGAAAACCACAACCAACAGCTCTACCAAAGTAAAAGCCAAGCGTCGTCGTGAATTGTCCATGGCGATCATCCGGAAAGATAGTTGCAGATCGAGTGGAACTCTCGATTCTACTTTTATCCCAACCTCGCTGTCAAGAAAATGATAACAGGCGCTTTGCCAGAAGAGGAAAACTGCTGGATTAACCGCCAAGCGGTAAAAAAAATCAGATCGGATCAACCTCGTAACGTTCGTAGGGTTGAGACCACAGATGAACTCAAATAGACACAGATGAAATGTTCGTTTGCTTTAATGGTCTATGATTGTTCACCGCTATCGAATCTGCCATGACTTTGGATCGAGCTCGGGAACCCGTTTGAACTTGTCCAGTTGAGCGCAGTACTCAACATCAGCTTCATAGCCCAACCGCAACAAGTTAACTCCGCCGCGACACTTGCCCAACGATGCAGCAAGTGACTGGCCCGACTGAGACCGTGCATCAACTGCACTCCAATGGTCGAGAGCCATTTTCGCTTGATCGTTCAACTCGATATCCGGATTCGCGCGACGCAAACGATCGGCCACCGCGCCGGCGAACAGAACATCTTCGCCCGTTATCTCCTGGTCAGTACCGGCACACAGCACGGCTGATTTTTCGGACTTGGCCAGCTCCTCAACAACCGCGGAGAGATTCACAAAAGAACCGATCAGAATCCGCGCGGCGCCGCGGCACGATTCCAGCGCGACTGTACCGTTGGTTGTGCAGTGGACAAGACACTTGCCGCCGACCTGATCGGGCTTAAACTCGCGCGGGGAATTGCCGCAGTCGAAACCGTCGATGATCACGCCCCCTCGCTCACCACACAGCAGCGAACCCTCCGTCGACTTGGCCGCCTCGCGAGCCGAAGGAATCGTCGCGTGTGGCCAAATTGACGCAGCCCCATTTTCCAGCGCGGAGATCATTGTGGTCGAAGCCCGCAAAACATCGGTCATCACGATCGCCATTTCGGGCAAATCGGCGGGATTTAGCAGGCTGGGCAGAAGGTAGGCGTGGAATTTTTGGCAGTTCACGATTGGTTGCCGGTCAAGTCACCGGGTTCGATTGGGCATCAACAAGGAAGGAAGGTTAATGTATGCTGGACGATTCGGTTATTGTCAACGGCGGTTCGCCGATTGCATTCCGGAGGCTGTGGGCACACCGTTTTGGCATAGTCGCCTTTCGCTTCGAGGCTGTCATTTTTCAGACGCTTGGAAGTGCAAATGGTAACCCGACGCGTAAGCGAGGACGAAGGCAAACTGGTTCTTCGCTTACGCGTCCGGTTTCCAATAAACTGACAGCCCGTTCGAACCGAAACCAAACCAACCTACGAATCTCAACCACTTTAAAGCGCCCCGAACTCATGACCGTCGATAAATCTGATCAGCGTGTTCGCGACATGTTTGGGGAAATCGCGCCCCGATATGATCGGATGAACCACCTGCTCTCCATGAACGTGGATCGTTACTGGCGCTGGAAAACGGTTCGGCGGCTGGCTCCCAACCGCACCGACCCGATCCTTGATTGTTGCAGCGGCACAGGCGATTTGGCATTTGCGTTTGAGAAGAAAACTGGTTTCGAAGTCCCTGTGATCGCAGCCGATTTTTGCTACGAAATGCTACATGTCGGAGAACAAAAACGGCGCAAGCGAAGTGGCAGCAAAATTCAGTTCGTGGAAGCCGACACACAACAACTGCCGTTTCAGTCCGACCATTTTCAAATCGTCTCGGCTGCGTTTGGCCTAAGGAACGTAGCCAACACCGATCAAGGTTTGCGAGAAATGACACGCGTGTGCAAACCGGGCGGGCAAGTCGCTGTGCTGGAGTTTTCGATGCCGCGACGACAACCGATCAAAGGGATGTACAGTTGGTACTTTAAAAACATCCTGCCCCGCGTCGGTCAAGCGCTCGCGAAGAACGATTCCAGCGCCTACGACTACTTGCCGGACAGCGTTGGCGAGTTTCCCTCGTATGAAAAACTTACCGAGCGCATGTTAAAAGCCGGTTTGAGTGAGGCGAACTTCTACCCATTGACGTTCGGCATCGCCACTCTCTACGTGGGTACTAAGTAGGCCTTGCCTGTCTTCCAGCCAAAACTTGCTCGACTTTTCAGTTAATTGCGTCGTATTGAATGCGGTTCTATAGATACAAGGCCAACGATCGTTTTCATTTGCCTTGGAGACATGCTGAAGGTGAATTTGAAATTCGGCGCAGCGTATTCTTCAAGATCTATTCAACCAACCGTTGCATCCGCTTTCGATCGGGCTTGATGCCGGCTTCCATGTCTTGAGGCCAAGGCAGAATCTCGACGGGAACTTCATAGCTTTGTAAAGTCTGACGCAACTTCGTTTCCCAGTCAGCTGGAAGTGTGCCGTCTACAAAAGCCACCGGTCGTACGCCGAATGTTTCATCACCGCGCGGCACGACGACCGCTTGTCGCACTTCAAACAGGTTTGTAATCGCCCGCTCGATATTTTCGGGATAGATATTCTCACCACCTGAAATAAACATATTGTCGATGCGGCCGACGACGGTCAACTCACCTGTCTCGTCAAACGCGCCCAAGTCACCGGTATGAAACCAACCTTGTTCATCGACAACTGGCTGAAACTCGCCATCGGTAAAATAGCCCAAACAAAGCGTATCACCTCGAACGAGTATTTCTCCACCGGCCGCAATTTTGACTTCTCGTCCAGGAAGAACCGAGCCACTTCTTGCGGGATTGCCATCGACCGTTGACGTAGTAACTTGCGAAGCCATCTCGGTCAGACCATAAGTTGTATGCACCGCAACGCCTCGCTGGCGAACCGAATCGACAAGGACCTCGTCAACGCTACTTCCGCCCAGGAGAATCGCTTTCAGGTGCTTCGAGGGAAAGTTTTGTTCCTGTACAAGTCGACGGAGTTGCGTATTCACGGCTGAAAGATGAGTAATCTCCAGCTCGTCGATCAGGTCGGCCGAGAATTGCGAATCATCTCGGACACCAACAACGGTCGCACCGGCGACGGCGCAGCGAATCAAGATCGACAAACCGCTGACGTGAAACAGTGGCAGAGACCAAAGCCAACGATCACCCGGTGACAACGGGATGTTCGTAGCCGAACCTTGTGCGCTGGCAATATGGGCCGCCATGCTGTGTCCGATCGCTTTGGGCTCGCCGGTGCTGCCAGAGCTGAGAATGACGGTAGCTGGCGAACTCGGGTCATGGTCTGTTTTACTTTCCGCACCCCGTTTACTTTCGACAACACTTTTCCCGGCAACATGGTCTGGCAACCATACAGCTGCGAGCCTCTCGCAAATCGCTTTCCGTCTCATTTCAGGAAAGCGATGGCTGATCGGACAAGCAACACAATTCTGCAACAGGATCGCCCAGAACATACAGAACGCGTCAAAATCGTTTTTGGGACACCATGCAACGTGCTGTCCCGGCTCGAGACTCGCGATCATGCGCTGGTGTTGTGAGAGTTTGCCCACGAGTCTTCCGTAAGTAACCTGATTCAGGCCGTCATCGAAAGCCGGCCGATCGGGATGGGCAACTGCTGCGTCAAGGATAGGCAGGCTCATAGTTCGATCGCCTCTAATTTGGCTTTGGCAACATCCAAAGTCGCCGGGACAACAAACATGTCGTCCTGTTTTTTGGGCGATTGCATCAAAAGGTCATCTGCCAGCCAGTCCAACGTATCAAGTCCAGCAGCGTGTTCAGGCGATAGTTCGGCGGCCAGTTGTGCGATTCGCGCCACCCCAACACCCGACTCAAAAGCAGCACTGAAGATAACGGGCTTGCCCGTTGCCACCAACTGCTGAATCCTGTCGCGACCACCAAGAATCGTTGGCTTGCACACCAGTGCCACGACATTAGGCCAAGCCTCAATTTGCCGCTCCCGCAACAACGTCTCGTCCAACGCATACCGAGCGCCCGTTCGAGCATATAGCTCTTCCAGCAGGTTAGAGTCTTGCAAAGGCTCTTCCACGTATTGCAAGTCAACCCCTTCGACTGCATCGAAGAAGGTAACCGCTTCTTCCAACGACCAAGCTTGATTGGCATCCAACCGTAGCTGCACCTGGTCTGGCAAACGCTTGCGGACTTCTTTCACCAGTTCGACTTCCGCTGACAGATCGC
Source organism: uncultured Pirellulaceae bacterium (assembly GCA_964503615.1). Classification (GTDB taxonomy): domain Bacteria; phylum Planctomycetota; class Planctomycetia; order Pirellulales; family Pirellulaceae; genus CAZDBA01. Next base: position 8,864 of record CAZDBA010000084.1, read on the forward strand.
CACGGCCCACTTTCAATTTGACAGCTCGGCATTTCGTTTGAATACAATTTTCTACATCGTTCAAAACCTGTTTCCGATCACCCAACAGCAAATAATTCCATGGCACTGAAATCGGGGCTGGCTTTGAACTCTCCAAAGGGGTTTCCAGAGACTCCAGGGCAAACTGCAAAGACGCGGGAGGCGGTTGCAGGCCACGCAAGGCAGCGATCACGTCGTCGATCGTCTCTGCACTGAATCCAGGTAGCGGCGAAGCTTCGGCCCACTGGCCACGCTGCTCGATCAAGACACCTTCGCGGATGGTTTGTTCTTGACCTTGAAGTGTAATCGGCTTGGCGAATCGAATTTTGAATCGAAATGCGTTCATGCCAAACCTAACCCGAGGCAAAAAAGCACGGTATACAAAAGCAAGAGCCCCGCTGTCATTCCCAGATAAGGCCGCAACGCGAAACCATCATTCTTAAAAACTTTCGCAACGATAAACATGCCAGGCAACAACACCAACCCAGCGATCGCCGGTGCCCAGCTGTTTCGCATGCCCGCGTAGATAATCGGGATCAAGGCAGCGATCACGATACAGCCCGCATACTGAAATCGGCTAAACTTGGCTCCAAAGCGAACGGCGAGTGTGCGTTTATTGGCAAGTCGATCTTCGTCAATGTCTCGCAAGTTGTTTACGACCAACAAACCTGTCGCGATTAGCCCCGGCCCCAGACCAGCCACAACCGCCGCCCCATCCAGCTCCAGCGTCTGCGCAAAATAAGTCCCCGCAACCGAAACCGGTCCAAAGAAAACTAACACGAACGGATCGGCGATCCCCAGATAAGCCAAAGAGAATCGTCCCGCCGTGTACAGCACTCCGAACAGAATACTAATCAAGCCCAGCAGCAAAAAAGGCCAGCCAGCTCGCAGGAACAGCGCGAACGAAGCTGCCGCCGTGATCGAAAACATCAGAACGGTCGCAATCAACATCCAGCGAGGTGAAATCAAACCAGCCTGCACTGCACGCGTTGGGCCTTTGCGTTCATCCGTGTCAGCTCCTTGAAAGAAGTCACAGTAGTCGTTGCAGAAATTCGTACCGATCTGGACGGACAAGGCACAAACCAAAGCAGCCAGCATCGCCCACAGATGGAATTTGTCATCATGGATTGCGAGCATCGCGCCGATCGCAACGGGACAAAGCCCCGCAAGCAGTGTTTTGGGACGAGCGGCAAGGATCCAATTCTTCACAGTGTTGCTAAGCGATTTATTCGCGATCCTGAGGAGTATTTCGATTAGTAGTGGTAAGGATAGTCGGACCAGTCCGGCTTGCGTTTTTCCAGAAATGCATCCCGTCCTTCTTGTGCTTCGTCAGTTCCGTAAGCCAAGCGAGTTGCCTCTCCAGCAAACAACTGTTGGCCAAACAATCCGTCATCGGCCAGATTAAATGCATACTTGATCATTCGCTGGGCAGTCGGACTCTTGCCGCAAATTTCTGCCGCCCACTGGAGTGCTTCGTTTTCCAGATCGGCATGGGGAACCACCGCATTGACCGCTCCCTGTTGTTTCGCTTCTTCTGCGGAGTAAGTTCGCCCCAGAAAGAAAATCTCTCTGGCAATTTTTTGCCCAACCTGTTTTGCAAGATAAGCCGAACCAAAACCGCCATCAAAACTGGCAACATCGGTATCGGTTTGTTTGAACTTTCCGTGCTCTGCCGAAGCGATCGTCAAGTCACATACGACGTGCAGACTGTGCCCGCCACCTACCGCCCAACCTGGCACCGCACAGATCACGACTTTGGGCATCGTTCGGATCAGCCGCTGGCATTCCAGGATATGCAACCGACCAGCTCGGGTGCTGTCGATCTCATCCGAATTTTTCGCTTCGTACTGATAGCCAGATTTTCCCCGCACTCGTTGGTCGCCGCCAGAACAAAACGCCCAACCACCGTCTTTGGGCGACGGGCCATTTCCGGTCAGGATCACAGCTCCCACATCAGCCGACTGCCGAGCGTGGTCCAAAGCCGTATACAACTCATCAACAGTCTGGGGCCGAAACGCATTGCGAACCTCCGGACGGTTAAACGCAATCCTTACCGCACCCACGTTCTTGGCACGATGGTAAGTGATATCCGAAAAACTGAACTGCGGGAGCTCTTGCCATAGGTCGGGATCAAAAATTTCAGAAACAGTTTTCATATTTCGTAACGTTCCACATAAAAAGGAAGCTGCGTTATCAGAGTTGGAAACCCGACGCGTTAGCGGAAGCAGCTTGGTTTTGCGAGTTTGTAGTACCGCGGCTATACAGTCTATTCGGTCTATAGAGTCTAGGCGGAACAGCACGCTTCCGGCTAAAGCGGCTTAAGCCGGTACTACGAACAGATCAACCATTGTCATCCTGTCTCCAAGGCACGTAAACCCTAACTAAAGCGGTTTGATAAAATCGCGAATCAAGCTCGCTAACTCCAGCGGCTTTTCACGATGTACCATGTGACCGCAATTGGGCAACAAATCAACTTTGATCTGTGCAACTTCTCCAACTCGGTTTGCGATCGTTTTGTATTTTTCATCCCGTTCACCCGCAACCACCCAAGTTGGCATCACAAGTTCATGCAAACGCGGCCAATAGTTCGGCTGCTGCGAGACCGAATTAACTCGCAATATTTCAGGCCAGTGTTTGGCATCTCGACCGAGCTTACGTTCGATTTCCTGGTCTCGAATTTCTTCTGGCAACATCGCAAACACGCTGGATTGGTACCACTTTTGAAGAAAGGGTTCTAATTGTCCGGCCGCGATCCTGTCAGCGATCTTTTCGTCAGCAATTTCCCTTTCCGCTCGCTCAGTCTCCGACTCCAAACCGGGGTTGCCAGAAACAAATATCAGGCCAGCACATTGTTCAGGAAACTCAAGGGCGATACCCAGAGCCAAACGGGCACCCATTGAATAACCAACCACGATCGAATTTTTCGTGAGCAAACTCGTCAATGACCGAACTGTGCCATGCCAGTCGGTTGCGACCTCGATGTTGATCGCGCGCGTTTCAAATTCGGGCAATTGAGACCTTACTTCGTCCCAATCGGAAGCATGTCCCATGAACCCATGCAAAAAAACTAACTCGCGCGGCACTTTGCAATCTCGCTTTTGATTCGATTTCGTACTGCCAGATTGGTTTGTCGATCTGTCCTCACCTCCAGAACGAGGCTGCGGTCCTGTTGCAGAGCCCATTCATAGCTGGCCGTGAACTCGTTCATGCTTTTAATCTCTCGATAGTCGAGCCCAAACATTTTCGCGGCCGGTTCGAACTGGTAAGAGTGCGGCGTCGCGAAGTACTGTTCGAAGTAGGGAGAGTCACTGATGGGCAACAGATCAAAAATGTGGCCAGCCTGATTGTTGAGGATGACAACAATCAACGGCCACTTTGATTTGGCAATTAGTGACAACGAATTGAGGTCGTGCAGCGCCGACAGATCACCCAGCACAACAGTTGTGCTGGCCTGCAGCCCGGCCGCGTAGCCCGCTGCCGTCGCCAGCAAGCCATCAATTCCACTGGCTCCACGATTGGCGGCGACATGTCGTGGATGATCTCCCTCTTTTGATTTGACGCCAAACCAATCGGCGTCTCGGATCGGCGAACTATTGCCAAGAAAAAGCCCTGACGAACTGGGGCAGTTTTGGCTGATGAAACAAGCGACCGCCGGCTCGCTCAATTCCTCGACCACAAGTTGTTGCGTGACCACCGCAATTCGTTGGTCCGCTGCTTGCTGCCAAACAAGGCGAAATTCTTCAGAGCATGTTGGACCGCTGATCGCTTCGTTCAATTGGTCCAACGAAATCTGATGTTGCTCAATGGGCAAATGGTTGGGGTTAATGTTCTGACCACATGGCGATGCGTGAATAAATTTGGTGTTCTCATCGCGCAACTTGGCGGCCCATGCATGCCACGTCTTTGAAACGATGCGACCTCCCAAATGCAAGATCGTATCGGGCACAGGCAAATCGAACTCGGTTGGCAGCTCAAAAGAACCGGTTCTCAGACCGCTGGTTACATCACTAAGAATCGGGCAACCGAGTCGGTCAGCAAGCTTCAACGCCTGACTGGCCTGTTCAACACTAGCACGACCCAGCGCAATTAACACGTTGCCTTTCACTTCGATCGAACCCTTTGATGCGACGCTCGTTGGTTGAGGTTCAAAATCGAAATCAAAAACAGCTTCGTGACTTGGTTCCTCACTGATTGTGAACGGTTCACGAAACATGAGGTTGAAATGGACCGGCCCTTGTTGGGTCGCAGCTAATCCGCGCGAAAGTGACTGTGTTAGAGAATTTTCGTCCAAGTCTTCGGGGGAAGAAATCTCTTGGAAAACCACAGGGTAGTTGCCAAAAATATTCTGCTGGTCGATCGTTTGATTGGCTCCCGTTCCGCGCAATTCCGGAGGGCGGTCGGCAGTCAACAACACCATCGGAACGCTTTCCATGGCTGCTTCGATGACCGCTGGAAATGCGTTGGCAACCGCAGTACCTGAAGTACAAATGAAAACGCCGGGGCGCCCTGCGGCGCGGCCAAACCCTAACGCGGCAAAAGCCAAACCTCGCTCGTCGAAATGCTGGACCACGGTCGCGTTCTTCGCGCGGGCGACAGCCAAAGTTAACGGCGTGCAGCGCGAACCTGGGGCGAGAAAGAAGTGATCTGCACCGATGTCGATACAGGCGCTAATCGCGGTGTTGGCCCACCGTTGATCGTTCAATCGTCTTCCTCTGGAGTGTGCCTGAGATAAATGGATGGCCGAATTTTTATCGGATTACGAGTCCACGTCCAATACGCTGACGAAATCCTGAATCTTGTTTTCGACTTCCTGCCATTCCTGATTCGGGTCTGAGCCACGAACGATGCCGGCTCCTGAATACAGCGTAAGTGAATCGCCCTCGACCAAACCGGAGCGAATCGCAACTACAAACTGTGCACTATCCGATCCTATCCAGCCAACGGGAGCGGCATACCACCCGCGATTAAACGGTTCGATCCTGGAAATTTCGGGCAGCGCGTTGTCTGTTGGGTAACCGCCTACCGCGGGGGTTGGGTGCAGTCGCTTAAGCAACATGCCGTCCTCAACACCCGGCTTGAGCGTTCCCTGAACTCCTGAACGTAAGTGTTGTTTGCGAGCCAACCGCAAAATCGACGCTTGTGAATCGACTTCCAGATGATCCACGAACTTGTGCAACCGTTGACGAATACTTTTGCGAACGATGTCGTGTTCACGTTGATCTTTGTCGCTGGTCAGCAGCTCGATCGCCAAACGCTCATCCTCCTTGGCGTCTTGGCACCGCATTCGTGTCCCAGCGATGACTTCGCTTACCAACTCGGATCCCTGTCTCAAAAACAACCTTTCCGGCGTCGCCCCTACGAACGCTTGCCGATCACCGAACCCAAAACAGAATACAAAACAATCGTTCGTATTTGCCTGCAATCGCTGACTCAAGGCGATTGGGTTCACCGCTTGGGCAAATTTCATTTTTGCCTGACGGGACAAGACGATCTTTTCGATCACTTCGCTGCGAATCAGAGAAAGCGCCTCGTCGATCTTTGACTGCCACCCATCAACGTTGGGAAGGTTGGTGCGGCTTTCGAGTGCGGGGAAGTTTTCCTCGGCACATGTAACTTCGAACTGGATTTTCTGCAAATCAAGTCGTGCCACTCCGACGTCCGCTGCGCTCATCACAGCCAGCGTTAGGTTCCCGGCTGACAATTGCAAACGGGGAAGTACAAATTTGCCCGCACCAAATTCTGCCCACGCGTCGGTACCATCAAACGACAACCCACCGAAAAATCGTAACTGTTCGTTTGAACCAAGTACCTCTCGGCAACGCGCAACACATTCTGCTGGCTCGTGCCCCGGCTCAACCGTGACACTGGCAGCAAGACCTACCGCGACGGTTGTTTCGTCTGAATCACGCTCAGACCAAGCGATGGGAGTCAATTCGCGGTTTGCGTCCAGCCACTGCCACGGATCCAGTTGTGGCGCTGGCACCACGATCGCCGCCGGAAATTGGGGCTCGCCATCCTGTAACTTGTTGAGCTCTTGTTCCAGTTTGCCCAACAGCGCAGGAGAGACCGTAGTTGTGGATCCAGAATTTACCGGTCGTTCGTTCACTTGGTCTCCACAGTAAATATCTGCTTAGTGACCAAGGTTGGAAACAAGTTGACGAATGATAGATAACGCATTTTTGAAATTGGGTTCGGGCGGGTTCAATGCTTGTCTGCTTGCAAGCCGAACAGTTTAATCAGCGGCGAAAATGTATCCAAGCCGAAAGCTCTCACCTTTGGATGAACCGCTGTGAAATCTCCAATTTAACCTTCGAAGCCAGCAAAGGGGCTTTTTTGCGTTTCTCAACGCCGAATGTCAAGATTTAGCCGATTTGTTGCCTCAGTCTTCCAAGAAAAGGTTAATCTTCAGGTTAGCGTCCTTGGGGTGTGTCCAATTAAGAGTTGAGGCTGAAACCTTGCTAATGACGTGAGTTAACTTGGAACCATTTAAATTTGGAACCGATCCCCTAAGATTCAACAACCTAACCGTCCCGTCTGCTGATTTCACTTCCTTTGCTTGGGACCATTGCCAACCTTCTCAAATCACAAGGTACATCGATGTCTTTGCTCTCCAAATCGACCACGGTTTTTGCTTGCTGCCTTATGAGTCTTTTCAGCTGTTCGATTCTGAAAGCTCAACCGGGCACCATCATTAATCCACAACCCATTCAGATCCAGCAACCCATTCAGATCCAGCAACAGTTTCCGCAAGTCCTCCCTTCTCAACCCGTTTTTCCGCAATTACCCAATGGGCCAGCCTACCGCGAACAGATAATTCCGGGTCCGATAATTGAGACCCCCATCCAGACTCTCCCCGGAACACCTACCACTCCGCAGGTACCCGAAGAGCCTCGGCTAGAAGGTCCACAGCCCGCGGAGCCGGAGCAAGAAGATCTGCGAACAACGCTTGTGCGGGCAAGAAAAAGCATCGCAGCATTGCGCACACAAAACAGTGAGCTTAATAATCGCCTTACAGCGATAGCCAAAGAGCGCGATGCCAAAATGGCTGAGATTGTTGAACTAAAAAAGATAGGTCCTACTCAGGACAACGACGATGCAGTCGCTGTGCTTCAAGCTGAAAACGCGCAACTGAAAAATATGCAAGCCAGACTTGACCAGGAATCTGAATCGTTGCGAGTTGCGAATCAACAAATGGTGGAACAGGTAAGTCAACTCCGCAATCAACTTGCCAGTGGCAATATGCAAGAAGGTGAATTGGCACAAGTGAGAGCCGATCTGGATGCACGCAGTCAAGAGTTACAAGAGGTCGCAGCTCAACTGCAGACTCGCACTGGCGAGCTGGACACCATGAACGTGGACTTGAGAACAGCAGCCGGCCGAATTGAAGAGCTGGAAGCCAGCAACATGGACTTGAGTACAAAAGCTAGCCGAGTTGAAGAACTCGAAGCGATGAACGTGGACTTGAGAACCGCGGCTAGCCGAGTCGAAGAGCTGGAAGCGATGAATAACAGTTTTCGTTCTCAACAAGGTAGCCAACAGGACAGGACTGAAGAGTTCAATGCCCTGAAAGCCGAGCGAGATGAGCTTGTGCAGCAGGTTGCGTTTCTCAGGTCGAATCAGAATACAAACACCGAAATCGCAGGCGCGCCAGAACCTGATCTAGAACCGACTCCGGTAGTAAGTGCCGTTTCTGAGGAAGGGCCGAGCCTGGAAACCCAAGCGATGGTCGACGGACTCAAACGGGAAAATCGAAAATTGAAGAGTTCAATATCAGGTTTTGAAGATCGGAACCGATCGCTTCAGTCAGAACTTGATACTTTGGAAACAGAAAACCAGAGCCTACTTGCGAGTAACGAGGCGGAAGAGGACTCCGATAGCGAGGATGAAGATGCTGGGTTAATCAACGGGTTAGCTTTGCCATCAATCGGTGCGGATGGAGATTCCGGCGACTACAACATCAGCTACTGGATCCTTCCCTTTCTTTTGCTGGGGCTAGGCATCGCATTTTATGTTGTGTTGCGAGAAGAATTCCACAAGCGACCAGAAGAGCGTTTGGCTAGCCGGCGCAAAGATTAATTAAAGCGAATTCAACTTCAACAAGAGCAGTCTGTAGTCTGTCCGAGCTGAAATGAATAGTTCGTGGTACCACCTTCAGTGTGCGCATGCGAATTAGGTTTAGTTGGTTATTGATGTTCTCGCAGCAGGAACCGTTGGGCAGCATGCTTTCCCAATGCTAGTGTTTCACCAAAGGTCGTTGCCGCCATCAGGCGAAGAAGGTGCCAACCTTGCACTTGGAGATTCCTGCTTACCACTTCACCGAAACTGCCAAAGAGGTGTGGCAGAGCTAAACAGGGCTGGTTTTCGAATTACAGTGTCGACAGCCATGTATATTTGCAGACACCATGTTTTGAGTCTAAAATGGCTCGCTTCTCCTCATTCAAACTATAGAATTTCTCAACTATAGAATTTCTCTCATGTCGGCAAAAAACAAAAAGGACCAAGCTGGGACCGCTCAGTCCAACACTTGGCGCGGATTTCTCAAAAATGTTTGGACCGCGGATTGCGACGTCGACGCGATATGGGGCAGGAGTTTCTTTAAGGCAAATCGATGAACACGACGTCAGAAAGTCTTCTCCTTCGCTTGAAAGCTGCTGATGATCATCAGGCTTGGGCGCGATTTGTTCGACTTTATACTCCGCTGATTTTTTATTGGGCACGTCGGACAGGACTCCAGCCCCAAGACGCTTCTGATCTTGTCCAAGATGTTTTGACTTTGGTGTTTCAAAAATTGCCGGCGTTTGAATACGACCAAACGAAAAGTTTTCGATCGTGGTTGCGAACGGTGACGATGAACAAGTTTCGTGAGTGGTGCCGAAAGAAATCAATCGGCGCGATCGACGTTACCCAATCGGCTTGGAGCAACGTTGCGGAAAAATCTTCGCTGGCCGAATCGACTTGGGAGCTGAATTATCAAAAGGCCCTAGTCGCTCGCGCGATGGAATTGTTGAAGCCAGAATTTCAACCACTAACCTGGAACGCACTGCAGCAATATGCTGTTTCTGGACGACCAGCCAAGGAAGTCGCCGAAGAAGCTGGTTTAAGTGTTTGGACGATCTATGCTGCAAAATCAAAATTGATGTCGCGGCTTCGCGAAGTTCTAGAAGGTTTGTTGGAATAAAAATCTCGGTTTTCGTTGGGTTTTCACCAATTAGAATAGGGACTTGGAAAAAAAGTGCCGCGGGCAGTACAAACTTTTCCTTATTGCGCATACCCTCCCATACGAACTAATAATTTCATGTAACGTGGGAGCCGCCAGATGCCGACGAATTTGAAAAACTGTCCCGATTCGCAGACGCTGACCGACTTTTTGCTCGGAAAGCTCCCCGCAAGCGAATTAGATGATTGCCGTGAACATTTGGTCGAATGTGATCCCTGCGTCGAAACCATTCGCGGATTGAAAGTCGATGGCGACACGTTGAATGATCTGTCTCGCGAAGCTTGGCTTTCTTCGACCGGAAAAGGCGAACCGAAACCGGAAAACCAAATCGTTGACGAACTAATGCAACGCATGGAAGATCTTTCTATGCACCAATCAACGAATCGCTTGTCACGCGCTGACATAACCGAATACCGCGCCGCGGAGGTTCAACGTTTGTTTGAATCCGCAAAAATCGAATCGGATCTTGGCCGACTGGGAAAGTATCGCATCATTGAATTGTTGGGCGCAGGCAGCACCGGTGTTGTTTACCAAGCCATTGATGCGGATCTCGAAAGAACGGTTGCACTAAAGATTTTGCGCCCATCGTTGGGCGAGTCGGCTCGCGAAAGGTTCCTGGCCGAAGCCAAAGCGACCGCCAAGCTTAACCATCCCAACATCGTATCAATCTTCGAAGTCGGAATCGAAGGCCCTTTGGCGTTCATCTCCATGAACTGGGAAGCCGGTGAAACACTCGAACAGCTTTTGGCCAAGACCGAAAACCTTTCGGTAGATCAAACTCGTACGTTAGGAACACATCTTGCCGATGCGCTTTCTCAAGCCCACCAACTGGGGTTGATCCATCGCGACATCAAACCGGCAAATGTGTGGATTCCGGATGGACTGGGAGTCGCCGGATGCAAGATTCTCGATTTTGGATTAGTCCGCGTAACGGACGAAGATCCGCAACTGACTTGCACAGGGATGATTGCAGGCACTCCTTGCTACATGTCTCCGGAACAAAGTCGTGGACAGAGTCTTGATGGACGCAGCGACTTGTTCAGTCTCGGTTGTATGCTTTACCAAACGCTGCTTGGCAAGCTTCCGTTCTGTTCGGAAAACGCGTTGTCGACTTTGCAATCGATTCAACGTGACCAACCGACCCCGCCAATCGAGATGGATCCGTCGATTCCCCAAGATGTTTCCGATCTTGTGATGTGCCTCTTGGAAAAATCGCCCAGTCGTCGTCCGCCCAATTCAGAATCGGTTGTGTTCGCATTTTCGAATGCCAGAAAAGAGTGGCCGTTCGAAGTTCAACTCTCCTCGTCAGCCAACACCGACGTCGTTGCTGAAAAAGTCAGCCTCAAACCGGCCGGCGGACTCGGGAAGCTCATTGCCACATTGTTGGTCGGATTGGCGATTGGTGCGATTGGCCTGTTTGGTTTTATGTATGGCCCGCAAATTACAAGGATCGTGACTAACCAAGGCGTCATCGAGATCAACAGCCAAGTTGACGATGTCGAAATCGAGATCACGAAAAATGGTGAACGCATTCAAATTTTGGATCTTGCCACCAATCAAACGATCCAGCTCAGCGCTGGCGCCTATGAAATCCGCGAGTTGGGTGAACAAAATTCGGTCCAAATCAAAAACAATGAACTAACGCTTTCGCGTGGTGAAACTGAAATCGTAACAATCGTTCGACTGCCCAATAGTTCGCAACCGGAGACCGTTAACAATCAGCCTATTGATCCAACACCTAATTTGATAGCTCCTGGCGATGTCTTGGGCGTGTTCGTGGGTGGCGTCTTGGGGGAATATGACGGGCAACCACCTGTGCATCTGCCAGTCGAGGGCAGCGGCGAGAATCCGTCAACGGGTTATCCAATTGTCGTTGATGAGGCCGGCATGATTTCATTGCCTTTCATAAAGCCGATTAACGTCAAAGGAAATACGGTCTCACAAGCCAAAGAAAAGATCTCCTCGGCCTATGAAGCAGGCAAGAATCCTGTTTTCAATAAGGGGATGTCTCGCGTTGTGGTATCTATGATGAGAAAGCACTACAAAATCGAATTTGGAGCAAACTACAAAGTCGATTCCGGTGATGTCTTGGGGGTGTTTGTGGAAGGCTTGCTGGGCGGATTGGACGATGAACCTCTCGTCCATGTTCCAAACCCAACCACTGGATTACCGCCTTCGCTTGGCTTTCCGATCACGGTTGACGAAAATGGAAATATCGACATACCGCAACTGGGTCTAATCTATGTTCGAGAAAAAACGGTCGCTGAGATCGGAAAAGCAATTAGGGACGCTAGTTTATCTGGCGACGAACCGATAATGACGGAGAGCGCAAAGATTTTCGTGAGCTTGATACAGAACCGCTCACCGTCAATATCTCGCCCGCAACCGATTGGAAAATCAGGAGGAACCGACTCTCCAATCAATCGCAGGAGCGACCCGATCACGGAATTCTTGATTCTGGAGCAACCAGATGGAGAGATTTCTGACGAAAGCAACTTACTGCTTGAAGGTGACCTTGAATTTCAGCGGGAACTGTTTCGACACGGTAAAATTAGCGTCGTCGAATATCGAAATGCCGTAGCCAAAATTCGAAATCGACTGTGGGCACTCGAAGGTAATCCAAGCAATGGGCTTCGATCATCTTTGCCAAAGTACAAAAATCAAACTTACGAAGAGCATCTTGCAATTGCCAAAGTTGAACGCGATTTTGGTGTTTTGATTCCGGCACTCGAAGGTTTAATGAACCTCGAAGAAGAGACTGACCACAAAGAAGTTGTCGAGACACTGATGGAAGTCAGTCGTCGCCGCAATCCAGTCATCAGCGGAGAGAAACTCAGGCTGTTCTCAAGTTTACAGCGTGAGTATTTTGCATCGCTTTCGTCCAGTCAGGCCATTGATTTGATTACCCATGAGATTGCTAATGGCACTCGACATAGTCTCGATGGAATTGCTAGAAACTTCTACGTACTTCGCTCATTAAAATCTGACGCTGACACGTCGGCTCAAGCAATTGTTGAAGCGATGGCGAGTCGACTTGAAAGCGGCGATTCTTCTATCGACCTAGAGCAAGCCTTGCTTCGAATTCTCGAAGAAATGCTTTCAACTATGAAAATCAAAGATGTAGATTTAACACCATTTGAGGAACTGGTTTCGTCGAATTTTTTGAACACGGAAGATGATTTCTACAACAAGATGCCCCTCACAGTTGCGAAAGTTGCTCCCAGAACGCCAGGGTTTCTTGAGCAAGTGAAAAGCAGATGGGGAAACTTCCGTACAGAACACGAGTTGCAGCGTTTGCAACGTTTGCTCCTAATCACTTCGACACTTGACGACGAATACGCAGTTGAATGCTTGCCGATTTTGATTGAATTTTGGGAAAAATTTGTCGGATCTCGTCTAAGAATGGGTGGCCAAATCGGTGATTTTACCCAAGAGTTAATCCAGTTTTTTGAAAGATTCCCAGAGCATTGTCACGGGAACCTTGAGAGTTTTGAAGCAGCCAACGAAAAAGGCCTCTCGGGCGCCGGAGAATATTCAAAATTAATCGCTGCCATCAAGGCATCCATTGCAGAAGAGCAAGAATGACCGGTTGAGTATCACCGACACCGAACAAATGGAAACAAAAAATAAGCGGTGTTCTCGTACTCACGAGGCACCGCCTATTTCATTGGAATGAGCTCAACTGGAATGAGCTCAATCAGCTTGTCGGCAAATCTACTTACGTAGTAGTGGTAGTTTTGCAGTTCTTCGAATTCCTTTTCTTCAAAAACCAAACAGTGAGTTAAGTTGTTTTGGCGTTAGCCTCGGTTAAGGGTATCTCAACCGTGGCTATCGCCAAAACGGCTAATAACACGACAGGCTCACCCGAGTCCAAACGGAAATCTTGCAAGGAGAAAAAC
>CAZDBA010000085.1:0-6862 GCA_964503615.1 uncultured Pirellulaceae bacterium
TGTCAATTGCGGGAGCGAGGCCGAACCCGGGTTCATGGAAACGGCATAGCGTTCAAGGCGATTGCAAAACGTGGAATTCTTTTTCCGGATTATTATTGATTACTTTGTTGAGCTTACTATCTTTTGCGGTGCAGTTCTGAGAATCTCATTGGATTCGATGCGAATGCTGGGCTAAAATTCAGTTTGCGATTCCTGTTCATACAGTTTCCCTCCATCTCAATTCAGTGAGTCTCATGTTAGATAGTATCTCCTTTTTAAGACCGTTGATTCGCCTTTTGAGCGAGATGGTCACCAGCCATCGGTTTGTGAAATTAAGCTTGCTTGCGTTGGTCATCGTGATAGCAGGCCAAGGGTGTGGATCGCCGGACGAAACTGCCCAAAATGAAACTGAGCTCGAGTATCTGGCCAAGTTGGACGATGCAAATCGTCAAGGAGCCAAGTTTCAATCCGAGAGGGTTAAGATCCGACGCGAGCAAGCAGGGCTGAATCGAGAACATCCGAGCTGGCAAAAGCTGGAAGACAAATCGCGCGAGCTTTCTGAACAAATAGCCAAAATGGTCGAAACAAAGCGAGACTGTTTGGAGCAATTGAGTGAGCTTGATCCTGAAAACCAAGACTATCTTTTTGATCTTGCTCTATCCTACCCTGATGACAATCCGGAAAAGCTCGCGATCTTGATGAAATTGGCTCCAGAGGACGAGGCTGGATATTTCAAAGCTCACCGGGTTCTTGCTCAGTATTTTTTCGTGCGAGCTCGAAATGCACAAACAGAGAACGAGAAAGCATCCTTCCAGGACAAAGCGTTGATTCAGGCAAACCATTGTTTAACGCTTATGCCCAACGAAAAAGTTGCCAAAGCGATCAAGGCCGGAGTGTTGCAAGCTCAAAATCGCATCGACGCGGCCTATCGGTTGTACGAGGAGTTGTTCGAGGGCGAAGTTGAGTACTATCGTCCGCTGATCGAACTCAACAATCAAAGAGGAACGCCAGAAAAAAACAGTTCTATCGTTGACTCCGCCTACCCGAGACTCAAAGCGAAACTGGAAAAGAACGAGAACGATGATACGCGGGTATGGGTGGTTGGCTGGACTGACATTGTCCGATGTTTGATGGTCAAAGAAGCCTATGAAACCGCCATTCAGGATCTGGAATCTGAATATAGCCGCCAGATATTAACAGGCAGGCATGAGCGAAAAAATTGGCTCAATGCTACGATGGGTGAAATTTACGCCGAATGGGCTGGAGAGCATGTTGAATTTGCAACTATGGACGAAGAGTCTCAAAAGTTGGCGCTGGCACGACTTCAAAAGGCACACAAAAAGAATCCAAAATCGGCAACGACACTCACCAAGCTTGCTTGGTTTGTGAACAGTGATTCAAAACTCGCTGAGCAAGCACGTCAAATCTACGATCCCAGTAACGATCCCGAGGCACCCCTGAGCGTGATATCGGATGTCGGTGCTAAGGCTTTGAAAGACAAGGACTATCAAAAAGCGATCGAGTTTTTTGAAAGGGCGGTAGCCCAAGCTCCCAACAATCCTTTGTTACTTAATAATCTTGCCTTCGCGCTTCTGTCTAGCGAGGAAAACCCAGACGCGGAAAGAGCTCTTGGGCTCGTGAACAAAGCGATTCAATTGTTGGGAACGGGACAGGGAAGCCAAGTGTTCAGAAGCTCATTACTGCATACTCGTGGCACAGCATTTATGAGATTGTCACGAATGGAAGAGGCTGTAGCAAGTTTCGAAGCCGTATTGGAAGATCGCCCCAACGATCAGGAAACGATCAAACTACTTATTCAGTGTTACGAAGGCCGAAACGAGAATCAGGCAGACGTTTACCGGGCGCGGCTGAAAGAGCTGGAGTCCGCAACAAACGGACTTGAAACCAATTAGGAACATAATTTTGATTGCTTCGTTGAACACGATACCATTTTGGATACAGTTCTGAGATTGTCATTGGATGCGACGCGGCAAGCGGGCTAAACTGGGGCTCCATCGCTTGACTCGGGACTGGGCTTTGACTGTTAGCGTTCTCGTCCAAACGAATATGCATTTAACCTCAGAAATCAGATGATCTTTACTCGTGCACTATGTGTTGTTGTGGTTTTACTTTGCGGCATGCAATGGTTACCCTCGGAGCCGAAGCAACCCGTCTCCATCCAGCAACAGGATACCGATCAAGAATCGGAGCAGGAAAAGCAACCGATCCTGCCTGCTGACAATCTACCGGAAATCGATTTAAGTGCGGATATTCCGAGGGGGTTGTCAGGGCTGCCGAAAGCTCCCGCCAACAATCCGCTGACTGAAGAAAAAGTCGCTTTGGGGCGCAAGCTGTTTTTTGATCCGATTTTGTCCGAGAACAACACCGTTTCCTGTGCCAGTTGTCACCAGCCCGATCATGGTTTCGCGAATCCAGACCCCAAGGCGATCGGTTTGCACGGTCGAGTCGGTGAGCGAAACGCTCCATCGCTTTTGAACAAAGCGTATGCCTCGCACCTGTTTTGGGATGGCCGAGCTGAATCGTTGGAAGAGCAAGCGATCTCTCCGCTTTCCAACCCAAAAGAAATGGGCAGTAACATACAAGACGCGATCGACCGGTTGCGTAACAACGAAGAGTATGTGGCGCTGTTTACCGCCGCTTTTGATGAATCAGACGAACCCGCTATTCGTGCTGAAACGATTGGGAAAGCGATCGCAAGTTTTGAACGGACGTTGCTGATTGGCAACAGTGGGGTCGACCAGTTTCGCGGTGCCAATTACGAAGCGCTTAATGAATCGGCAAGGCAAGGGATGTGGATTTTCGAAAGTCGCGGAAAATGCTGGAAATGCCACAGCAGTAAAACGTTTTCCGATCAAGAATTTCACAACACAGGTGTCGGGTTTGAACAAGCCGATCGAGATGTTGGTCGCATGGAATTCACGGGCAAAACCGAAGACCGCTTCAAATTCAAAACACCGGGCCTGCGCGGTGTCGCCCAAACGGCTCCTTATATGCACGACGGGAGCGTCGCCACCTTGCGAGAGGTTGTCGAGTTTTACAATCGAGGCGGAGCGCCAGACGACCCGCTTCTTTCGGAGGAGATTGCGCCGCTCAAATTGAGCGAAGAAGACATCGAAAACTTGGTCGAATTCCTCAAAGCGTTGGACACAAATGGTAACCCGACACGTTAGCGAGGACGAAGGCAAGTTTTCTCAATTACGCGTCAGGTTTCCAATAAAATCACAGCCTCTCCGTCGAAAGATGAGCCAGGCGCAACTTTCGCGGGGCGCGAAAGGCGACTGTTGCAGGTCCGATCTTTGGAGCCTTACAGTTTAGATTGATCGTTTTTCACTTTCGCCAACATCGGCAGCGAAATTTACTACAATGCCGCTCTGGCCAAACGTGATACCAACCGGGCTGAGTAAATTTGTGGCCAGAAACTCATCCCACTTTTAGACAAACCGTTCAATGACAAAAACTACCGCAGAAGTACAGGGCGTAAAACTGCACCTAAGCCAACCCCATGAATCTAGTGGGCAATGGATCGGCCAAGACGAAATCCTCAAGCAAATTTTGGCTTGTTGGATCGTTGTCGACGATGCAGACCTTCCACTCACACCGCGCTTGGTAGGTACACCGGGTATTGGCAAAACCGCGCTGGCGATGGCCGCCGCCAAACAGCGGGAGCAAGAGCTGTATATCTACCAGTGCACTGCCGACACGCGGCCAGAGGATCTTTTGGTCACGCCTGTACTCGCCGAAAGCGGAAAAATCGCTTACCACGCTTCGCCGTTAGTCACCGCCATGATTCGAGGAGGGGTCTGTATCCTCGACGAAGGAAACCGGATGAACGAGAAATCTTGGGCCTCGCTCGCTCCGTTGCTGGACCATCGTCGTTATATCGAATCGATTGTGGCCGGTATCTCGGTTAAGGCGCATCCCGACTTTCGCTGTGCGGTCACGATGAACCAGGACGAATCGACGTTCGAGATTCCGGACTATATTTTAAGTCGCCTGCAACCGACCCTCTCACTCAGCTTTCCCAGCCGAGAAGACGAGATGGCGATTTTAAAGTACCACCTGCCGTTTTGCGGAGCGGAGATGCTGGCCATGACGGTCGAGTTCTTGCAACATTCCCACCAGCTCAAATTAAGTTTCTCCATTCGCGATGGGATCAACATGCTGCGGTACGCGATGAAACGAATTGGGCAGGATCCCGAGCACCCAGTCGCCAAAGATGACGCTTGGCGCGAGGCGCTCGAAAAATGTTTGGGCGAAGAGGCGTTGGACCTCGAACGGCTTGCAGCAACACGCAAGGAAACGTTGGGTGGCCAAGCTGTTCCACTTGGTTTTGGTGATTTCTTTTTTCAATCAGAAGACCCACTGCATCCTGGGCTCGATGAAGATATCGATGACGACGAAGAGATCGACTTTTAGCGACCGACTTGTGAGAGATAAATAGACTAACGATGGATAGCGAAATTCTCAAAATCGGCCCGCGCGTGACCGTTTTGCCTGTTGTGCATGGTAGCGGTGATTTCTCGGTCGAAGTGCGGCGAGTCATGTTGGCCAACGACTATGACTGTCTGGCAATCCCGCTGCCCGATTCGTTTCGTGAACCAGTTTGCAAACAGATTCTGAACTTGCCAACTCCCAGCGTCGTTCTCCAGCGCGAGCAGAAACGATTCCAAACCGAGTGGCAGCCCGACCAGGCCGGAGCCAATCCTGGTGGAGAAGAGGATTCGACCCACGAACACGACGAGCAGCACGAGGGAGAAGAATCGCTTCGTTGTAGTTATGTGCCGATCGACCCATGCCAGCCGGTAATTAGCGCGTTGCGAACGGCGATGGGTGAACATCTTCCGTATCGTTTTATCGATTTGGAGACCGCCAAGTACGAGCTGCATACACGGACGATGCCTGATCCTTACGCTTTAAAGAAATCGAACATAGAAAAATACGCTGCCGCAGTACTGCCCCATTTGCATCGTTCGCCAAGCGAGCAATGGCAAGCGAGAATGGACTACATGGCTTGGCAACTTCGGGAGTTGTCGATTGATTTCCAGCGGATTCTGTTTGTCTGCAGTATTCTCGACTGGCCGTGGATTCGTGAATCGTTTCAAAACCGTGAGCTGAAATGTCCGCAGCATGCACCCTCCAATGACTGTGAGACGTATGCCGTCGATCCTCAGACGCTTTATTTTATGCTTGGCGAGCTGCCGTTCGTAACGCAGCTTTACGAGACTGCCCGCAGTGAGTTGTCCAGCGACGAGAACCTGTCGATCGACGGGATCAAGGAGCTGCTCCTCACCGCGAGAACGCGGTATCAGGAGGAATACAAAAGCCGAGCCAGAAAGATCACGCCGAAACTTTTGGTCCAAGTCCTCAAGTATGCCCGGAATCTGACTTTGATGGACGGTTGCTTTACTCCCCAATTGGCGACACTGGTCAAAGCGGCTCAGCAGATCGCCGGAGACGGATATGCGATCGAACTGTTGGAGCAAGCCAAAGAGTTTTCGTTGAGCATTCCGATCGGCTTGGACGAGGTCAAAATGGGAATCCAACGTGCTCAAATTCCGTTTGATGGTGGCTTTGGTGATGTGGCCGAGATGGTCAGTCGGCTGCCCGGTCCGCCGCTGGTTTGGTCGAATTTGTCTTTGACTCCCAAGCCGGACAAGGAAACAAGCAGAGACTGGAAACAGAAATGGAACCCGTTCTCGCAATGTAGTTGGCCGCCGGAGGATGAAATCATCGAGAATTTCAGGCAGTCCGTTTTTGACCGCGCCAGCGAAGTGATGGGCAACGACTTGGCCAAGACGGAAAAGTTCTCCACGAGTATCAAAGATGGCATCGACATCCGCGACACGCTCAGACATTGGTACGACGGAGATATCTACGTCAAAGTAATTCCGCCCAACCGAGGCAATCTGGATGCGGCCGTGATGTTGTTCGACAGTCCCGCCGACCCCCGCGAGTATCCTTGGCGGACGACTTGGTTCGCCGAGCACAAGAACGAATCAACATTGGCGTTTTACGCGACCGATTTTTCAGAAGAAGCGGTTGGTCCAGGGATTTGCCTGGCCAACTACGGCGGCGCTTTGTTTCTTTATCCGCCAATCGCAATCCCCGATATCTGGCAAGATCCGCGTTTGGATTTTACAGAGACTTTGGAAGAGCGATTGTTGGCGGCGGCATGTTTGCACGCCGAATGCAAACATATTGCGTTGGTCAGCAGTGCACCGCCGGGCAGCGGATGGCGAAAATTGGCCAAGCGATTTGGGAAAGCTTTTGTACATTTGCCGCTTTCCCGCTTCAGCGATTCGACTGTTCAGCAATTACGGATGGTCCACGTACTTAACGGCAAGGAAGTTCGCAGTTATGCTGCAGACTTCATTCGCCGAGTTTAAACGAACTTGGTTTGCAAACTGTCGCGAACTCTCGCGCAGTGGTCTTGAATAATCGAAAGCAAAAACATGGATCCAGTCGAACTTTTTAGCAACCTTGTCAATCTCGCAGCGGTCGACGGAAAATTTACTGAGGAAGAGATCAAGTTTTTGGTCAATCGCTCTCAAGCATTAAATCTGCCCACCGAAGAATTCGAAGTCGCACTGGTTGGGATCGCCGAAGGACAAATCGAAATTACGATTCCAGAAAGTCGTGAAGATCGAGTCCATCTGTTGCAAGAGATGATCAAATTGATGGCGGCCGACGGCGAGTTGGCAGAGATCGAAAAAGAGTTCTGCGCTCGAGCATCAGCGAAGATGGATTTCACGATCGACGAATTTGAAAGCATTTTGCAAGAGGTTTTGGCCGGCTAAATAAAGTCGATCGCGCTTTTGTCTTGAACGAGTAACTGGCTCGATTTTTCCTGTTGGATTGTTGG
>CAZDBA010000085.1:6962-21855 GCA_964503615.1 uncultured Pirellulaceae bacterium
TGTTGGATTGTTGGCTGTGTGAAGTGATCCAATCGCTTTTCAACTAGTGGAGGTGTAATGTCAACGAATGATACGTGGCTGGACCAGTTGTTTAAGCACGCCAGTGATAAGGCTGAATGGCCTCAGGCGATCGAATCACTAGTGAAAGTTCCGTGGAAACACGAGATCGCGGAAGTAGAGCTGAACAAACTAATTCTTGATGGCGAGCAATTGGTTCCGTTCTTGCTACAGGCGCTCAAAAGCGATCGCGCCGACAATCGCGCATCGATGTTGCTGGGATTGATTGCATCGCCGACTTGTATCGCTCCGTTACAGTCGTTGCTGATGGACGATGATTCGGACTTTCAACAATTGGCAGCGATGACTCTGATGCGTGTTGGAGATGTGGCATTTCCGACTATTCAGTCGTTCTTGGCATCACCCGGAGAGCCAAGTCGATTATTGCTGCGTCGGATGAGTGGCACTTCTTGGAATCGGGAGAATGATCGGACCGATGAGTTGATCGAAATTGCGGTTCAAATGTTTCTCAGGTCGGTTTCGGATTTGATAAATGGTGACTCAGAGATTTCAACGATTCAGGAAGCGGCGGCTAACGCGTTAATGTTTCATGGCGTGAACGAGACATCGGCAGTTGAAAGACTAAGACCTTTGTTGGATAGTGATCGCAAGGTTGTTCAGCTTCAAGTGGCAGGGATGTTGGCTGGTGGAGGAGTTGAAATCGAACGAGCGATAGATCTTGGTATCGCGGGGTTGAATGAGAAAGAGCCGGAACTTCGAACACTCGCCGCAAAAGTTTTGGGGCGAATGGGTGAGTCGGCATTACGCGGGGTGCCTTTTCTTTTGGACCATTTGGACGAGAAAGATCGATACGCCTCAACGGCAATTAAGAAATCTTTGGTGGCGATTGGTCCGATTGGTATTCCGGATATCGTCCAAGTGATGAACAACTCCTCAAATCCGCGAGTTCGGGGAAGGTGTGCGGCGGTGTTGTCCGGAAAAGCGGCTGTGGCTGCCTTTGATGATCTTCATCGTTTGGCGATTGAAGATCCAAACGGCAATGTGCGATACCGTGCCTCAAGGGCTCTTAAACTGATCAAACCAAAAGGAAATGCAGCTTATCTGGAAGCGATTCTATGTAACTCGGATCATCGCGAGAATGGATCCTATCGCTGGAGAGATAGCATTATTGCTCAGCGGGGAACATATGTCATTCTGCTTTGGGAGTGCCTTGTTTCGCAGGACGAAAAGACGCGCGAGCTGACGTTCGATTTGGTCAAGCGTTTTCATTTGCACCAACATGAAACACTCGCCAGTTGCTGGGTTGGCATTGAACTCGATTGGTTGAGCAGCGATGAACCGTCGTTGATTCACCGACGATTGGAAGCACTAACATTGTTGGATCAGTATCTAAGTTACCACGAATCGTTTTTGCGAGAATCGGCAAAACATCCCGACGATTCGATCCGTGAATTGGCGAGCGAATTATTATCTCGGCTGGACTGAGCCGCAGGGTTTAGTTATCGAAAAACCTGCCTCGAATTGGCTCGGGCAATCGAGCGTTCGATTAGATAACGTTTACTGCGAATTAGCCGAGAGAAATCGGGAGAGTCGTAATGTTGAGCGGCCAGTTCATTGATATTGGACAGGATTTCCAAGTCTTCGAACGGAATGCGGTTGTCGAGCAAGCCGTTGTCGTAGGCGTACCGGGCTGAGAATCCAGGCAGTAAAACCTTCCAACTAAAACGAAGTTTTTCGGTTTTGAGATTGTTGACGTGCCCAACCAAATTCGTTGTGCAATTGTTGCCCAGCGAATGATAGAACTCCGGTTGCACTGCCAATTGATTGACGCGTTGCATCACGTCGTAGAACAGTTGCTGGGATTGTTCCGCGTTGGCAACGGTTGGAAACGCATAAACCAAATCTTCTCGATGTTGAGTCCTTAGCCGAATCACGTCTCTTTCATCAGCGACGACGTACATCAGCTCAAACTGGTTACTGAGTCCCAGAAGAGGGTTGAACGCTTCGGTTTTCTCTTTTCGAACTTCGACGGACACACTCAGGTAGGTTCCATCACGCAAACCAAAGCTCAGCAGCGTATGGGCCAGGGCTGGCGTTTGCTTAAAAGGTACCACAATGAAATCGACCGACTGGATGTCGCTGATAGGAATGGTGCGGTCGTAATGGTTGACTACAAAATCGTCCTTTGACAGATACTGGTTGTTGCGAATATTGTGGATGTGAACGGTGTCGCCCACAAAGTCCGCCGTTGGCAGAGTCGCCATTTCGGGCGCCCAATCACGATCGTTCGAGGCGCTGATACGGTCTCTGATTCGATTGGTCATAAGCGGTTGGCATCCGACCAACAACGCTAACGCAACGATCATCATTGCGGTGCGCGAAATTGGTTTCGAGTTGGCAAAGTTCTCAAACATCCACTAATTGCCGAATAGGCTTCCCTTCTGTTCGAGCGATGCCTCTTGTACATTCTGGATATCGGTCCAACCATCTTCAGGGCGGTATAGGATTTTGCCCGCGGCCAGATTTCGCTGGTTGTTGGTTTGCGGTTCGATGTACGTCAGATTCGCTGTATCGCGCGGTGAACCTTCCAGTGTCAAAAGGCCTTTGGATTCACTGAAGTCGATCCGAGATCCGGTCGCGCGAAAGTCGTCTCCTACAATTACTGAACTACCTCGCGCGGTGAATTCGCTTGTTTTTTCCGTTTGGTTTCTAGGTTGCCACTGCGCGATTTCCATTTGATCGCAAGTCATCTTGATTGCACCAGCGGGTCGAGTCGGATTGTCCGGATCGAATTGCTGGTCAAAATTGTCAACAGGCACATACAAAGAGCGAACTTTGCCGTCGACACGAACACGACCTTGTTCCTGGTTGGCGATTAAAACGCTGTCAAAGTTCACGCGAACAAACGTTTTCTCCGAGCTTGTGACATCAGGTTGGGTTGGTGCGGATACCTGAATAATGGCGGTACCCTCTCGCTCCATTTTTCCCATTTGCCAGTTCATAACGGTACCGGGCCCGGCGGCACGCATGTTGCCAGAGCGAACATCGACCGACGCGTGGGGAACGATGATCTTTTGTTTCGCAGTTGGCTGGCCTTGTGGATCGAAGTCTTGTTTCACGAAGACAACGGGCCGGCGAACCGGTGCACGGTCGGAATCAGCGGGAGCTTGTGTAAACGCCCGTTTTTCGTTGGCGATTTGATCGACCAAAATCATCTCGTGGATTTCGATTTTGCCGATGCCCTGATCCCGCCCTCCTTTGAGTTTGCGAAAGTTAACTGGTCGGCTGAGTAATACGCTTAAGCCCTCGCTCAGCGAACGAACTTGCGAACGCTGTCCGTCTTCGTTGCTTTGTATTCCAACTGCGGAAACGTTGTCCTCAAAGTACATTTTCAGTCCGTCAAAGATCATGCCGCCTTTCCATGTGATGGTAAGATTTTGCGGTTTGACAGAGGGTGCATCAGGGGCAGCCTCGGGAGTGTTGACGGTATTTGTTTGGTCTGTCGGTTGTTCTTGCTCAGATGTCTCGATATCCATCGAGCCACGGCCGACGACCCAGAGTCTGTTAGCAGCTTGATCCAAATGAATTTCGGGACCAGACAGGTTTAGTCCTTTGCCAAAGATGCTGGCGTTACCGCTAACGTTCATGCGGTAAATGTCTTCGTCTTGTGCTCCCTCTTGTGGGATGATGTAAAGTTGATTGCCTTTGATTTCGACCGGTTCGTCGTCAGGGTTTTCAGGGTCCAATTCGCGAACGGTAACGTTACCTTCCAGGATCAGCTTCTGAATCTTTGCATTACGTTCATGCCCGGAAAAATCGACTTCGACCAGATCGCCATCGAAGACAAACTTGTTGCTCGGTTTCGACTCCTGAACAGTTTGAGCTGGTTGCGTGAAAACGACTTGTCGGATTCTTGGATCGATCGGAGCGTCGACACGAACGGGCTGACTCGCCGGATTGTTGGTGGGAGCGTGTTCGTGAATGATCTGAGGTAGAGGGATCTTGCTGGAACGATAGGGTGTGATCTCAGGATCGGTTTCGGATTCGATTTCGGGCGTGAATAATCGAGTAATATCCGCGGCGGTAGGATTAGGCCAGCGAAGCGTGATGTTCTTGGTCGTACCCGCCATTTGAGCTGACTCGATTTGAACGTCGCCTTCGGCATGCAATTGATGAGGCAGGTATTTCCAATTTGCAGATTTCGATTTCGATTGTGCAAGCTGCACGTCCGTTTCAGGTTTGGCGATTTCCCACAGCAAAATTTGCATGTCGTTACCGGCGATCGTCGTGTCACGATCGAGTGTGATTGCTGATTGTCCGCCGAGCGTAATCCGTTTTTGGTCTTGGGTTTCCGGTTGAATGGAAAGCGACTTTGTCCACTGCGCCGAGAACCCTTTTCCATCTTTGTAGCGTGTCATGCTGCCAGGGCCGTTGGCGATCAGTGGACCGATCGCACCGTCCTCGCGGATTCGGTATTCGAGTTCGTTGCTGGTAAAGGATTGTTGTCCTATTATCATCTCAACCCCTTCGGGGCGGCGAGCGATAACGCGGTTAAGGGACATGTCGTAGTCGAGATAGTTCGCCGAGATTCGCGCCTCACGTTCCGCCGCGTTAAGAATCGCTGGTTGTCCCGTCGCGACGATGCGGCGTAGTTGTAGATTCTGTGAACCGGATTGGGTTTCCTTGGGTTGCGTAAGCGGTTGGTCGCCAGAGACTTTGGAATCAAACATCAGCGCAAGATTGTCGCATTGCAGACTTTGTCCCGTCTCGTCCAGCTGTTTTACAAATACGTTGTTGTCGAAAGTTGCCAGTTGTCGCGCAAAGTCAAATTCGAATGCACCTTGGCAGCGAACTTCCAGCGGAGCCTTTTGCCCAGCTAGTAAACGGCTCTGCCGTTTCTCTGTTTCTGGGGTAGGATGAATTCTTAGCCGTTGCAGAAAGCCCAGTTTCAGGCTGCGGACACCGTTGATCTTGGAAAAGTCAGTGTTAATTGCCTCCAACGGAGTGTCATGAGAAAGTTCGATGTCCAAGCTGCGACCGTAACCGTGATTACCTCCAAACTCGAACTCAACATCATCGAGCGTATAAATTTTGTGTTTCTCAAGGTGCACATTGCTGGTGAGAACTTTGAGATCATCGTCCGCGCCGATCTCGCTGGCCGGTCGGTAGATGGAGACTTGTCCGTTCAACTGCCCGCGCTGGATTTTGCCTGGATCGCCGCCTTCCAGCTTGAAAGCTCTTTCGAACTTCAAAACCGCTTTTTGGCTGCTGCGGAGCACGATCGGTACGGGTTCTTTTTCGTCGGGATTATCTGGACTGTTTTTCTCGACCGAGTCGTCGCGGATCACCATCGTGAACGGAAAGACCTCCACGCGACCATCGTCGTAAGGTTGGTAGTCCTGAAACAGAACGGTTCCTTGGCTGGTTTTGAGGACTTTGCAAGGCGCGAGTTCCCAGGCGTCGGTGGGAAAGAGGTGTGCGAATTGCTGTTTGCGATCGACTCGATTGCCGCTGCTGATGCGAACTGGCGAAGTGCGTTCGGTAATGTGTGCGTCGGCTTCGATTTTCGGAACCACAAATCGCGCGTACACAAGATATGAACTGACGGAAATTGCCAGCCATATTAAATACTGCGCGATAGGGTTGATCCGATTGGGCAACTGAATTCCTTTCCAATTGCGAATAAGTCGATTGGTCAGACCGGTTTGGGTCTGTTGTAAATTAGGCTCCGACGTAACTACGCACTAACTCGTCCCAGCGTTTCTGCGTTTGTAGGATTTTCTCGGTCAGTTCACGAATGGCACCCTGACCACCGGGAAGCTTCGTTGTAAAGTGTGCGGCGGTTCGGACTTCGGGAGCTGCGTCTGCAACGGCAACGGCCAGGCCGACTATGTTCATGACTCGAAGATCGGTCAAGTCATCGCCGATATAACATACGTTTTCTGCGGTTAGGTTCAGCTCCTGAATGATCTGTTGGGCGATGGGTAGTTTGTCTTCAAAGCCTTGGCGGACGATCGGGATCTTGAGTTCGTCCGCCCTGACTTTAACGATATGCGAAGATCGCGCGGTTAAGATCGCGAAGTGGTGACCGGTTTGCTGCCAAAGTTTGATTCCCATTCCGTCACGCACATGAAATTTCTTCGATTCGATCCCTTGGTTATCGAACGAGATCCCACCATCGGTGAGAACGCCATCGACATCAGAGATGATCAATCGAATAGGTTGTATGCGCTGGTCCAGCTTCATACTTATTTCGTGTGTAGGTGTAGGGTTTTCAGAATCGACGGGGATTCTAGCCAGAGGGCGGCTTTCAAAGCAACGCTAAGGCAGATGCTAGCGGGGATTGCATCTGTGAACTACTTGAGTACGTTTTTGCAAGCATCCGCAACGCGAACTACAATTTGGTACTAATCCCCGACACTTCTACGAGAATTCAAGATGCTTTCAGTTCAGAAATCGCAGTGCAAGATCGCGTTGATGGTCTCATGTTTTTGCTTCGCTAAAAGAGACATCTTTTGGCAGTCGCTAGTTGGCGGATTTAAGTAGCAGATCAGCGGCTTGCAGAATTTTGTTACGCAGTCGATATGGGTAACTCGGGTTCTGTTCGAGAAAATTGGTGACGATCGCGGCCGCCGAAGAGGAGCGGTGTCCATGAAAGGTTGCAACCAGCCAACGTTTGGGAAAGAAGATGTCGCCTGTTGATTGAATCTCTTCCAACAGTTCGAGGCTGGGCAGGATATATTTTTCTGATTGCTCTGCGCGAAGCGGATGGTGCAGGTAGTTGAGGCCATCTAGTGCCCAGCGCTCCGGCCGTCGGTTTTCAGTTTTCGCAAGCGACTCAAAAAAGCGATCTCGTGTCGCTTGGTCTGGAGAGAGGGCAGGGGAGACGAATTGGAAACGTTGCTTTCGGTCGGTGTTGGTTATCCGAGCCAGTTGCTGTTTCAAAATCGCCTCACAACTTTGAGGTTTTCGAACGGCCAGTTCGTAAGCCAAAGTGATCATGTCGTTTTCTGAAAGCGGCAGACCCGCTACGTCCGATTCCGATTCCCAAATAGTATACAGTCGCAAAAGGGTATCGCTGGTCGAACAGATGCTGACCAACGTTTTATAGTAAGCCGAACGCGCATCCATTTCAGTTTCTTTCGAATCGATCTGCCGCCACAGTTCGTCTTCGATCTGTTTTTCAAAAAAGACGCGTTCCTTGGCGGACATGAACTTCCAGTAAACGGTACTGACCATGCCAAGAATGTTCTGACGATTTAACGGCTCGGTTTCGGTTTTCAGGCCTGAGATCAAAGCGTTCATAAACTCGCCGGCTTGGATTTCGTTCGACTCATCGCCTCGCAGGAACGATTCGTAGAGTGCCATCCACGCCGCTCCGCGGGTGACGTCGTCAGATATCGATTGGACGCCTTGCAGCAGAAATTTTTGGCTTTTCGGATCGAGTCGGAAATAGCCGTAACCTAGTTCCGAACCGTTGGCTAAGTAAAAATCGTAGTCGTCAACCTCGGCAGGCAACTCGAGTGTTGTGACTTCGCCTTCTAACATCTGCCGAGTTTCAAAAACCGTTTTGTTGTCTGCCACGACTTTGACGTCGACTTGTTGTGACCAAAATTGTTTGTTGGCTGAGGTTCGTGTTTGTTGGATCTTGAGCACTTTCGCATCGGTCTCACCCGCGACGATTTCGGTTTTGGACTCTGGCGTACCGGCCTCTTTGACCCAGGTGTTGCTCCACTGTTTTAGATCGATACTGGAATCGCGATCGAGGATATTGATCAGGTCGTCCCAAACTGCGTTGTCGTATCGAAACTGGTTAAGGTATTCACGCAGTCCCTTCTGCATCGCTTTTTGGCCGATCATCGTCTCCAGTTGCCGCATCACGATGGGGGCTTTCATGTAAATGATGCGACCGTAGAGCGTTCCGGCATCTTTGAGATTCTCAAGTTTCTGTTGGATCGGATAGGTTCCTTGGCTGCGGTCTTCGCCATAAGCACTTGGATGATGCTTGAGCATAAAGCCGAGGTCGTGATTGATGTCGGGAAAGCTCGGATGGACAATCTTGGCCGCCATAAAGTTGGCAAAGACTTCTTTCAGCCATACATCGTCGAACCATTTCATAGTCACCAGGTTTCCAAACCACATATGCGCCGTTTCGTGGGCGATCAAACTTGCTCGATTGAGTTTCTGGTTTTTGGTCGCCGACTCGTCCAGGAAAAGTTGGTCGGCGTTGTAAAAGATGTTTCCGATGTGTTCCATTCCGCCGTATTGGAACGAGGGGATCAGGACAAAGTCGAATTTGTCGAACGGGTATTTGATGTCGGTATAGTCTTCCATCCACGACAGCGCGAACTCGTGAGTTTTGAAAATAGCGTCGAGGTTTCGTTCGACTTTTTCTTCGTCCGGTTCGCGGTGAAGCATAGTCACGCTGCGGCCGTTGATTTCACGGGTCACAGTCTGAAATTCGCCGGCTGCAAATGCGAACAGGTAGGTGCTGATTGGTAGAGTTTGCTTGTAAACGATCTCGCGTGAGGTGGCGTTGATGGACCGAGTTGTCTGAGGGGCGCCGTTGGCCGAAGCGGTCCAGTCAACGGGCAAGGTCAGGCTCAAGCGAAATCGGGCTTTCATGTCCGGTTGGTCAAAGCAGGGAAAGACCGTAGCGGCGCGATCGGGAACCAACAACGTATAGAGAAAGTTCTCGTTGCGGTTCAGTGACTGGTCGCCGGCAATAAAACGGATTTTGATTTCATGTTTACCCGCAATCAACTCATCAGCCGGCAGGACAATGTGCCCGTTTTCGATCGAGTAAGTCGTTTCTTTTGTTGACGTTTCCGGTTCGCCGTTTCCTCCGATCGTCGCAAGTGATACCGATTGGACGTTTGCTTTGGGCGCGTTGAAATCCAGAACGATCGGGTTATCCGAATTGGCAAGAGCGAAACGAATCTTGATTGAAGATGGTATAGGCTCAGTCTTTTCCGAGAGGTCGAACGACAGGTCGTATTCGACCTCTGAAATTGCACTCTTGCGCTGCGAGGCTAATTCGTAAGATACTCCGGGCACAATATCCTCAGAGGTGTGAGATTGGGACGTTTCGGTCTGTTGGGCTTCCAAAGCGGAGGCGGCAAAGAATCCAACCAACGTTAGAA
Source organism: uncultured Pirellulaceae bacterium (assembly GCA_964503615.1). Lineage (GTDB taxonomy): Bacteria > Planctomycetota > Planctomycetia > Pirellulales > Pirellulaceae > CAZDBA01. Next base: position 16,124 of record CAZDBA010000085.1, read on the forward strand.
ATAGTGAGAAGCAGTTGGGGTTCATGTGGATAACTCGGAAAAGGATACCATACTGGCCAAAGCGAGATTTTTTTCGGATTGTTGGAACTTGTCTGCAGTTCAAAGCGTCTATCTTGCGATACAAGTTTACCAACCCCAAAGCAAAAAAGAACTATGCCGAAATTACGACTGCTTGTCTTCCTAGCTCTATTCTCCCTCTCGATTACTCAGTTCGCTTTTTCTCAAAACGAAACGGATCAGGCGGATACCCCCGAGGTCGTGATCCCCGAAACGGCTCTTTTTAATATGGCGGATCTTGAAGAAGGAGAACAGCAAATTGTTTGTCGCGCGAGCATTATGCGTCAATTTCTGGGGACACGAGCTACGCCTTCTTTTCAAGACAGTATCAAATTTTACTGCTTGGACGGAGCCGAACTCCGGTTCGCACAGGTCACAGACGACAAATTAAAAGATTCTATTCTGGAACAGTTGGTTAGCGGCTATTCGCTGCCCGTGTTACTTACGATCAACGTCAATAAAGTTACGGTCGGTCATGATGGTATCAACAGAAGCAAACGGATGGTTCCAGAAGTGGTCGAGTGTCAAATACTCAACGTAGATGCGGTCAAAGCTGCCGCCAAAGGGGCAGGAGTCGATGATGCTGACGCCGAACAGTTTGAGCAAGCACTTGCACCCAATGCGGTTCAAGGTGGCGTTGGGGTTTCGTTAGAAAATGTTTTTATTCGTTCGAAAGCTAATCGAAGTGGTTCGGGGCTGGCGATCTCTGGAATCCAAGTGTTCAATTCAACTGCAGATGAGGTAACGATAAGACTCAAACGAGTTTGGACAGAGCAGGGAAGTGAGACGCAGCAGTACGAGTTGAGCGACCCTACAAGCTGGACGGTCGCGGCAGAGAGTTGGTCTGACGGTATTTACACCGATGGTGAGATGCCGAAAAAAATGTGGCAGTTTAAACCATCCGCTCTGATTGAGCCGGGTGAGCAAGTCACCATGCATCTTGAAATTCAGATCAACGAAGGTGAGGTGATGACGCTGACACGCGAGGTCGAACCGAAGTAAGACTTAGTGTTGCCGCGTTCCTCGCTAATGCGTCGGGTTTCCATTTCAGAAGCTTGCGCATCTAAAGTAAGTGCTATTGGTCTATTTGGCACCGGCCAATTCTGTTGCCAAACGGTCCTGAAGTGCTTCGACTTGCATCTCTTCGTTGCGAAGAGCCTCAAGTGCTGAAACAGCCGCTTCGGCAGCTTGAATCGTTGTGATACAAGGGATCCCGTGTTGGACGGCGGTTGCCCGGATGCGACCTTCGTCGGTTCTCGCGCCTTTTCCGTTGGGCGTGTTGAGGATTAGATCGACCCCTTCGTTTTTCATGTGGTCGATCAAGTTCGGATGGCCCTCGATAATCTTTTTGACTCGCTCGACCGGAACGCCTTCTTCAGCAAGCCGTTTTGCGGTTCCGTCGGTTGCGAGGAGTTCATAGCCCAGTCCGTGCAAACGTTTGGCGAGCTTTGCTGCTGTGTCTTTGTGGCGAGCACTGACGCTGATAAATACGCGACCGGAACCGGGTAGAACGACTCCTGCCCCAAGTTGACTTTTGGCAAACGCGATTGCAAAGTCGGGGCTGATTCCCATGACTTCGCCAGTACTACGCATTTCGGGGCCCAGTACGATATCAACGCCGACGAACTTCCGAAACGGGAACACGCTTTCTTTGACGCAGTACTGGTCGGGGCGAATTTCCTGGTCGATGCCCAGTTCGTCCAACGTCATGCCAGCCATTACTTTGGCTGCGATTTTTGCGACGTGTACACCGGTCGCTTTGGCAACAAACGGAACGGTGCGACTGGCTCGCGGATTGACTTCGATCACGTAGACGATCGCTTTGCCATTCTCGCGCTTAACGGCAAACTGGACGTTCATGAGTCCCACCACTTTTAACTTCATCGCCATGGCAATGGTGGATTCACGAATCTCCTCGATCGTTTCTGGTTTCAGGCTGTAAGGAGGTATCGAGCAAGCTGAGTCACCCGAGTGTACGCCGGCCTCTTCGATATGTTCCATGATCCCGGCGACAACGGCTCGATTACCGTCGCAGATACAATCAACATCGACTTCGATTGCGTCTTCGAGAAAGCGGTCGATCAGCACCGGTTGGCCTTGGGCAACCAGAAACGCTTCGACTACGAATTTTTCAAATTGGGGTTGGTCGTAACAAATTTCCATCGCTCGTCCGCCCAATACAAAGCTTGGTCGAACCAGTACGGGATAGCCGACTTCGGTGACGACATTGCGAGCCTGATTCATATCGCGAGCGATGCCGTTAGCGGGCTGCTGGAGGTCCAACTCACTTAGCAGCCGTTGGAATTTCTCCCGGTCTTCGGCCGCTTCGATCGTATCGACACTGGTTCCGATAATCGGAACTCCCGCGTTCAACAATGCTCGGGAGAGGTTCAACGGAGTCTGGCCACCAAACTGAACGATCACTCCGTCCGGCTGAACTCGGTCGCAAATATTGAGCACATCTTCAACCGTCAGCGGTTCGAAGAAAAGCATGTCGCTGGTGTCGTAGTCGGTACTGACAGTTTCCGGATTGGAATTGACCATTACCGACTCGATTCCCATTTCGCGTAACGCAAAACTGGCGTGGCAGCAGCAGTAATCGAACTCGATTCCCTGTCCGATTCGATTGGGACCGCCACCCAGGATGATGATCCGTTTGGTGTCTGGTTTCTTGGCGGGCGTTTCGTCTTCGTCCTCGTAGGTACTGTAGTAGTAAGGCGTGTAAGCTTCGAACTCAGCGGCACAGGTATCGACCGACTTAAAAGTCGCGACAACGCCCATTTCACGACGCGCCTTGCTGACTTCGGTCTCTGTAGAATCCCAAACGGTGGCCAATTGTCGGTCGGAGAACCCAAACTGCTTGGCTCGTTTCATTGTGGCGGCGTCGACAGAACCGAGTCCGTCCATTGCTCGCAATTCGTCTTCTAGTGCGACGATGTCACGGAGCTGGTGTAAGAACCAGGGGTCGATATGCGTTAGCTCGTGGATCTCCTCCAGTGGCATGCCCGATTTCATCGCATAGCGGATGTACCATACGCGTTGATCGTTGGGGCGGGACAGCATCGCTCGAATTTCGGTTCGATCGGGTTGTTCGTCAGTTCCCCATAAGTCCATGCCATCGCAGCCAAATCCGAAACTCCCGACCTCTAGGCCCCGGAGCGCCTTTTGGAACGACTCGCGAAAGCTGCGACCGATCGCCATCGTTTCGCCGACGCTTTTCATTTGCGTGGTCAAAGTCGAATCGGCTTCTGGGAATTTCTCGAATGCAAAACGTGGTATCTTGGTTACGACGTAGTCGATCGTGGGTTCAAAGCAAGCTTTTGTCTCACGCGTGATATCGTTGGCTAGCTCCCACAGCCGATACCCTACGGCAAGCTTGGCCGCAATTTTTGCGATCGGGAATCCGGTCGCTTTTGAGGCCAGAGCGCTGGAGCGACTGACTCGCGGGTTCATCTCGATCACGATCATACGGCCAGTGTCTGGCTGGATCGCAAACTGAATGTTCGAACCTCCTGTTTCAACACCGATTTCCCGGATGACGGCCAGGCTGGCGTCACGCATTCGTTGATATTCTTTGTCGGTCAGTGTTTGGGCTGGCGCGACGGTGATCGAGTCACCGGTATGGACGCCCATCGCATCAAAGTTCTCGATGGCACAAATGATGACCACGTTGTCGTCGAGGTCGCGCATGACCTCCATTTCGTATTCTTTCCAGCCGATAATGGACTCTTCGACCAACACCTCGGTGACCGGTGATTGATCCAGTCCGCGCTGGACGAGTGTATCGAACTCGTCGCGGTTGTAGGCGATCGCGCTACCGGAGCCGCCCATGGTAAAGCTGGGACGCACAACGCAAGGCAAACCGATCTCGTCGATGAATTGTCGCGCCTCGTCCAGCGAGTGGACGGTCTCACCGTTGCAAACATCCAAGCCGATTTTGTTCATCGCGACAGCGAATTTGTCTCGCTCTTCGGCTTTAGCAATCACGTCCGCACGAGCGCCGACCATTTCGACGCCGTATTTTTCGAGTACACCATGTTCCTGAAGCTCCATCGCCAGATTCAAACCGGTCTGACCTCCCAAAGTCGGCAGTAAAGCGTCCGGTTTTTCTTTGGCGATGATTTTCTCGATGACTTGCCAGGTCAGCGGCTCGATATAGGTCCGATCCGCGGTGCTGGGATCGGTCATGATGGTGGCGGGATTGGAGTTGACCAGAATGACCTCATAGCCCTCTTCTCGAAGGGCTTTGCAGGCTTGAGTTCCGGAGTAGTCGAATTCGCAGGCTTGGCCGATCACGATGGGGCCAGAGCCGATCAGCAGAATTCGTTTTATATCGTCACGACGTGGCACGAGGGCGACTCACTAGTGGTGTTTTATGTTGCAATTCCCGCTTCTTTTGGCGGCAGTCCTGCTTCGTAGCGCAAAACTGACCTAGGATAACAATTGAGGCAAAAAACGGAAGTGCCAAATTGGCGAAGAAAGAAGTTCGCGCTGGAAGATGGTTTGCCCAGAGATTGGGCTATTAGAGTTGGGTGTAGTTTGGGCTCACCGACAAGCATGACCTTCTTCGAGAGTCGATTTTAGTCGTTAGTTCGTCAAGGTCCAAAATCAACCGTTGACGCCGATTCGGCAACGAGAGGTCGTCGATCGATGGCGGCGCATGTTTAAAAAAAAATCTGACGTTTTTTGTAAGTAGGCGTCTGTTCGAGGTACCAATACCTGTAGCTCACGTTTTCACGCACTTCCTGTCGCGAAGTTGGTGAAGAATGCAGGCGCGAAAGAACTCCTCGATGCATGACGGTGATCAAAATTCGGTTTTTCTGAAATGGCTGGAGCAGCATAGCGCTTCGGTCATGAAAGTCGCCCGCGCATACACACTTACCAGCGAGGAAACTCAGGATCTGGCTCAGGAAATCCTGCTGCAGTCCTGGCGATCCTTGCCGCGATTTGAAGGCAATTCGAGCATTGCGACTTGGTTCTATCGCGTTGCTCTTCAAACGGCGATGAATTGGCATCGCAAAGACAAACCACGCCGGTCAAAGCAACAACCCTTATTGGAAGCGCGTGCACTAACCGACGACTCGTCCAAAGAACAGCTTCAACAACGTGAAGCGATTGGGCAACTTTATCAGGCGATTCAAAAACTGCCGAAGACTGATGCGGCGCTGGTATTGCTGCATCTGGAAGAATTGAGCTACCGAGAAATGGCCGACGTATTGGGGATCACCGAAAACAACGTCGGAGTGAAACTCAACCGCGCGAGAAAAGCGCTCGCTGAATTACTGAAGGAGGATCCTCATGGAACCTGATAAATTTGAGCAGGCCTGGCAGGCGCAGTCGTCCCACACACATGTCACGATTAACCAGGATTTGCTGGCGACCGAAATCCAGCGATCCCACCAGACGTTCCGTTCGGCGATTTTCCGCCGGGATTTTTTGGAAGTCGCTGTGGCCATCGCGCTGATACCGGTCTGGATCATCATGGGGAAACAAATAGGGTTGCCGTGGACATGGTATTTGGCCATACCCGCGCTGATCTGGGTCGGCGGGTTCATGCTGTTTGATCGTATTCGTCATCCCCAACGACCAATCGAAGCCGGCAACTCGTTACTGCAGGGCGTCGAAGAATCGTTGAAGCAGGTGGAACATCAGATCTGGTTATTGCGCAATATCTT
>CAZDBA010000086.1:0-21722 GCA_964503615.1 uncultured Pirellulaceae bacterium
ACCCGCAACCACCGGATCGACAGTCCGGTACTCTAACCAATTGAGCTACAGCGCCATTTTTGGTGAGACGCGATTATAGCGAACTGACACCAATTGCAATACGTATCTTTGTCGTCCAGAAATAGTTTTTTTGGACCCTATTTTTTGGACTTTTGAACCAATTTTTGGATATTTCCACAACACCCTCCCACAAACTTGTATCCAAAACCGCTGAACAGTAACCCCTCGCCTCAGTACCAGCGGTTTTCCGTTTGTTAATCCCCTGATCTCAATACCAATGGGCTCATGGTTTTCAGGTTTAATTCGGCTAAACCTTTCAGGCCCTATAACCCGTATTGAGTCGTGGGGAATCGACTCCCAAAAATTACCGAAAAAAGAGCTTGCTGCCAGAACTGAAACCTAAGCTTCAGTAATTCTTATCTTGGAGACTAGATTATGCAAAAGATTTTCGACAACATATTGCACAGTGCAGAGCGGTTTGGCAATTCTGCCCAATCATTTACTCCCGAAGTTTGGACCGCATTGGCCTTGGCCTCTGTTATCGGCGGTTACTTTTTACTTCGCGGTAACTCGATCAAAAAAGCAAGCTGATTTCGCAATCAAACTTTAATTGTTTGCAGCAATCTCAACCAACACCAACCAACTCGCACACTTCTTAGAAAAGATCGTCGCCGGGCTCAAAGCCTAGTGCCACGATCTTTTCTTTTTCTTGAGCTGCCAACTCAGGGCATGACTCGGCTATGTATATCTGCATTCGATGGTAACGAATCACCGCTGCAGTCCTTGGCAACTCTCGATACCAGCTGAAATCAAGCTCGGCCGAGTTCGGCAATGAAGTATCCTCGCTGGCAAGCAATACATCTAATGCGACAACCGCCAAGTTCAAATCCCGCAAAGCCGCCCCGTTGCTGTCATTCCATCCGGCGCGAACATAACCTTTTGTGTCCAAATAAGTCGCGCCTTGCTTCAGAAGGTACAAACAGTATCGATCGGATGGAAGTCCTTTGAGAATCGCCTCAGCATCCTGGCCTAGCTCCGCAACACGATGACGTTCATCCGAAGCAGCGTTTTCCTGCCCCAATTCCTCCAACAGTAACGCCTTTACCGAGCGCAACGTAGCCAACTCGTTGATACAAAGATCATAACGCTGCCGTTTCTCGATCGAATCCTGATACTTCTCTTGGTCAAGGGGCACAAAACTGCTCATCAACATGTAATGCGAACCATTGAAATCGGCTAAGAGCCCATCGTATTCCTCTTTCAAATGCCCAATGCGTTCCGAAAGCGTCTCAACAGCCAACTTTCGCTGATCAGTATAGCGAGACACCAAGCCCACGGCGTAACAGACCTCCCCCGTAAAGCGGACTGGGTTTTCACCACCCCCTTTACTCAACTCATTGAACACGAACCCAATCTCGTCACGAGCCTGCACAAGTCCTTGGCCACAAACTGCGCGATAGTAGGCAAGTTCATTCTTGCGCCGCAAAATCCCATCTCGATCCAAGTTGTTATACAAAAGGTCTGAATCCAATATCAGTTGCAACGCGTCATTCTTTTGCCCCTTACAAATCAGGCAATTGGCTTTGGTAACAATTACCCCGCGTAGAACTTTAATTTCGGCCTCTGTTAACGGGTGCTGGATAGCAGGCGGATCTTGCTTGCCCTCCATGATGCCAAATCGTTTCAAAATGGAATCACAAATCGCTATCCCACTGTCGTAGTCTTTCAACTGTTGATGCCAATCTGCGAGTTGGAGGTCCAGCAGTGGGTCTTCCGATTCCGACGCCGCCTCTGTAAGCAACTCGATCGCTTGCTGCTTGTCCCCTAATTCATACAGCCGTATCGCTTGAGCAGCGTTCCACTGCGCCCGCTCCGGTCCCAGCCCTCCGTTAAAAATGATCGGTAGCAAAAAAAACGCGAACACCACTCCCAACGTAAGCACCTGGAAAAACCATTTTCGCGAAGCGTTTGGGGCTATCTCTGTTTCATTCATTAAATTACACCAAAGGAAAATTGTCCTGTCCCGCGACAGGCTTCAAGCAAGCCAAACCAGGGCGATTATTGTCTGTTTTTTGATTTTCAATCGCACCATCCCAAATCAGTCTCATCATTTGTCGTCATCACTCAAAAAGTCTGTGATGGCCCGAGTCACTTCTCGTTGAATCAGTAATTGGCGATTGCGATTTCGAATCTTGTTTCCGTGCTCATCGGCCACGTAAAACACGTCGATAATCTGTCGTCCATAGGTCGAAATTCTGGCAAACCGTACGTCCAACCCCAGCTCAAAAATCTTCTTGCTGATTGTGTACAGCAAACCGATTCGATGATAGGCAAACACATCCAATACAGTTGCAGAGTCCACCGATTCATTGTCGATTTTGACTTGTATTTTTGGCAACGTCAATTTGCCCGCCGGCCCGCCATCGCCTATCCATGACTTGCGAAACTTGGGCGGCCCGACTTGTTCACCCAAAGCAATTCGCTCCGCCCGAGTCTGAATCTCCTTTAACCGTGATGGTGGGGATTCCAAAAAATCAACATCCTTGAATTGAAACCAGAACCAAGCCAGAGAATCGCCTACCGGACGGATATCGGCCGAATGAATGCTCAACCCCATGCTCGCAAGCATTCCAGTGATCTTGTAAAAGATCCCCGAACGACGCTTTTCATGCTTTCCGATGCACAATTCGATCAAGTTCGACTTGGGCACCTTTCGAACCCAGCATTGCACTTCACCGACCGGCGTTCGTCGCAGTGCCGTTAGCTCCAGGGCGATATCTTTTGCCGGGCGCATGCGACAGTAGCTGCGGGGAAATTTTTTGGCTGTCCGAAACAGCCAATCCGCATCTTCGACACCAGGAGTGGCCTGAGCAATTTGCGCAACCTGCTCGTAGATCTGTTCGTGGCGGGCATCAACGCTCTCAGTCCCCAGATGCCCAGTCAATAGATTTCGAGCATGCAAATACAAGTCGGTCAACAAACTTTGCTTCCAAGGCGTAAGAACACCCGGTCCTACGGCTGCGATATCGGCGCAGGTCAGAACGAACAACATGCTGAGCATCCTGACCGAACCCACGTTGGCAGCGAACTCCGCAACCATATTTTGATCATTGATATCGCGATGCAAAGCTAAATGCGACATCACCAGATGATTGGCGACCAAGTATTTAATATCTTCGGTATTGTCCGGGGCCAGCCCAAGCATCGGCCCGACCTCGCCGGCGATCCGACGGCCGATCTCCGAATGGTCTTCGATGTAGCCTTTGCCCAGATCATGTAACAGGAGAGCCAAGTGCAAGATATTCTTGTCTCGCATATTTCGATAAGTCTTGCCCAGCACACCTTGCTGAGTCTCCATCTCGGTCGCCTTGCGAACCGCCCGCAGTGAGTGCTCGTCCACCGTATACTTGTGATACTCGTTAAACTGCAACAAGCTCCGCGCGTGCTCGAACTGCGGGATCAGCTTTTCCAGGACGTACATTTCGTGCAGTCGATCTAACAGGTCGGCCAGCCCTGTCGTGTTGGACAACAACGCCAAAAATCGCTGCGCGGCGTCTTCTGTTATTGCAATCGTGCGTACTCGCATTGTCTGACGAATTGCCAACCAGGTTTCGTGATCGATCAGTTTGCCATGCAGGTTGGCTAATTTCATCAAGCGAAGCACTTGAGGCAGATCCGATTTCAACTTGTCAATCGCTTCAGGAACGATACCGATATAGGTTGGCCCCATCCAGAAATCCTGCTCGATCTTTCGCATTGAGATCGGGTCGGAAATCGTCTTTCCCGAAATGCGCCGATTGGAACAGAGCTTGGAAAAGTGATTGCAAATCAATTGAATTTCGCCGGTGAAATGAAAGTAATCGCTCATCATTTCTTCGACGGGCAGCACCCCATCGCGGCCTGTATAGCCAAATTTTTGCGCGATCCGAACTTGCTCGTTCCGCCCTACCCCATCTTGCGCCCGACCCTCGCCAAAGTGCAGCTCGGAACGTAAACGAAACAGAAACTCGACCCCCTGTTTCAACAGTTTGTTGTCTTCTGAACTGAGCACCCGTTCTCGGTGCAAAGCGTCGAAGTCGTTTTCGCCAAACCGCAGGAATCCTAACCACCTCATAAGATGTATATCGCGCAGCGCACCGGGTGAACGCTTGATATTCGGTCGCAGCAAATAAACCGTTTCCCCGAATTGGTTTCGCTCGATCTCACGAGCCTGAATCACGCTGGCAACTAAATTACTGTTTCGTCGACCGGTAAAGCGTTTCAAGCGACTGTAATAGCTTTTGAAAATCTCCTCGTTCCCACCCAACAAACGGGACTCAGTCAGCGAGGTAAAAATCTCTGGTTCCTGCAAAGCCAAACTGACCGCTTCGCGCGGTGTCCGCAAACTGAACCCCAGATCCAACCCTGAGTCGTTCACGTCTTGAACGTATTGACGCGCAAAGTCCTCGACCTCTTTCGTCAACTCGCTTTGGTACAGCAGCATAAAGTCAACGTCGGAAAACGGCGCCACCTCGCGACGCCCACACCCTCCGTGCATCACCAAAGCATAGCGGTTTTCGTAGTCCGGTTTTTCTTCAACGATCGCGTGATAAAGCCCCATCAGAACTTTGTCGAGCAGATCGCTAAAATCAGTTACCGTTTGTAACCCCGTGGCTCCGGCATCATGCCGCGCCTGAATCGTCTCGCGCCCCTTTGACCAAAGCTTTCGCGCCGATAGCACGCTAGGTCGAAAGTTACCGGAACTTGAATTCATAAGTTGGGATCGGAGTTAGGGGCGTTCTCAAAACAGTTCGCCTAGGCACCACCTTAACGAAAAGTTGAAAACGTTCATCACAAATAAAAGCGCACACAAATAGCCGGAAAGCTCAGAGATCGGGCAAAACATAAATCCCGAGTCCTGGAAAATCCGGCCATCTGAAATTCGCATCTGCTGATAACAGCCAGAGCTCTGACTAAACCGCGTCGGAACCTGTCTCACCAGTTCGAATTCGAATCGTTTCCTGCAAGTCAGTTACAAAGATCTTGCCATCACCCATCTGGCCAGTTTGAGCTTTTTCGATAATCGTATCGACAACCTTGCGAAGAATCTCATCCTGAACGACCACCTCGATCTTGACTTTGGGAATAAAGTCGATCGCGTATTCGTTTCCCCGATACATTTCAGTATGACCTTTTTGACGGCCAAAACCTTTTACTTCGGTGATGGTCATACCTTCCACACCGTTTTCGATCAAAGACGTCTTGATATCTTCCAGTTTAAAGTGGCGAATAATTGCTTCGATTTTCTTCATGGGAGTTTTACCTACTTACATAAAAGCCACCCAGGGTGGAGGCGACCTTCGCTAGCCTATTTGTAAAACATAGTTAGACCAAATCAAGCTTGCCATGGCAAGCAAGCTTAAAACAACATCACGTCGTTGACGGGGGAAAACACAGCCTTGAGGGCAATTAGTGAAACGTTGCCCGGAAACAACGTGGACATCCACCCCTACCCTTATCAGAAAATCGTGAATCAGTATCCCTCATCAAACTTGCTCTCATTCCGGTAACCAATGGGTTTCTGGTTGACCGGATTCCACATTAAATGTGCGAGCTAACAGAAACAGCAGATCACTCAAGCGGTTGAGATAGATTAATTCGTTACGAAAGTACTCGGACTTGGATTCGCTTTCGATCAATCGGACCAGTTGCCGCTCGGTTCTTCGACAGATGTTTCGCGCCAGATGCGTCCAACTCGCCGTTTGGGTACCACCAGGAAGCACAAAGGCAGTCAGTGGTGGCAACTGGTCATCCAACCTATCCATCCAAGTTTCCAATTCGTCAGTTCTCCCCTCTGCGACTCGCGCCTCTTTTTTGGTTTCACCCAGACAACCCGCGACTGTTGCTCCGATGCAAAAAAGATCGTTTTGGATCAACAGTAACTGGCTTTGCAACGTCTCATCCTGGATCTGACTGCGAACGACACCCAGCCAACTATTTAACTCGTCCAGCGAACCGCACACCTCGATAGTTGGATGTGTTTTCAAAACACGTTTGCCACCCAGCAGACCGGTCTCCCCCTGATCACCAGTCTTGGTATAAATCTTCATTCGCTGTCTCCTGTTTTCTGGCAAAGGGCACAAATTGTTTCAAGCAGTGTCAATCGAGTAAGATATTAATCCGCAACTCCATAGCCCGATTCGACTCGGTGGCTTACGCCACCAGTAGTTTGTATTTCGCCCTAAGGGCTGAGAACGTCGCGAATCAGAATAACAATACATCCCTATTTTTAACAACAACCCTTCACCGAGAATGCCCCAGCCATGACCGAAATTCAATTACGATCGTGCGGCTTTATTATCATGCGGACCGGCCAGGAATCGAGGCGAGAGTTCTTGTTAATGAAACACCCCAAACGATGGGATCTTCCGAAAGGTCACGTTGATCCGGGCGAAACGGAAATGGAATGTGCACTTCGCGAGTTGTGGGAGGAAACGGGAATCGCCGAAGAACAAATCAAAGTCGATCCCGATTTTGTGTTCAAGCAACAGTACACCGTTCGCTACAAACGTAACGGCGGCGTTCCGCAACTGAAAGAGTTGGTAATATTCCTCGCCACTCTGATTGAAGATGTTGAGGTTCAGTGTACCGAACACAAAGGTTACCAATGGTGGCCGTGGAATCCGCCACACGACATTCAGGCTGAAACCATCAACCCTTTGTTGGCCCAACTGGCGAACGCAATAAACGACTGAGGATGGCTCCGCGTCCGCACTGAACTTAATTCGATTCGTAGTACCGCATTTCGTTGCAAGCGAAAGTCGCACAGTGACTATTGTACTCCCAACAATCTTTGCAGTGCGGAGTTTTGCACCTGACGCAAATCACCATCTTCTGTTCAATCACCTCACTACAAATGGGACATTTAACGTCATCCAAAATCTGCGCCTGTTCATCATCCACAAACTCGACGCCTACGCATTGAGTCAACAACAACTCGTCATACACTTCCAGACACAATCGCAACAGATCGTCCAACTGTTGATAACCGCCGATCTTGCCGGGCTTGGTAATGGTTAGCTTGCCTGATTTCAACTTGATCGAAACTGCCCCAGTACCCAACTGGTTCGCCAGCTGTTCGATCTTCCAGCAGACCGCTTTCACACATAGGTTTTTGAATTCTTCCAGGTTATTGGTGGCGATTGAAAAATCACGATTAAAACCCAACTCTTGTGCATTAAGCGTTTGAGCACTTGATCCCCAAATTGAACGAGCCAGAAAACCTTCGGTCACAATCTGAAAACGAAGCCGATTGTCAGGCCAAAGCAAAGCTAAAATTGTGTGCTCGTGTCCGCCACGCTTGCGTCTAGTTACGAGAGAGCCTGTTGACTGCCCGTAACGAAACCACATTTTCGGCGCAAAAAATACACCATTCACCAAGTTTCCACCGTAGCGTGTCGCCAGCTGTCGATAGTTATTCCTTCGCCGACTAAGCTTTAAATTCCATTTGAAAAAAAACAAAGCGCAAAGCACAAACAAGGCTAAAACCAAAAACAATCCGATTTGGTTCAAACTCGTTACCATGGTTAAGTGATGATTCAGAAATGCTGACAGACCTATCAGCAAGCGTTACTCCACGCAGGCGGTTTAGGTTTCAGTTGATTCGGAGGATCCTTCGTTCTCGAACTCTTCCTCCTCATCGTAGCCTTCCGCTTGCTGGCGACGCATATAAAACAAAGTCCCTGCCACACTACCAATCGAAGCGAGCAGGCAACCTAACAAAGCCCACCACCAATTGTTGCCAAATTCGAATTTGAGTCCCCCAGCCTCTTCGGAATCTTTATCCTTGGGATCTTTGGAATCCGGCTCGTTCTCAGATCCAGCTTCCAACTCTTCGATGCGAGCCATTTTTTCTTTGAGCGTAGCAACTGTCTCGTCATAGTCTTTCGATAAAGCTTTTCGACTCGCCTGCGCCGCATCCAAGTTTTCCTTGATCACCGCGTTGTCATTGATGATCTTTTCCGTCTGCACCAATTGCGCGTCGTAACCGGCAACCAAACGACGATTCTCAGTCTGCGACTCCTCGAATTGGGAAAACAGCTTGTTGAGTTTTTCCTTGTTTTCCGATTCCGGGTCGACCAAGTCGATCAGTAACCCTTGCAGCTCTTTTTTGTCCTGGTTCAGATTTCGAATCTCGACAGCCTGCTCCAGATCGCCTGCCGATTCCGCTACTGCGGGTGGAGCCATCATGCGCCATGCAATCAGGGCCAGCAAAATGAATTGCATCGCCAACATTCCCATCAACGCCAAATCAAACATTGGATTTCGATTGTCGGAAACGTTAATCACCGGGGCGGAACCGCCGCCCGAGTTTTGGGCAATTTGTGAATAACGGGGATCGCTCATGGAAGCCTCACCATTGTAAAGATCTCTAAAGTACTCGAGTTCGTTCTCGCGGTGCCGATTGGTCATCAAGTAAAAACCGGCGCATTGTCTTGTTTCGGTTGCGGAATCGTCCGTCCATTGGAACCAGCCCCGCGTCTGTTTGCGAGGATCAATCACCAACGCCACATCCAAAGGGCGACTGAAAAAGTTGTTACAGATAAACAGATCCATGTCCGACAGAAAAACACCCCAACCAGGGTGCGTGTGATACCAACCCACCATCTCAGTGTCGTTGGGATAACCGCTTCGCTGCCGGGTAATCTCGGACCAAGTCTCATGAGTGAACTTGAACCGACTTTGTGACGACTCATAGTGCTCGGCTCGCAAACAATCAGTAACGACTACGAAAGGTTGATCGTGATCGTCCAAATAACGCTGACCAAGCAGCACTCCGCCCAACTCGACCGTTGTGTCGGTCTGCGAATGAGCTTCCATGTCACGCATCACATCGAGGTCGACAAAAATAGGCAAATCCCCATCGGGCGGACTGCCACAAACCACAACGGCATAGTGCCCATCCCGATCTGGCCTCAAAGACCTGTCGGGTTGGTCATATTGCACTTCGCCGAATTGGATTTCGTCGTCCATCAACTTTTCTGATTATTGTTTCACACAAACCGTTGCAGGTCGTGTGAATAGTTACCGGCATCGCCAGTCAAATGCACAAAGTTCACTTCGCTGTCTGTTTCGCCATCATGGCCATCCGCATCAGCGTTTTCCCCCGTATGGATTTTGACGATATCATCCCGTGGGATTCCCAACTGACTAAGGTTCAAAGCCAGCTTGGCCGTTTCGTCAGCTCGGATTCGGTTTACCAAGGTGGGAGTCATCGGCTGTTCACATTTGGGGCAAAGTGCCCGATCGGAACCGACTAAACAACTTGGCTGATTCACAACATCAACCCGGTCGCATGCACTACATTTTACATCAACCACCAGATCGCGATCCAACTCGACCGACGTTGGGGCCTTTCCCGTCGTCTGCTGGAACTGACGAAACAACTCGTCCAGCGTACAGGATTCAGATTTCAAAGGCAGTGAAACTGTGTCTTCGTCGTAAAATTCATGCGACATGCAATCCGGGTTAACAGGAAACTCAGTTTTATAAAACCGGTTTGCGATCCCATTGAACACCAACGCAGAACTTTCGGCCGTTGGTAGATCATGAATAAGCTTCAGGCATTCTTGAACTTGCAAAGCTCCAATCATTGAGGCGATCGTGGGCGCAGTCGGAACTTTACCTTGCAAAATCTCTTCCTGCCGTAGTAACGGACAACTGTACCGCAGCGCAATCAACTTGTAATCCATCTCGGTCATGGTGCATTCGTAGCAGGAACCGTGAGGCGGTCGAAAAACTTTAGCCACACCGTTAATCTCTTGAATACCCCCGTCAATCCAGGGAGTCCCCACTTTCCAACACATGCGATTGACCCACAAACGAGCTTCGCGATTGTCCAAACAGCCAAACACAACATCCATGTCGCGAACCAACCCTAGCCCGATATGAGCCAGGACATTTCCCATTAAAGGATAAACCTGACAGTCGGGATTGATCTCCCGCAACATTTTAGCTGAGACCGAAGACTTGGGCTGCCCCGCGTCGGCAGAGCGAAAAAGAACACTGCGAGTCAAATTGGATTCGTCGATCGTATCCATGTCGATGATGTAAATATTACCGAAGCCCAGTAGTGCCAGATTCTTCAGGACTTCGTTACCCAACGCTCCCGCGCCCACCACCAACACTTTGGCATTGGAGATTTTCGACTGGTCCCACCAGCCAATCATCCGCAACCGCGAATAGCGATCCTGGTCGTCAATAAAGAATTCCGGTTGATCTGAGTCGGTTGCCACGTTCGTTTTTTCACTCCGATTCATGTCCATGGGATCTTCAACTGCATTTCATCGTCATACAGATAATGAAGTGCAGCGTTTTTGTTTTCAAGTAAACCAGCTAAACACCTAAACAGCCTGAGCTAGTCCAAAAAGATAATGTCTTGCGGTTCTTCATCCTTCTTTTTTGGCACCACTTCGATTCCCGCCTCAACGATCTCCGCACTAAATGCCTCAGGGTTTTTAATCTGATCGCGAATCGGTCGACGATCCAAAGGAAAGTTACTTCGATTCTCGCGCGCCCAAGCTGCCGCCTCGCGGTTGTACGGACTTTCCGAATCATAGTTCTTGAAACGGATCATATCCCACAACATGATTGTCAGTTCACTAAGCGTCAAGCTGGGAACCCAGTGTGTTCCATAGCCACCCAGGCAAACCACACCTCCCACTGAAATGTTGGGATGGAAAATCGGAGTCTGCCAAGCCAGATTGGGAACCAGTCGTGGATAAGCCGCGCCTAGTTCAACGATCACGATATGTTCGCGCTGCGTTACGACTTCGCCATTGGAATCCAGCGCGACTCCATTCCCGTTAAACTTAAAACGGTATTTTTCGGGAGGCGCGCCTTTCGCATCGAACTCCAAAATAGAACTTTGACTACGAAGTTCAACAACGCCGCGAAAGTCGGCATTCAGTCGTCGCTCGCGAGGAGATTTTCGCATGAGTGATTGAGATTGGGTAAAAAGACGTGACTGTACGTTATGATTTAACATGCTCGCTGCGGTCGACAAAACAAAGCCAACCGCCCGCGAGTTTGAGCCCGCCTAAATGATATCAACTCCGGCAACGATTTCGGGGTAGATGATCAGGTGGTCGCCGTCTTGTACGTTACCCACTACTAAGGTTTGGTCCTCGTTCAAGCGTCGACCGCCCTCTTTGTGATCAAGGCTGTAGCTCATCGGTTGGCCATCCGGGCCAACGACGGGCAAATTCATCTTGGTAATGATGTTTGGCAAAATTCTGCGTACGGTCACCGTATCGGCAACAACCGCTTCCACGCTTTTCGCTCCCGTTTGATCCAAAAACGTGACTCGCGTGCCCTGACGGTCAGAATCCATTAAACAATCCTTTCAAGTAGTTAAATTTTGCGTTTCAACGGCCGACCGCTTTGATCGCTCAAAGTGATGCGGAGTGACATTTAGGTGATATTCGATTGGAGCTTAATAATCTTAGCGAAATTCCCACCCCAGAATAGTTTTTCGACCCAAGCCCTGTGATTCTAGGATTCGCCGGCGGTTTCGATGCGAACAAGCGGCTTTTTTCGCGGGTCGGTTTTCAAGATACCAAAAACGACAATATCCTCGAAAACGCCCCATTTTCTAACATGCCCCCGCAATTCTCCCTCTTGACGCATTCCCACATTCACCATCACTTTGCCCGAAACCGGGTTTCGAGCCAGGTGATGTGCAAAGATTCGGTGCAAGCCTAAGTACGAAAATCCGAATTCCACGATCGCAATCGCCGCTTCTGTCGCGTATCCCTGTCCACGATATTTCTCATCGATCCAATAGCCAAGCTCGGCCCGATGGTCTTCTTCGTTCATTTCCAAGCCAACCGCCCCGATCACATTATTCTCTTCCGGCAGCGCGACTGCAAAAACTGCCGAACGTCCGGTAGCCCAAAACTCGGGATGCTGGGCGATCCAGGACTCGGCCGCCCCCTCGGGATAAGGATAAGGAACGGTACGGGTGTTTGCCGCGATCTCTTTGTCGCTGCAGATTCGTTGGACTTCGTCAGAGTCAGACAGATCAAACGGTCGAATTATCAGACGCAAAGTCTTAATGGTCGGCTGCTCAACTCGTGAAGTCGGACCGTTCGAAAGTTCATTCATCGCAAAAACGTAAAAGACTGGGATTGCCGAAATTGGCCTGTAACGATTGTAGCTATTTTTACACCAGCTGCGCGGTACCAATCCACGAATTACTGTCCACTTGCCCAAAACGGGTTTGTGTCCTCAATCATAACCTACGTTTGAATGCAGAGTTCTAAAAAGCCCTGCGTCCTTGCGAAGGTATTGCAAGGGCCAATTGAGTTAAATGATGAAGATACCGAGAAGTCCCATGGGATTCCTGCAAGAATTTTTCCACAACGTGTTTAACGAATCAGACCAAGTACCTTTGGTCAAAGAATTCGCCAGTTTTGAGAACATCAACCGCGAACGACTTTCAGAACATCTGGATATCTGCCGCTACGATGGCTTTGAACTTACTGATGCGGTCCGCCCTTCTCTGGATCTGAAAATACAACCGACCCAAGGTTACCGGTACGACACCTACGTTGACGAAGACAGCGAAGCCAAAGTCCCCGTGATTATGGCTTCAGCATCTCGCAAAGCTCTGTTCCCGCTGTTCATGGACTTGATTCAACAATTAGGTGATTCGGTTGATGTCGTTCTGGAAACCAGCCACGACCACGAATCGGGTGGACATGTTGATCTCTATCGAGAACATATCGATATGCCAGTTCTCACAAGTATCCTCTGGGGATATGAAGATCTGCTGACCAACGACGGATGCACCGGAATCGCCGTGCTCAACCCAAAGACTCCTCAAGAAGTTCAATTTGATGAGCACAAACTTTTGATCATCTACGGCAACCCGCTAGGTGGCTTTGAAAATACCTTGGCCGACCACGAAATCGAACTCAATCCGCAACAACGGTTCATTACCGAAGCGGAACATGTTCATTCATCAACCGACGAATACGCAAGACTGTTCCAGGAACTGCGTACTGAGTTGGGATTGGACGGTGAGACAGGCCAGCGGGGTGGTGGTGAAGCGGCTCTTTAAAGTTTAAGGCCGTGCTTTCTTACCCCTTTATTGTGTCGTACCGTTTGGAACCACAACCGAAAACGGAACAACTGCCGATATAAGTCCAGCACTCCAAGTGAACTGGCGTCCGACATTGTTGGCACTTCACAATTTGTAAATGAATCGGGTCACCACAGACCAGACAATTTACATCTTTGGAATGCTCCACTTCCGGCAAGACCTCCATTACGGTCTGGTCGTCCCAAAGTCCCATCAGTATCTGAAACTCTCGCATCACGGCCAAACATTGATCGGCTGCACGCCAATCATCATGCGCGGGCAACGCCACAAAACACTTCAACTTACTTCCGTTCAGCGCCACGCCCAACGGAGCAGGTTGAACCAGATCGGCCAAATTGTGAATCTCAGTTCGCAAAGCCGGCGTCAACACCTGCCGAGCTCGCTTCTGATCGTTAGTTTGAATCAGGAACCGCGTGTCAAACTCTTTGTCCAGCAACTGAGCATCTACTGCATTGCGAAACCCTTTTCCTCGCATCTGCTCATGCGGATAGACATACAAACGAAACGCTTTAGACGGCAACGCCATCGAAACCATCAAATTGTTCGCCGCCGCGCTAAACTCAACGGCCTGGCCGCCCGAGATCATTGACATCGAGGGCAGCCCCGATTTCGTCTGGCCCGCGGTTGTACGATGGTGATTTGCCAACCCGCGTATCACCTGTTCCGCTCGCTTGCGCTGTGAAGCCCGAATACGCGGTAGATCGTCGATTCGCCGTTGACGTTCGATAGCCGCGTTGGTGTAAAAAGCGCAAATCATGATCAAAAACGCAAAAACACCCATACCCAGAAAAGGCGTTCCGCCTAACGCTCCAGCAACCAAACTCAGCCCGCCACCGAGCCCTAACAACACCATCACCAGAATGTCGAACTTGGTTAGCCCGGATCGAGCAGGTCTATTCGTGTTAATTTTCAACGGTCGCCTCCAAATTTATCGACCAACGTGGATCTTCCAACAGACCGACGATACGTGGCTTTTTCGTGCGATGCATTTTCACGCAGTATATCTTGTTGGAGATACATTGTGTACAGGACGCACTCTTGTTCTAAGTCGCCTTACGGATCTTTTGTTTCAAACTGACGTAGCCGGGCTCGCCAGAGTTCGGGATCCCAACCGCCTCGCGCCCCGCTTGGAGCAATAAGTGAAAATGGAAACCCGACGCGTTAGCGAGAACGAAGGCAAACTGTTTCCTCGCTCACATTGAAAAATGACATCGTGAAAGGCGACTATAAAAGTTTTTAAACAAATTTTAGCGAACCTTTTATTTAGAACGGTGTCCCGACTTGGAAGAAAAATATGATGAGAAAATGAGAATTGAAAAGTTAAGAAAATGGCAAAATTGAATCAGATCGTCGCTGTCCTCAACGGCAAAAAAAACCAGACCCAAAAAGCACTTACCGAGACCTATAAGAAACTTCAAAAGGGAAGCCTCTTCGAGGGCCTCTCCCGAACTTACACACCCGCCGACGAAGACGGCGAAGCACAACCACCCGAGAAAAAGAACGTCCAGTTCAACGCAAAAGAGGCCTTTAACGAAGTCCGCGAGACGTTGACCGATCTGTTTGACGTAACCGCCACACAGGACTTTGGGAACTGCGAAGCCAAATCGGACGTGGTTGTGGACGGCAACACTGTGCTTTCTGGTGTACCGGTTACCTACCTGCTTTTCCTTGAAAAACAACTTACGAACATCAACACCTTTATCCAAACCATCCCGGTTTTGGAGCCAGGTGAAACGTGGAACTGGGACGAAAACGCGGATTGCTATGCGACCGATCCAACACACACCAACCGGACCAAAAAAGTCCCTCGCAGTCACATTCTTTACGAAGCGACCGAGAAACACCCGGCCCAAGTCGAGATGTATCACGAAGACGTTATCGCAGGTCAATGGAAGACGATCAAATTCTCTGGAGCGCTTGCCGCCCAGGAAAAGAACGAGATGACCCAGCGTGTTCGACGCCTACAGGAAGCAGTAAAATTCGCCCGCGAAGAAGCCAACTCAATGGAGGTGGAACAGATAAAAATTGGAAACAGGGTTTTCGATTTTGTGTTCGGTGCAAACTGAGCAAAAAGCAATTTCGAAAACTCGGAGCGCAGTCTTAGTATTAGCTTCAGATTTAGCCGCGAAACAAGTGCAGGTTCGAGTCCTGCCCCCGACACTTAAGCAACAAGAATCGGTCGGGGTAGCCCAATTGGCAGAGGCATCGCAACAAGAATCAAACTATTGCTCCAGACTGACTTACGCACCGTCACTCGTTAAATCGAGAGCAAGCCATCCGCGGCAGGTGCGGGTTCAATTCCCGCTCCCCGCTCTATGATCGATCTGGAATCCAGATCGATCGAAACCAGTGCATCCGTTTTGCACTTTCCTCAGCGGGGATAGCTTAATCGCAGAGCATGCTGCATAAAGCAACATGGACTTGCTTAAACGGACAAAGTTAACGAGACGCATTCGTGCCAGTGCAAAACCGCCCTCGATTCCGGGTACGAATCGAGGGCATTTTTTATTTGAAGCTAAACAGCAACTTCCTCAACCACTTTCCCGTCCACATCAACCAAGCGAAAAATCGCTTTCGATTTTCCAGCTTGCTGCGTAAAAGTAAGCTCGCCGAAAGCCCACGAACGTGACTTCAGCCCAAACAATTGCTGACTGCGGTCCTCACCAAACGGACCCGGACCCGGGCAGCCGCCCAGCGTTCCGATCTCGAATTCGTAAAGCGTCTTGCCGTTGGGACGCTCGATCTTGAAACCACGCGCGCCATGCCGGTCGCCCGAAAGCAACAGCACCTGCGAATCGGTCTTGGCGTCAATCCATCCAAAGATCTTTTCACGACCTTCGATATCCCAAGTCCCCCAAGTGTCTTTCGCCTTGGAAATATAGTCGGTCCACATCGTACCGCCGCTGATCAGGATGAAAGCAGACGTCGACGCCTCCAACGTTTCCCTCAACCAAATCATTTGTTCGGGGCCAAGGAACGAGTTCAACTCGCCCCGCTGGTCATTAACACGACAGGACCGTGTATCGAGCGCGATATAGTGAACCGGTCCAACCTGCGTTTCAAAGTAGATGCCGGCACGGTCCAGGTCCCGCTGCGGGTTGTTCCATTGCATCTTCCACATCTGCCGCAAGCTATCAACTTCAACGGGGCGTTTTCCGTGCCCGACCGTGCCTGAAACATCGTCGCCCCAATAGTCGTGGTCATCCCAAGTCGCCGAGGTCGGTAGGTTGCCAGTCAGTTGCTGAATCGGAGGCGAAAGATTACGTAACATGTAATCCGTTTTGATTAAGCCCAGATCGTTTTTGCGACCATCGGCCGCTGAATCGCCGATCAAAAACATCGCACGAGCGCCCCGCTTCTGAATAAGCTCCAGCAACTCGGCGCGGTACATGCCAATTTTGTGAAAGTCAGCCCCAAAGGCCAGACGGTAAGGTTTTTCGCTCAGCTCTGTCGGCGCTGTGGTGAAACTTCCACCGCCCAATTCCTCCCCTGCAGAATTAGACACAACGTATTTATAGTCCGTGTCAGGCTGGAGACCTTTCAAAAGAACGACCGGATTAGTTGTTGCCTCTGACATGAACACGTGTTCGCCGTTGTCGGAGACGACCACAACCTTGACTTTTTCCTGTTTCGGCAAATGCATCCAAACCGAAACGCTCGAACTGGTCAGATCCCCCAACATCGGACCACCCAGTTTCTTAACATTGTGCAGAGAACAGACATTGGCAATTTCGTTGTCCGCGTCGTTACCCGTCAGTGCCTCGCGACATGCGACATAGAAGTCCTGGACCCCCGGGGGAATATCAGAAATCTGATTCATGATGCGAAGGTCGATCTCCAACGTTCCCTTGTGAGCATCCTTCAGCGAGACATATTTATCGATACCCTCCTCTTCTTGCAATAACGAAGAGGCGACAAGCGGCCCAGTGGCAGTCGCGGCCACACCGATGCCAACTGCAGTCGATGTCAGAAAATCTCGTCGCTTGATTTCTCTCTTTTTGGAATCCATCAGTATTCAGTCCTAATTCGTTGATTGCTTTTACCTATACAAGCTCGCAGCGCAAGCGAGTGGAAACCCGACGCGTTAGCGAGGACCGCTTTCGTGTCTACTTCTAATCGGCATTAATGATCGGCGGCAACTCTTCGCCTTTAGGCACAAAAACCATCGAGATTGAATTCACGCAATGACGGGTATCCTTTGGCGTCATTGCCTCTCCCTGAAAGACATGCCCGAGGTGGCCTTTGCAATTCTTACAAATGATCTCAACTCTCATTCCGTCGGCATCCGGTTCTCGCTGAACGGCGCCTGAAATTTCATCGTCAAAGCTGGGCCAACCGCACCCGGAATGAAATTTATCTTCGGACCTGTAAAGCGCGGCATTGCACTGCCTGCAAATATAAGTTCCCGCGTCTTCGGTATCGGTGTACTCACCGACGCCCGGTCGCTCCGTACCTTTTTGCAGAATTACGTAAGCCTCTTGTTCGTTCAGTTCGTTAAAGTTCATCTTATCGCCTTGCAATCTCAAACTAACCTCAGGTGCCGCTTAAATCTACTCGACCTGAAAAAGTCCAGCTACCGACACCACGATCCCACCGCTCAAACCGTTCAAAATCTTCATTGGCAATCGACGACAGGGGATCACAATTGTATCATTTCCTGCATGCCAGATACCAATACAAAAACACCGCTGCCTTGGCGAGTTCTAATCGTCGACAACGACAAAGACCACGCCCGCGCAATGACCGAAACGCTTGAGCGGATTGGACTAGACTGCACCTGCGCCACCAGCGGCCCGGAAGGCGCACAGCAAATCGAAAAAAACATTTTCGATATTATCGTAACCGATTTGATGATGACCGATGTCGATGGCATGAAAATACTCAGTCTGGCTCAGGAGAAATTACCAGACGCCGAAGTCATTCTTGTAACCGGTCACGCCACGATTCCTCGCGCCGTCGATGCGATGCAACAAGGCGCCAACAACTTTTTGGAAAAACCGATAACGCCCAAACGCTTGCAAACGATCACTTCGTTGGCAGTGGACAAATTGGTTTTGCGAAGACAGAACAACGAACTGCGAGGCAGGCTGGACGAAAAATTTGGGTTTGAAAACCTGATCTACGGCAGCGACAGCATGCAACGAGTCGTAAACAGTCTCAAACGAATCGCGCCGACCGATGCGGGTGTGCTTATCACCGGCGAAACGGGTACGGGCAAAGAAGTGATCGCGCAAGCCGTTCACCAAAACAGCCCAAGAAAGAAAAAACCGTTCGTCGCGATCAACACAGCCGCCGTTGCCGAGAACCTGATCGAAAGTGAACTGTTCGGTCACGTCAAAGGCGCCTTTACCGATGCGATCAATGACCGTGTCGGTAAATTCGAATACGCCAATGGAGGAACACTGTTTCTGGACGAGATCGGTGACATGCCGATGGCGACTCAGATCAAAATGCTGCGAGTCTTGGAAGAACGCAAGATCACTCGGG
Organism: uncultured Pirellulaceae bacterium; assembly: GCA_964503615.1. Classification (GTDB taxonomy): domain Bacteria; phylum Planctomycetota; class Planctomycetia; order Pirellulales; family Pirellulaceae; genus CAZDBA01. Next base: position 18,632 of record CAZDBA010000086.1, read on the forward strand.
TCGGAGAGAACAAAGAGATCGAGGTCAACGTTCGCGTGCTGGCTGCGACCAACAAAGACCTTGAAGCCGAAATCGAAGCTGGCAACTTCCGCAGCGACCTGTACTACCGATTGAATATTGTCACCGTCAACCTGGACCCGCTTCGCGAGCGACGAGACGACATCCTTCCGTTGGCCGACTACTTTCGCAAAGCAGCCAATAAGAAAAACGGTAAACAGACCAAGAGCTTTTCTCAGGATCTGCGAAGGTGGTTATTGAACTACGCGTGGAAAGGCAACGTGCGTCAACTCAAAAACGTCGTCGAAAGCCTCGTGGTAATGGACTTGGACGGCACGCTGGACTTGGACGATCTTTCGCCTGACCTGCTGGACCAAGCTCCCGTTGCAAGCGTTTCAAAACCAAATACAACCGCGAATTCCGACGCAAATTCAGATTCGCAACCCCATGCGGCAGAACCGATTTCAGGTGGTTCGGCAATCGACGGTCAATTGATTGGGAAAAGTCTCAAAGAAATCGAACGGTGGGTAATCGAAAATACATTACAACTAACCGGTGGCAATCGCGAGGAAACCGCAAACATTTTACAAATCAGCGAGCGAAGCCTGTACCGGAAACTAAACGAATACAAACTTCGGTAACCAAACAAATCTAAACAGTCGCAACTTCAGAATGGAATCCAGTCATTAGCGCAACCACACCCACAACACGTCGCCCCATCCGTCAACTTTCTCCTTTGGTGATCAACAAGATCGCAGCTGGCGAAGTGATCGAGCGTCCTGCCAGTGTGGTTAAAGAACTACTGGAAAACAGTGTCGACTCAGGTGCAGACCAAATCGAAGTCATCATAGAAAAAGGCGGTACCGAGTCGATCACGCTGATCGACAACGGCTGCGGAATTCCGCACGAACAACTGGAGTTGGCCGTTACCAGCCACGCCACCAGCAAAATCGCCGACGCGGACGAATTGTTTTCTGTAGGTACCTTTGGCTTTCGCGGTGAAGCACTTGCCTCGATAACAGCCGTCAGCCAGGCGATCATTCGCAGTCGCCCAACTGACCAGGACACCGGTTTCGAACTCGTCATCAATGGCGGCACGGTCGAATCACTTGCCCCTTGCTCTCAACCGTTTGGAACATCGATCTCGATTCGGGAGCTGTTTTACAATACACCGGTCCGCCGCAAATTCATGCGTACGATTCCGACCGAGACAGGACACATCACCGAAGCGTTCACCCGCGTCGCGCTGGCCTACCCGCATGTGCAACTTAAACTTCAACATAACAATCGCGTGATTCACAATCTGGCACGTTGTGAAAATTGGGCGGAGCGAATCGGAGCCTTTTTTGGGCCGGAGATCGCCGACAAACTGATCCCTGTTGAAAGCGAGCACGAAGATATTCGCTTGAAAGGATTCGTTGTCGACCCGTCAGTCTGCCGCGCCAACAACAAAATGCAGTACCTGTTTCTCAACGGCCGTTACATTCGCGATCGCTCGTTGCAGCACGCACTGAGCGAATCGTATCGTGGGTTGATGATGACCGGGCGCTACCCAATCGTATTCCTGCGACTGGAGATTCCTTATGATCAAGTTGACGTGAACGTGCATCCTGCCAAACTGGAAGTTCGTTTTCAAAACGGAGGCAAGATCTACAGCCAACTGCTGGGCACCATCCGCAACCGTTTTCTGTCCACCGACTTGACCGCGAAAGCTCAACTGGTCAAACAACCCGCACAGAACACAGCCGACCCGACGCAGGCGACTGAAGCAGGTAACTTTGCATTGCAAAACGGTCCCACTGAATCGCAATCTCGAATCGAGTTCCAAGCCCCGCAAACTCCACGCGATTGGACCACGTCACCTCGAGGCAGTTCACCTTCGGCAGGCCCCTCCTTTGCCGGTCAGACAGGAACTGCTTCGTCTCTCGCGCTTCCCGGTAGCACACCCCCATTTCAGCCGTTCCCCACTTCAGGTCAATCAACCGGTGTTCCGTCGATGCGACAACCCACCGGCCCCAACGATCCGTTCGCGCCAACAGGCAGCGAAATGGCTCAACGCGCGGATGCAGCTCACGCACCAGCCCAACGCCACTTGGCACTTCAAGTCCACAACACGTATCTGATCACCGAAACAGAAGAAGGCATGTTGGTAATCGATCAACACGCTTTGCACGAGCGAATCATCTACGAACAGTTGCGCGAAAAAGTCCTTAACGACCGAGTTGAATCTCAGCGGCTGCTGGTTCCTGAACCGGTAACCTTACCACCGGCCGACGCAGCTGCTGTGCTGGACCAAGCCGAGACGCTTAAGAAACTGGGCATCGAAGTCCAGGAATTCGGCGGCGATACCGTCCTGGTTGCCGCTTATCCTGCCATGCTAAGCAACAACAACCCGGCCGAAATGCTGCGAGGCATCGTCGATTCGTTAACCACCGAAGGCTCCGAGCCGGACCGCCGAGACCTTGTCGACGAACTGTTGCACATGATCTCTTGCAAAGCGGCAGTGAAAGCGGGCGACAAACTGACCCCCGAAGAGATCAACGACCTCCTTGACGGTCGAGAGCTGTGCCAAGACGCCCACCACTGCCCCCACGGTCGCCCCACGGCGTTGGTCTTCTCCCGTGAAGATCTCGACAAAAAATTCAAACGAATTTAAGTCGAGCTCAACTGCACGACCGATTCAATGGCGACAGTAATCGGATAGGGAGAGCTTTCAATGGGGAAAGCTATCGCGATCTCTTGTCGCAACCAGTCAGCATTGGACTCGGAAGGAAAATGGGACAAGGCTGATATCATTTCGTGAGTTACAACTTCCTCATCGTTAGAAGAGATCTTTCGTTTGGCATCTTTCGTTTGGCCAACGCTCCAAGGACTTGTCGACGGACACATCCGCGCGGGCTTGGTCATCAGTTTCTACTGAAGCAGTCGCTCCAGATCCCATAAAACTCGTAGATTCAGAAATAAAGCAGCCGTCAAAAAACTATGAATTCTGGTTTTAACCATATCCAATTCGTTCATGCCAGATTCTTGATCCTGTCAAAGTGAGGAAGTTCTTCACTCAAAAACGCCTAATCTTCCCTTAACCGCAGTATTG
>CAZDBA010000087.1:0-19824 GCA_964503615.1 uncultured Pirellulaceae bacterium
CCAGCAGCTATGACCAGATGTTTGGTGTGGGGGACGCGAGTGAGGTCACGGTGACAGTCCAATGGGCAGATGGTCGGGTAACTGACATTGGCATGGTTTCGACGAACCAATTCCTGGTTATTGATCAAGAAGCCCTCTTGAACCGGGTTTTGCTGGGCGATGTGAACCAGGATGAAGTCGTCAACTTCTCTGATATCGCGCCCTTTATCCAACTGCTTGCTACTGGTTCCTTTATGGATGAAGCCGATATAGATGGAAATGGGGTAGTCAACTTTCAGGACATTGGCCCATTTATCGATTTGCTTAGAGGGTAAGGCCAAATTGGGCATACCCTGGATTAGTTAATACGGAATCCTTGGTTGCAGCCATTCGCTGACCCGAACCTGAACTGGACGCAGAAGAAGACACTGTTCTCAACAATGATTGGTGCTTTGTTCTTACCCGGGTTGGTATGTTTCTCTTGCTAGCGAGTGATTTGTCGAAACGGATTGTAGTTTTCGGACTTGAGTTCGGGATGCGATCTATCTACGCTCCCGCCTCATTTTGCGAATGATCGGTATGAAAATTCGCAAGTGAAAAATTGGCGACTATGGTACTCACTTTAGATGCGTAAGCGTCTTAGATGGTAACCCGCAGCGTAAGCAAGGACGCGAAAGCAAGTTGTTTCCTCGCTAACGTGTTGGGTTTCCAATTACCCCGAACAGAAAGATCAAGGATGATCAATCAAATCAAACGTTATCGAATCTTGAGCATGTTGTTGGTGGCGGCGATTGTGATCGGTAGCAGTGGCTGCATCGGAGCCATGGCTCAACTGTTGTACGTCATGAAGGGGCACAAGTCGCCTGCGGAGTTCGATGGGCTGGAAGGAAAACGAGTTGCGGTTGTGGTCGTTTCCGATGCATCCGCCTATGGACCTGATACATTGACTTATTCTGTGAGCAAGATTGTCAGTATGGATCTGACAAACAACGTCAAAAATATCTCGGTGATTCCCCCAGCGGAAATTGAAAAATGGATGGATACCAAAGGTTGGGACCAAACCGATTTTCGCGAAGTTGGTGACGGGCTGGGAGCTGAAATAGTCGTTTCAGTCGAAATTGGATCGTACACGATTCACGAGGGAACAACGCTTTACAAAGGCCAGTCCGATTTGAGCGTATCAGTTCATGATGTCGAGTCAGGACAACTATTGTTTTCCAAAGGACCGAACGCGTTCGTTTTCCCAGAGAACGGCCGCCCTGCAATCCAAACAAATCCACGTCAGTTTGAGCAACTGTATTTGGCCAAGCTGACGAATTATGTGGCAAGGTTGTTCTACGCACATGATCGACTTGATTCAGTAGCCGATGACGCTTCAATGCCTTTTTAATCCTGGGGTCGTCGCCTTTTCCCGGGCAGAAAAAAAGAAACACTAATTAGCAAAACTCCGAGCAATTGGCTCAGCGTGTCTTAGGGGTTTGCATTTTCTAGTCTGCGAGGCTTGTCTTCTCTGCAAATGACCAGCAGTGCTCCGGCTAGTCCACTTAGCAACGTGCCGCCGACCCAGGTGGTTAATGTCCAGTCCCCTTTCTTGGGTTCAATCGTGGCTTGAGAAGCTTCTGCTTCGTTTGTTTCACCATCAGAATCTGAATCGTTGTTTGTTTCTTTGAGTTTTGTGTTGATTGCAGGCAATTGCTCTACGTCAGCTTGCGAAACTTGCAGTGCTTTCTTTAGCTCGCCCGCTTCACTTTTGAGTTCTTCGTTTTCGGATTCAAGCGTTTTGAAATTAGTTTCCAGTTGTTTGTAGCTGGTGTCCAATTTTTCCAAACGATCGTTCAGTTTGTTCAGCTCTTCAGTTTGGTCCGAACCAGTTTGACCTGCTGTGTTGTTTTGAGACTTCAGCTCTGAAATCTTGGCTTCTGCGATTTTCAAGTCTGAAGTCAGGCGCTTGATTTTTTCAGAACTCGCATTATTTGTCTCGGCCAGCTTTTTGTTCATTTCCGCTAGCGTACCAATATCAGTCGCCGATTTTTGGGCCGCTGCTTGTAGCTCACTAATGGTCGTACTCAGCTTTTCAACTTGAACCTGTGCTAGGGAGTTTGCATCGGCACTACTGTTCATCCTTGCTTCTAATTTTGTTTGCAAAGTTGAATTTGTTGTGGTTAAACTCTCGACCTTTTCCGTCAACTGACCGTTGGTTGTTTGCAATGTTTGAATCTGAGTGTTGAGTTTCGCTTGCGCGTCGGAATTCGAAGATTTCAGAGCCTCCATTTCCTCGGTGAGTGCAGAGTTCTTCGTCTTTAAGCTTTCACGTGCTTCCAGAAGGTCGCTGTTCGTGGACTTCAGCGATTCAATCTTCGAATTAAGCCCTGAAACAGTAGCCGTCGCGTTTTGAGGGTCGCTCTCAGCTTTGGTTTGCATGCTCTGTTTCAAGGCTGTGTTTTCAGTTTTCAATTGTTGGGTTTGAATCTGCAACTCGTTGATTTGTGAGGTTAGAGTCCCGTTTTCTTTTTTACTACTTTCTAGATTGAGTCTTGCTGCATCCAGTTCCGCTTGTAAAGGATTCTCGCCAGCCGGTTCTGTTGACGAGGCTTCTGTGTTCGGTGTTTCGCTTGGAGCTTCTACAATCGTTCCGGGAATGGGAGTTTCGTAGATCGGATACGGTTGAGGGTAGATCGGTATTTGCAAAGGATCTTGAATGATCGTCTCGGGTAGCAGTTGTCCTTGGTCAACGACGCCTGGGATATACTGTGGGTAAATTGTCTCGTTTTGCCCAAACACATTTGTGGGAGCCCAAACGCTAAGGGCCAATAAAACTGTTGCGGAAAAGAAGACGGATGCCTGATAAAGACGAGTATTCATTTGTTCGACCTGAGTGTAGTAGCAAAGTATTGGCGCAAGTGTTCTTGCTCCAAAGATTCTATCTTCGCTCGGATCTGAATAAAATATTGAAATAGATTTTCACCAATTTACGGGTGAACGTTCAGGATTCGCTACCTTTAGAGCATCACAATGGGGATTCCAACGCATTAACTAACGAGGTCTTGCTTATCCTTGCGAACGCTGGGAGTTACCATTTTGGCCGTCTGATGGGAGTGGCCGTGCGCCGTTGAGATGACTCTCGTCTTTAGAGCTTGGGCGGAGGGCGCTTGGTCTTTGGTGTCTCGTTTTCCATTGGTGTGGGATCGGGCGCGTTGTTATTGTTGTTATTGTTCATCCTCTCCTCGCGAGGCCTTGTATAGGCCTCTTTCCAGCGCCAACCGATCGGCGTTTTCAATTCCCGCTCTGCGAGCATTGCCCACGGTGTTCCCGGATGTTCGTCAATAACTCGGTTCAAATATTCTTTGGCTTTCGCGGCCAGTTTGGCTTGTTTGCCACCAGTGGAGATGCTGTCATCTGCGACCAGAACCCAAGTGTTGTTCTCAGGATTTTCAAACTTGAGTTTCGTCTTTGCCAAAGCGAGCATCGCATTGTACGATTCGGCGCGAATCATGGCCGCAATCACTCGTCCGTAAGCGAGGTCAAAACCGGCTTGCCAACGAAGAGAATTCTCTTTCGAGCGATCGGACTCTCCAGCTTGTAAGATCCCGTAAAGTCGGTTCATCTTGGGTTCCAGGATCGCTGCATCCTGCTGAGCTCGGCTGACAATTCGAACGAAGTTGGCTTCGTCTGTTTTTGGGAACCGCATCCTGGGAGCTTCTAGCGCGCCGGTGCGAGAATTCTGAGCCGCATTGACAAGAGCAAAGCGGGCTTTGTTCTCTTGCACACGTTTGTTGTACGTTTTTAGGGAAACATAGTCAGGCTTGTAAGGGCGCATAATCTGTTGGTCAAAAAAGTACTCAAGTGACGCCGAGTACTCTGCGGTTTCCCAGCGTTGAACTCTTCGACCGACGCGTCGGTTCGGATGAACTGCAAAATAGATCCCGCCTGACTCGTAGGCCATGCGTGTAAGCGCAAAAGGGCCAAAGCCAGAATCGATATTGCTAAGGTCCCGAAAGTCACCACCCGTAAATTCCAGTTGCAATCGTTCCGGCATGATTGACTCAGGCCCTTGATTTACAGGAGCCCATTGAACTTGTTGATCAAACTCCGGATCAGGATCGACCCACTTTACCTCTGTAGCTTCCCGACCAAAAGGAGCGGGGATACCGATTACGTAAACAGGGACTTCGTATTTTTTGAGATTTGCGATCGCTTCGTCAACTCGCTGGCGATCATCACCCGCTTCGTCCGATACGATGATGATCATTACGTTTCGGTCACGCTCGCCGGTCGACTTTTTGATTTCGCGGAACTCTTTAAATCGGTTAACCGTTTCAATGACCGCTGAGAAGACATATTCCAAGCCGGTGTCATCACGTGGGATTTTATTGATCGCGTCTTTGATGTCTTTTAAGCTGTCCGAAGGTCGGTCCAGCATTGCAGTAAAGTTGCTTCCAAATCCACAGACTTGAGTAAGCAGTGGAATATCGCTGTGATTTTTAAATGCGTCATGGCCTGACTCTTCGATCATCCCCAATTCCTGGTAGATGCGATCAAAACGTTGAACGATTTCCTCTCGTTGTCGGAGGAGACTGGCCGATTGATCGAATAGCCACACCACGGTGGTTTTGCGTTCGCCAAGCGACAAGAGGATTTCCTCAGTGATACGATCGACGGCTCCTGAAGCACCTTGAACGCTGGCACCTGCTGTACCTTTGATGTTCAGTGTTGAAACGTTTTCTGCCACAGAAGGTTCGAAAACGTCACTGACTAATAGATCGCCAAATTCAGTTTCTGGAATCTCGATTTCGACCGGATCTTCGAGCGGGTCTTCTTCGAATTCGACCGCTTCATTAACGGCTTCCTCAAGAGCGTTCTCACTTTCCGCTCCTACTTCTGCTGTCTCTACCTCTTCAAACTGAATGTCGGGTACTGCTTCGTCAGGCAGTTCAATATCTTGATTGTCCACGTTCATGAAAACGGTGTCATCCACCGGTTTGGGCATCAAGATCTTTGCCAGCAGGACCAGCAGCAATAGATGGAAAGCCAAACTGACAAACCAGAACGGTACTTCGCCATCAAGCGGCGTATCTACCTGTCCAGTCCGTTTTTGCCACCAATGTCTAAGTGCTGTTATCATGCGGAATCATTCTGAAAAGTCGCCAGTGGATTATAGAATGGCCCCGAATCCACTGTGCAAGTGTTAGTATACCTCTATTTTCGGATGAAAATCGCCCTGAGGCAAGTCAAATGCTGACCTGTACGCGAGAACCAATACCGACTAGAACGATTTTTACCGAATATTCCTTCTGATTTTCGGCCGGAGGTTGAAAAGCCAACGTTGACCGTGGAAAAAGCTCATTCTACGATTGAGGTAGACATCGGAGTTTCAGTATCGAAAGGTAGCCTAAAACATGGTTTCCAAACATCTTAAGTTGTTGTTCCTAACGATCTTGTTCGGATCTTTTTCTGTTCTTGCATTTGCTCAAGAGAAGGAGAAAAAGACCGAAGAGGAACCGGAGCTTCCGCCCGCCGAAGTCGTCACGGTCAAAACCGAAGATGGCGTGTCGTTAAAGTGTGAGTGGTATCCGGGTACAAACGGAAAACTAACTATTCCGGTGATCCTGATTCATGATTGGGGAAATGACCGCAGAGGTATGTTGCCATTGGCAGCGCGGTTGCAAGCGCAACATGGATACGCTGTGCTCGTTCCCGATTTGCGAGGACACGGACAAAGCGTCAAGCATGTCAACATGGACGAACCGCTGGACCATACTGAGTTTAAGAAAGCTCAAATCGCGTCAGTCGTCAATGACATTGAGGCTTGTCGCAGATTCTTCATGGAGAAAAACAATAACGCGGAACTCAATGTCGAAATGCTTTCCCTTGTCGCAAGTCACCACTCTTGCGTACACGCATTGAATTGGGCAGTAATGGATTGGAGTTGGGAGCCTCTGCCAGACGGCACTAAACAAGGACAGTATGTTAAAGCGATCGTTATGCTCTCGCCTGTACGGAGATTCAAATCGATGAACATGAGTCCCGCCCTAAAGACTCCTGTGATTAGCGGCAGGGGGATGCAGAGACCGCCAACGATCGCCATCTTTTGGGGAAGTGAAGATGCGACTTCGAACCGGGAGGCAAAGGCGCTTCATACTACGCTTGCCAAGTCACGGGTTGATCCGAATGATTTCCCCAAAGAAGACAGATGGATTCACCAGGACTTGTTTCAAATTCCCTATTCCACCGAAAGCGTTGGTGAAGATTTGCTATCGGACAACGCTTCGTCAAAGTTGGCGAACAGCGTTGGCGTTTTGCTGCAAAGAAAGATGGTTGATCAAGCAGAAGACTATCGCTGGCAAGACCACTCGAAAAAGGAATAAGCTGGAGCGTAGCTCGCCTCTCTGCGGCGAGTATTGACGCCTCAGAGAGGCGTGCTACTTTGCAAGCTACTCGTAGACTGGGATCTTCAATGTGATTCCAGCTGGAACTTCACCGGGGCTATTCAGCACCCCTTGGTTCACCACATAGATGTCTAAGTAGAACGCGGAGTCCCCATAGAACCTGACGGCAAGGTCGTGAAGTGTTTCGCCAGCTGTGGTTTGGTAGGTTTTGTAACGGGTCGAATCGCTCATTATTGGAGAGCGGTTTCTAGGGCGAATCGAAACTGTGTTCGAATGGGTCCCCTGATTTTGGAGCGAATTACCCGTTGGCTGTTTTCGAACGATCGGGCGGAAACCAGGTTCGAGCGTGAATTCCTGGGCTCGCTCGGGTACAGAGTTGTAACGAGAATCCGATCCAGATCCTGAGTGATCCGCTTCGTAGGTCGACCGTTGGCGCTCGTAGTACTTTTCTTGTTGTGAGGCACGTTGCTGATGCTGCGAGTAATTTCTCCCAGGCGGACGAAATTTTGGCGGCGACGTAAATTGGCTTTCTAGCTGCCTTGCCGGCCTTAGAACCGTAGAGCTTTGTTGCGTATTCATGTTGGGCCGACGAAGTCGGAACAGAGATTCCTCTTGACGCGTTTGATTGCTCGGAGGGATCTCGTTGTTGTTTACGCGGATTTCGCTTGGAAAATGTTGCCCGAAATCTGGTGTGGCGATCTCAGATGCGGTTGCAAGTTTGCCCCTTAATTCGCTCTGCATCGGTTCCGTTGGTATGGGGGGCGCAACTGCTTGTGCCGGCTCCATGTAGTCTTCGATTGCATAACGGGAGAAATCAGGTTCTGCGATCGCTTGTTGCGACGCCGAAATGTCAGGGCTGACAAAATCGTTCTCAGGATTTCCCTGATTGGAAAGATTGGGAACAAGATTAGCTTCGACTAATTGCGGTTCCGTGCTGAAGGGATGAACAACAGATCGTGCTCCCGGCTGGAGGGAGGGCATGGAAGGTTGTGAATCTTTATTTAAAGCGACAAAGCCGCTGTCGGCTGTGTCGTTGACTCGGGGTCGAGGCAAGTTCTCTTGCCAAACATATCCTTGGCTGTCGGAGTCAGCTTGTAGTGAATTGACAGGTACGGCGTCCGAGATCGGTTGCTCGCGATGAAGATAACTGCCAAACACAAATGCGGTGCCAGCAAGCACGAGTCCAAGGAGAATTTGTTGTACTGAAGTCATGTTAGGATCCAATCGAAAAAAATTCCGCACCCAAATCGAGTACAGGAAACTTTGGTCGAAACATCCATGTCGACAGTCAAGCTTGTTAAGGCCTGAGCCTCACTAGCAAATAATTATTGCACCGGCTCACGAAACATTACGTAAAATGCTCGAAAATGGGTCGTTAGTTGCTGGCAGAATTCAGGTCACAACGATCAGCTAAACTTTTCGGTAGCTTAAACCAGCAATAGGTTCACCACCCAGCCAAAGGAAACAATCAGCTGTACATCTACTTGAACGTTTTACAATGGCTTTTACTCAAGCGGCACCAATGCTAGCGCGGGTACGAAGGCTGTTGACTTCCAGCGTTTTAGATGCACAAGAGGCGCAGATAACGGGGCTTACAATTGCTTGGTTATTGCCAGAGGTGATTTGTCAAATTCGAAGTATTCTCGATGCCACTCGAAAGTGAGGCACAGCCCTTCATCAAAACCAACCTTGGGACGCCAATCCAGAATTTTGGACGCTTTTTCTGTCGCCGCCCAAGTCCCTTTCATGTTTGTCGGATCGGTGGGTAAAAATTCGATAGTTGCTTTTTTGCCGACGATTTTTTCGATTCGCCCAATCATATCGAGAATCGAATAAGGACGGTTTGCTCCAAGATTAAAGAGTTCGTAACCCACCGGTTTGAGCGCGGCGATCGTTCCGTTGGCAATGTCAGTGACGAAGGTAAAGTCGCGTTGCTGCTTACCATCTCCATACAACTGAATGGGCTGCCCGTTCGCTACCCAGTTGATAAAACGGTACGTTGACATGTCTGGCCTGCCCGCGGGACCGTAGACGGTAAAGTAGCGGACGATCGAGACGTCGATCTTGTACAAGTGGTGGTAGGTATAGGCCATCACTTCGGCAGCCTTTTTGGAAGCGGCATAAGGAGAGATCGGCCGATCGGTTGGCGCCGTTTCTTCAAAAGGCATCGGTTGACCTGCATACAACGACGAAGTCGAAGCGAGCACCAGCTTTTTGATACCAAACTCACGAACCAATTCCAACAAGTTTAAGCAGCCCGTTACGTTAGTTGTTATATAGTTGTCAGGACGCTGAATGCTGGCTCGAACTCCTGCTCGCGCTGCGAGATTGATAACTGCTGCAAATGAGTATTTAGCAAACAGCTTGGTCAAATCAGGCTTGTCTTCGATGTCGATTGGGAAAAACTCAAAACCGAGACGTCCCTCCAGTTGTCCGAGGCGATACTCTTTCAACTCAACCGGGTAATAATCGTTAAGATTATCGACTCCGATCACCCGGTGACCTGTGTCCAGCAATTGGCGAGCGACTTCTGAGCCGATGAACCCAGCTACGCCAGTGATCAAAATCGTTTTTTGGGTTTGGGAATTGCTCATGACTTAAATGGTTGCCCAGCGAAACGTCAAGCGAGCTCAATTCGCAAAAAGTATGCAGGTTTGTATGGTCTCGCCGCCGAAACTAAGGTTCTGATTCTACAAACTTCTTAATCGAATTCTAAGAGTAAATAGAGAATCTATGTTTTGGCTTCGCAGAAGAGACGATAGGATTCCCCAATGTGGGCCATGAAGGCATTTTGATCGAAGGGAACTCTGTCGTGCAGCATCTTCCATATTCGTGCTGCATCTTCCACATTGAGTCGGCTGGAGAATTCATGATCACATGCCCTTGATAGGTCGATGCCCAACCCGACAAGTTGGGGCAATCCATTGTTGCGTTTGCGTTTAAATCGTTTTGAACGTTTTGGCTTTTTCTTTGCCTTGTCGCTTCGCTTCACTACTAGGTGAGAGTCCGTTTCTGTTTCGGTTTGAATGGATTGTTCTGTTCCTCAGGAATACATGGCTACCAATCGTAATGCCAACTTTTGCCTGCTGTTTTTTACACGACAGCAAAGGGGAAATAGAGGTACGTTGAAAATAGGTTTCTTAACCTCCGCGTTAAGACTGCGGCTTTTCACCTACATCTTTCCTTGTCTTGCCAACAAACATGACTCGTAAATCTTTAGAAGGACAAATCTCCGAAGCCAGTGTGCTTAACCGGGTTCGTATTTTCAATGCGGCCTTGGACAAGCTGATGAGCTTGTACACTAACAATTTGTCGTCAGTGGAAGAATTCGTCAAAATCGTAACAGAGCAAGTCAGTTCTTTGTTGCACGTACAGCGAGTCAGTATTTGGTCACTTGCGGACAATGACACCAGTATTTTTTGTCTGGACCTTTTCGAAACCAGTACGTCACAACATTCTACAGGTGCGAAGTTATTTGCTGTAGATTTTCCGGGTTATTTTGAAGCAGTACTTAAGGCCCGGGTGGTCGCTGCGAGCAAAGCAGCCATTGATTCGCGTACCTGTGAGTTTCAAAAGCCCTACTTGGCCCCTAACGATATTCGATCAATGTTGGATGCTCAGATCCGATCGGCAGCCGGGCCGCGGGGAGTCGTTTGCGCGGAATCGGTCGGTATCGAGCGGACTTGGACACCTGACGAAATTGCCTTTGTTGTTTCCATTGCCGAACTTGTTGGTTTTGCCATGGATCGCCAGGAGCGCGAGCAAGTTCATGCTGAACTGGAACGAGCCAATGACAAATTGGAAATGGTCGTGCAAAGAGAAAAAGACATCCGAGTGCGATACGATCTTGCGATCAGTGCAGCTTTCGATGGTATCTGGGACTGTGATCTCCACACCAACAATTTGTTCTTCAGTGAGCAGAATGCAATCTTACTTGGTGAGGATCCGGCCGAGCTCAAACAGGGGCATAATTGGTGGAGGAACCGAGTCCATCACGAAGATCTTCCGGTAGTCGAAAAAGCGATCAAGGAACACCTGGAGTCTGGGAAACTCTATGATCAGACGTATCGCGTTCGGCACAAAGATGGGACATGGCGTTGGTGGCGATCTCGTGGGCAAGCGCAAAGGAACAGCGACGGGGTTGCTATTCGATTTTTGGGAACCAATTCAGACGTTACGAATCTGGTTGAAGTTCGACAGGAATTGGAGCGTAAGAATAGCGCATTGGTTTTAGCAAAAAAGAAAATCGAAGCGGTCTCGCTGGAAGATCCACTGACCAAACTTCCCAATCGCCGTTACATGGAATACGCGGCGGAACAATCCCTTGGAAGGGCGAAAGCCGAGAAGAGGCAGGTCGCTTTTTTTCACATCGATCTAGATAAATTCAAAGAGATCAATGACCACCTCGGACATTCGGCTGGTGACCATGTCCTCTGCCAAATCGCTAAAACTCTGCGCGAGACGATTGGGGCAAACGATTTCATCGGCCGAACCGGAGGCGATGAGTTTGTGGCAATTATTTCTGGCCCAAAGAGCAAGGAAGACCACATTCTATTTGCAGAAGTACTAATCAAAAAGCTGAACCAACCTACTTCCTATCGAAATCAACAGTGCCGTGTTGGAGCAAGTATTGGTATTTCCTTTATGGAAGGTTCCGACTGCACTGCGTCCCAACTGATGGGTAACGCTGATGTTGCGTTGTACTATGCCAAACGGAGTGGTCGAAATCGAGTCGAAGCCTATTCAGAAGAAATGGGTTTGAAGGCGGAAGCCAAGCGAAAGTTGCACGCGGAGATACTGGATGGCTTGGAAAGAGGAGAGTTCGTTCCCTGGTTCCAGCCTCAGTTCTACGCATCTAACCTTGAACTTGCTGGTGTTGAAGCCCTCGTACGCTGGAATCATCCTACTCGCGGTATTCTGACGCCGCCCGCATTTTTGAGTGCTGCAGAGGAACTTGGGAAGGTTGCTGATATTGATCGACTTGTTCTGGAGAAATCGGTTGCTTTGATAGAAGAATGGGAGCAACTTGGATTCTACGTTCCTCGCTTGTCGGTGAATGTGTCTTGCAGTCGTTTGAACGATTCAGATCTTGTGGAAACCGTCGAATCGCTCGACCTGCAGCGAAACTTTTTGTCCTTCGAGTTGCTGGAGTCGGTTTTTCTGGATGAGACGACCCAACAAGTCGAGCAGAATCTTGAGAGATTGAATCAGTTGGGAGTGGAAGTCGAGATTGACGATTTTGGAACGGGCTACGCTTCCATTGCAGGACTTATGAACATCCGCCCTCAACGGTTAAAAATTGATCGACAGTTGATTATGGATATCGAAACGGATGAAACCATCTCCGAGTTGGTTAGATCGGTAGTCGTTATCGCAGACTGCATGGATATTGAAGTCGTTGCTGAAGGTGTCGAAACGGAAAAACAAATCGAACTTTTGAAAGAGGCAGGTTGCCAAGTTTTGCAAGGTTTCAAGCTTGGTCGCCCGGTTCCCCCCAATGAATTGTATAACCGATTTCAATGCGAAAAAAATGGAAACATAGTTCATTCCTCAAGCTAAAGCAGGGCGTTTTTTTAACACTGTTGGTCTTTGCGAATTGATTCCGATGCTGAATGTCTTGTTCCTGTTGTGTTTTCGCAATTCGCAACGAAATTTGTTATAATTGCTCCAACTCTACCAAAGGGAGAACACATTAATGAAGGACAAGTCTAAATCTGCTTATGGCACTGCGTTCTTTATCCGCATGGGCGTTTTGTTGTTGGTGCTTGCCATTGTTGGTGGTGGCATGGCTTACGACCGATTTGTGTTGTTGCCAGCCGGGGAAGAAGCTGTAGAGCGGATGATGAAAGCTGGTACTGCCGTTGACGCTGAACGAGTTACGATTTACGAGGCTGCAGGACGTGACCCAGACGAAATCGAAAAGACGGCTAAGCATTCGATCGAAGACTGGGAATTCGGACGCCTCCTTCCAAGTGCGACAGGTGCCAAAGTAACGGTCGTATTTATAGGCGATGACGTAAAAGAGATTTACAGCGGCGGTATTCCAGAAAAAGCACGTGAGGCGCTACAGTAATCGCTGCGTAAGAGTGGCGCGATTCATGTTCCGCAAAATGTTTTGTAGTTGGCGGTGAATTCCGCAGAAGCAGGAATCGCATACCGAGCACTTTCAGGCTTTTCCTCAAAAGGATTTTGCACGACCTCAAGCAGACTTTCAAAAAGCGTTAAATCTCCGCCTTCGGCCGCTTTAAGAGCTTCTTCGACAAGATGGTTACGGGGGATGTAGATCGGATTGGCTGCGCGTATCGCTGCTGCCATCTGATTCGGTTGGGCACCTTTCTGAAACTCTCTCCACCGTTGCAGCCATGGGTCGACTTTGTTTTGAACCGCAAACAGAGACTGAAGAGCGCTCGGGTCGCCTTCGGCCACTTCGGCCAAGCGTCGCCAACTGAGCGTATGATCCACTCCGCTCTCGGTAAGCAACTGCATCCAGTCATCTATTAGGTCACGGTGCGGCTCACACACGACCTCAGGATTATCCAGTCCCAACTTTTTCCGGGCACCTTGATACCATTGTTGCTCGAAGGTTGGCATAAAGGTGTCAAGGACCTTCATCGCTTTGTCAACCGCACGCTGGCTATCGTCTGCGTCGATCAACGACAAAAGTGAATCAGCAAATCTCGCCAAGTCCCACAGGGCAATTGTTGGTTGGTTCACGTAGGCGTATCGACCATGTCGATCGATTGAGCTAAAGACGGTTTGCGGATCGAACGCGTCCATGAACGCACAAGGGCCATAGTCGATCGTCTCACCCGAGATTGTCATGTTATCGGTATTCATGACGCCATGAATAAAACCGATCAACATCCATTGCGCAATCAACTCGGCTTGCCGCTGGACAACGACTTGCAGTAGCCCCAGGTAACGCTCTGAGTCTTCCGAGTCTTCTGGGACTTGGGGGTAGTGCCGCTGGATCACGTAGTCTGCCAGTTTTCGTACCTGCTCGGTTTGACCGCGAGCCGCAAAATATTGAAACGTACCGACTCGAATATGGCTGGCAGCTACGCGAGTAAGCACAGCACCGGGCAGTGGACGCTCTCGCATCACCGATTCTCCCGTAGCGACGGCGGCTAAAGCACGAGTTGTTGGTATTCCCAGTGCATGCATCGCTTCGCCGATCAGGTACTCGCGCAGCACGGGGGCGACGGCTGCTTTACCGTCGCCGCCGCGGGAAAAGAGCGTTCGACCCGATCCTTTGAGGGCGATATCGTGTCGGCTGCCATGCGGATCGTTAACTTCGCCCAGCAGCATTGCTCGGCCGTCTCCCAGTTGTGGAACAAAGTTGCCGAACTGATGGCCCGCATAGGCTTGGGCAACCGGTCGAGCGTCACAGGGCAATTCGTTTCCGGAAAAGATTTTTGCGACAACGTCGGCAGTCAGTTGTTCATGATCCAGGCCAAGCTCGTTAGCCAAAGATCGGTTGAATTGCAGCATAATCGGCTGAGGAACTTTTGCCGGCCAAACCGATTCAACGAACTCTGGCAACTGATCGGCGTAGCTGTGCTCAAAATTCAAGGAGATATCGTTCGTAGATCGGTCCATAAAAGAAGGCCTTACTCTTGATAGTCAGCGAATTTCAAAAAAAAACGCCGGCGGTTTGCCGGCGTGTGTGTCGAAGCTCTGATCGCTTTTTTTAGGCGATCTTGCGGATTGGATTTCCGTGCTCATCATACTCTGGGCTGAATCCGCGATTCATCAACCACAGGAGTGTTGGTGAAGCGATGAAAATCGAACTGTAAGTACCGACGATCACACCAATGACCAACGCGAATGCAAATCCATGGATTGCGTCGCCGCCGAACCAATAAAGAATTGCAACTACGATAAACGTCGTCAGCGAGGTCAAAATCGTTCGACTGAGAGTTTGTGAAATACTTGAGTTGATAATCTCTTCAGTCATCTCAGTTCGCTTGCCACGCACTTCACGAATTCGGTCAAACACTACGATCGTATCGTTAAGTGAATAACCGATGATCGTCAGCAAGGCAGCGATCACAGGCAGGCTGATCTTGAAATCTTCGATCAGGATAAAGCCCAATGCTCCGGCAACGTAATGCGATAGTGCGATTGCACCCAGTACGATCAGAACGTCGTGAATCAAGGCAACAACCGCAGCCAAACCAAAGGCGACGTTTTGGAAGCGAATCCAAACGTAAGCGATGATCCCGAGCAAACTGGCAACGATCGCCATAATCGCTTGCCACTGCGTCTGAGAAGCGATCTGCCCGCCAACGCCGCCAGCGACTGGGAAGTACGCTTTCCCATTGAATTCAGATGACCAGCCTTCGGTCAACTTTTGGGCCTCCGCTTCATTTGAAACTGGGATTTCAACCGTCCAGTCTTTACTAAGGGTCAATTCAGCACTTGTGTCAGCATCCAATTTCTTAGGGATAACAGTGATTTGACTCTCGTCGATTTCACGTTCCATCCGCTCGGCAAACTGAGCGAGTAGAGTTTTGATTCCCTTACCTGAGATCTTGTTTTCGAAGCTGAGAGTAAAGGATGCATTTTTGGGCCCGTCATTCCTTGGCTCATCATCGAGTTGTCCGGCACCTAGTCCGATTCCAGGCAAGGCGTCATTAGGCAGTTCATCGTCGACCATGCCCGAGTCCCACGGAAGTTCAGGGTCAGTAGATTCAGTTTGCTGAGAACCCTCTGACATCGGCGAAGTCTCCTGCGTCGGTGTTGTCACAGCAGGTTCCGTTCCGGTGCCCTCAAGAGCAGGCTCTTGGGTTTCTGTGATTGCGGGCTCTTGAGTTTCCGTGACGGCAGGAGTTTCTGTCACTACGGGCCCTTGGACGATTGGTTCCCCAGTCACCGCAGGTTCTTGAATCTCGCTCTCACCCGATTGTTGCAAGATCGTAATTGGGCCGAACGCCAAATTGTGCAGAATGCTTGGAGCGGTGTAGTTCCAAAAGCTCACTGGGACCATTTCGGAATCGTTAGATTCTACAGGCTCCGCTTCAGCAACGTTGCCACCTATTTTGAAAGTTCTAACTTTCGCTACCTTAGTCGGCTGTTTGGGCACCAAGTAAGCTGTTCCATCGTTGCTTGTAAGCGTGATCGGGCCAACTTCTACATTGTGATGCCTTAGTTTGTCTTTAAACGTATTAGTCAAAATGTCATCCAATTGGTCCCACCTTTCCAACTTTGGATTGTCATAAGGTGGGAGATTACTGTCGATTTTGAATACGTTTTTGAAATCGTCACTTTTGATTCTGGAGACAGCGAATTCAAGCTTCTCCCCGTTGTGCTCGAGAGGCAATTTTTCCAAAGTGTCCAGAATGTCTGTGCGATTCATATCTTCGTTAAAGATCACTTGTGCGGTCGATCCGCCACGCAGGTCATGGTCAAGGATCTTGGCACCCAAGCTGTAGATGCCCACGATACCTGCCACGATCAGAATCGCTGACATAGCGAAGGTAAATGCACGTTTGCCAAGAAAGTTGATACTTCGTTTACCAATGATTTGGAACATGTTCAACTTGCTGATCCAGCGCCGTCGTTCAAAGATGTCAAACACAGTTCGCGAGCAATAGATCGCAGTGAACATACTCATCAGGATGCCGAGAACCAAAGTTACCGCGAATCCTTTGATTTGCTCCGATCCGATAACGTAAAGTACCAAAGCGGTAATCAAGGTCGTTACGTTCGCATCGACAATCGTCACCGTGGCTTTGTCGAAACCGTTTCGAATCGCCATCCGAAGCGCGGCCCCTTTGGCGAGCTCTTCGCGGATTCTTTCAAAAATCAGAACGTTCGCATCAACGGACATACCCACCGTCAGTACCAAACCGGCCAATCCTGTCAGGGTCAACGGCTGTCTAATGGCCATGATCAATGCAAGAATCAAAACCAGGTTCAACATCAGGGCGAGACTGGCAACGATACCGGCGAATCGGTAATAGATGATCATAAAGATCAAGACGATTACCAACGAAGCTCCAATCGCCCAAAATCCTTTTTGTTGAAGTTCTTGACCCAAGCTGGATTCGATGTAGTTCTGGCTAATCGGATTCTTGTTCAAAGCAACGTCAATCTTACCACTACGTAAGTTAATGATCAGATCGTCGATTTCCTTCTGGGTGAAGCTACCCGAGATCTGCCCCGATCCATGGATTGGCGATTCAATGGTAGGCGCAGAATAAACGTTGTTGTCGAGAACGATACCCAGCAAGTATTCCTGGCCTTCGCTTTTCTTTTTGTGAACGGTGGTCAGGTAAGACATTCGTCGAGCACCGTCGTTGTTCAATTCAAAGCTGACGTTTGGGCGGCCTGTTTCATCGCGTCCAGATCGAATCGCGGTCAAGTGCTTACCTTGAACGTCCGACCGATCGGTCTTCGGTTCCATCATCAGCATTTGGGGTGTGTCGAATCCATTATTGACGAGCTCTTCAGCCAATTCCAAGCCCCTGATCATGTCATCGGTGAAATCACGGGTGCCGCGCAAAGCGCGAAGTGTTTTCTTGGCTGCTTCTGATTTAACTTTTCCGTTATTTTCGAAACCGTTGATATTAATGATTCGGCCACTGCGTTTGTCACGCAGCAAGTAGTTTGGTCCACTTGGAATGTATTTAATTGGCAGGAGAGCATCGGCCTCCATTCCCTCAACGCGATCCATCCTTGCGAGGTTGTACCACTTGGCGACCGCTTTTTTGTCGTCACCCTCACCTGTGTAGATCGTACGTCCCGTTTCGCCGCGGCCTGCAGCTTCTTCTGCAATAGTAAAAACCGCTGGGTGGAATCGGCGGTCGGCTGCAATCCGAAACTGGAGGTGGCCAGTTTTGGAAAGTCGTCGCCAAATTTCTCGGGCTTCAATCAAACTCACGTCCGGAATGACAACTTCGATTTTGTCTCTACCCAATGGGCGAATCAAAATCTCCTTGGTTCCTGAGGGATCCACACGGCGTAGAAGGTTGGGAATAATCGCTTCGGCTGTAACTTTTTCCGAGCCGAATGCAGCCTCGGGATCATTGATTTCGTCCAAGTTCAATTGGCCGATAATGTTTACGCCGCCCTTGAGATCGACACCCATTTTGGGGCCGCCATCTTTGACAAAACCGCTGGTAATGATGACTCCAGCGATCGCTGCGCTGAGCCCGATGATTCCCAATCGGCCACCATAGTCAGGCATCTTGATCGACTTGGCAATTTGCTGCGCTAACCACCAGATCGCTACCAGCCCGATGATTACAGCGAGCGAGATGAACCAACCTTGTGCATAGAACGGCGTAGCGTTTGCTACTTTTTCCGCTTTTTCAACAGCGTTTTCAACGGCGGCTTTTTCAACCGCAGCTTGACCCACCAATGTCCACAAATGTGAAATCGTGCCCAGCATGAGCTTGTGTCCTGGAATAATTTAGATATCGCGTTAGTAAATAGTTATTGACCAATCCGTTGATCAATCAGACTTCTTTTTCGTCGTCTTTGAGTACGCGAATGATAGACTGTTTCAGGATTTGCATTTTGGTGTTGGTGTTCTCGTCGATGCGAATCGTTACGTAATCCGACTCGCCACGAACCCCTACTACCGTTCCCAAAATACCGCCTGCCGAAACGATGCGATCGTTTTTCTTCAAGTTGTCCAACATCTCTTGTGTTTTAACGTTTCCCTTGGCATCCGGTTTCTTCATGATCAAAAAGTAGACCAGGATAACCGCAAGCATCATCGGCAGAAACGACATCAGACCAAGCCCCTGCGATTTCTCAACCGCATCTGTGGTTGTAGACTCGCCAGCGGCCGCTGTCGTTTCGGTACCTGGAGGTGTGGCAAGTTGAACTGCCAATAGCCAGCAGGCGCTTTTGATTGAAACCAAAGAAATCATTCAGTTGCTCATGTGCATCGTTTGCATTTTTAAGGGGGCAATTGTGTTGCTTGTCCGCACACTTTACCGCACCTACAGTGTCATTCGCGTCTTTAAAAGCATAGTTGAGCTATGACATGCATATTCAGTGCCACAGTCCTCTATCCAATCAAAAATCAAGCCGCTTAGTCTAAAACTTTCGTATATATGCCACAAGGGCTTTCTACTAGCACGTTTCCGTTTATCGGCGGTTGGCTTCTGAAACTCCGCCAACTGTTCCCTATCCTGCCAAATGGGCATGGGATTTTCTGCCACTGTCGTAACGGTGGTCGTTTAGGCTTTTCCTGAACTCCACCCGGCAAACCGCTCTGCAAAGAACTCGGTATATCGGTCGTTTGCGATCGCTTCTCTCGCTTGGGCCATTAAACGCTGGTAATAAGCGATATTGTGCAGCGACAACAGGATCGGCCCGAGCATCTCGCCAGCCATAAAAAGGTGGCGGATATAGCTGCGACTGAGGTGTGCGTAGGGCGAGGGAACATTGGCTTGGATGGGCCGTGGGTCGGTCTGGTGGACCTTATTTCGCATTTTGACATGGCCATTGTCGGTGAAGCCCATTGCATTGCGACCGTTTCGCGTTGGCATCACACAGTCAAACATGTCGATTCCGCGTTTGACGCCTTCCAGCAGATCTTGGGGCCTGCCAACGCCCATCAGATATCTTGGTTTTTCGGTAGGCAGATGGGGGCAGGTCACGTCTAACGCTTCGTACATTTCAGCTGGCGTTTCGCCGACGCTCAGGCCTCCGACCGCATAGCCGGGAAAGTCCAAGCCGACCAGTTCCTCGGCCGAACGTTCTCTCATTTTGGGGTCCAAGCCACCTTGCACGATCGCGAATTGGATCTGCGACTGAAGCGTCTGAGCTTTTTTGCAACGTTCGGCCCATCGCGTGGTTCGTGAGCATGCCTCTTCGATTTCGGCTTGACTACTGGGCAACTGGATCAAGTGGTCCAAGACCATTGCGATATCGCTGCCCAGCTGTTCCTGAATCTCGACGCTGCGTTCGGGCGGAAAGTCGATTTTTGCTCCGTCGATGTGCGAACGAAATGTGGCCCCTGCTTCGGTAATCTTCGTCAGCTTTGCCAGCGAGAACAGTTGAAACCCTCCACTGTCCGTCAAGATCGGATGAGACCAGCCCATGAACTGATGCAAGCCTCCCATCTGCGCGACGATCTCAGCTCCTGGTCGCAACGCCAGATGGTAAGTGTTTCCCAACAGGATTTGTGAGCCCGTCGACTCGACCAATCCGGTGGTCAAACCTTTTACCGTGCCACAGGTGCCTACTGGCATAAATGTTGGCAAGTCAATCACGCCGCGTGGCGTGGTTAGTCTTCCCAACCTCGCGCCGCAATGTTTATCGACGTGAAGTAGCTCGAATTTGAATCCGGGTTTGTCCATACAAAGCAATTTTGATTCGGTTTAGAGTTGCATAAAGGTTTGCGAAATGCCGAGCGGAACAGTCCAGCAGCCAAAATAGTCCGCAAGCCAAAATAGTCCGCAAGCCAAATAAAAAACGCCTGAGGTTTACTTCAGGCGTT
>CAZDBA010000087.1:19924-21716 GCA_964503615.1 uncultured Pirellulaceae bacterium
AGCCAAAATAGTCCGCAAGCCAAATAAAAAACGCCTGAGGTTTACTTCAGGCGTTTTGGATATCTATTGGATGCAGTAAGTGAAATTACTCGCCGCGAAGTTTAAGGTTGGCTTGCGTCAGTTTTTCACGAACTTCGTTCAAACTCGTAACACCAAAGTTCTTACACTCCAGCAAGTCGTCTTGAGACTTGCGGACCAATTCACCAATGGTTGCCAATCCAAGACGTGTCATGCATTTGCGAGCACGAACGGAGAGGTTGAGGTCAGAGATAGGTCGCTCCAGCAACGCTTGCTCGTCCGGAGTCAGGTGGCTTAGGTCAACTGGTTCCACTTCTTCTTCTGCTTCGTGCGAGAACTGGCCGATCATCAGCCCTTTGTTGGACATCATCTCGCGAATTTCCAGCAGCGAGGTTTCGCCAAAGTTCTTGCTCATCAGCAACTCGTTTTCGCTGATCTTGGTGAGGTCACCAAGCTGAGTGATGCCCATCTTTTGCAGGCAATTACGGCTGCGAACTGAAAGCTCAAACTGAGCGATCGGAATCGCCATAACACTGGCCATTTTCTGCTTGTCACGCTCGATCGAAACGTCCCAACGATCACCACCGCCCTGTGAAGCATTGGCATCGCGGCGATAAAGTATCGCACGCTTGTCCGTCGGGAAAGATTCAAGGATCCGGTCATAACAATGTACTGCACGGTCGTATTGTTCGTGGTCCTCGTACAATACGCCCAAGTTCAACAAAGCGCCAACGTTAGTTGGGAATACCGCAGCAGCACGTTGATAAAGCTCGATCGCTTTGTCATCGTTGCCACGACGATCGTTTTCCAACCCAAGGCCGAACAGAGCTCCCGGATGTTTGTCGTTTAACTCCACAGCTCGCTCGTATAGCTTTACAACTTCTTCCGGATTGTTTCCGGTCGTAGCGATCGTTGCCGCACGCTGGTAAAGATATTCGGCTGTTTGTTCGATCGGGCCGAACATGTTATCGAGGATGCTCATAGCACCTTCGATGTCTCGCAGCTGACGTTTTTCTTGCGCGATGGAAAGTCCACAACGATCTGCATCGTAGCCAGCGGTTTTCGCTTTTTCGTAACACTCGACCGCTTCACGATGGTTGTTCAACGAAGCGTTTGATTTGCCTTGGTAAAACAAAGCCAAAGCGCCACCGTCTGCGTTCTGCAATGTTTCGATCGCAGCAGCGTACCGTCCAAGCAGATACTGGCAAACTCCCAAGCGTACCGAAGTCGCCGGTGTTCGCATCGTTTCGTTTTCCAATTCATTCGTCAAATCACGAAGGATTGGAAACTGGGTGAAATCGTCGCTGATACGACGAGACACATAGTCAATTTCGTTGGGACCAAATGAACTATTGGAAAGAACAATGTCTTTCAATTCGAGATCGATACCCTGGGCCATTAAGCACTCCGAACCTTGATGGGCTAAAAGAAGAAAAGCACGGTGATTACCCACAATAACCGTGCTTGTACTCAGATTTTTGATTTACGCTATTGTGGCAAAAAGCAGTTTTTTTTGCAACTGAGGGTAAAAGCTGCGAAAAAGCCGTCAAATGGCAGTTTTGGATTCGCCAGAATGGTGTGAGTTCTGCAAATCCCGCTTTCAACGACCGTTTCAGACCTGTTCAGGCGAACCAACTCTGTTTAGTCATCAAACGGATTGTTGTTGGGTACAGGGACTTCCACAGCGGGTTCTTCTCCAGCACCTTCCGCTTCTCCAGCTTCCGCTTCTCCAACTTCCGCTTCTCCAACTTCCGCTTCTCCAACTTCCGCTTCT
>CAZDBA010000088.1:0-9703 GCA_964503615.1 uncultured Pirellulaceae bacterium
ATCCATAGACGGTCGGCGCATGACTGGCGGAGCCATAGATGGCGTCGAACGATGATGCCATGGAAGCTGAGGTTCGTTTGACCAAAGGAGTTGGTTTGATCGAAGCGGTTGGGGCTGTTCGCTAAGAGTCTTAAATATCGAAGTGATGTAGCGAGCATATCGTTCGATGAAGCAACACACGGGCTATGGGCGGCTGATCATTGACTTGGAAGAGTGTGATCGATTAAACATTTCTAGGGAAGTAAATTTCGTTGAACTTGCGTTTTGCGGAATCTCGACCTTAAAGCTGCCTGTGAACTAGATTAGTGGCTATCAAATGTGCAGCTCTCTTGTTCGGCCTATAATTTTTGCTGATACTTTCCCCTTGGGGAACGAATTGGATTTTCAGCGTGGGATGCAAAAGGCAGCCAGCAATTCGCCACATTGTGGTTTTGGGGTGATTTCATCGAATCGGATGCGAATAAGATAACGAAGGCCGCGTCTGATGATCCCTCCGTTGACCGAGCTGAGGAGATGTGGAGCGCAGCCGCGCTGATTCCTAATCATGGTCACCGCATCGGAGATTACGAAATCATACGGCCGGTTGGTCAAGGTGGTTTTGGAATTGTTTATCTTGCCTACGACCTACAACAAAATCGAAACGTGGCGCTTAAGTTGCCACGCATGGATACCATTGCGAATCAGGACCGGAGAGATCGGTTTGAGCGAGAAGCACAGATTTGTGCCGATTTGGATCATCCGGCGATCGTGCAAGTTCACGAAGCAAAGCTGAATGTTGCCACGCCGTACATCGCTTCGGCCTATTACCCCGGTCCTGATCTTGGAGCTTGGCTGAGCCACCGTGGCCAACCGGTTCCCTGGCGACAAGCGGTTGAGTTTATCGTTCAACTGGCGGATGCGGTTCAATACGCACATGACCGTGGTGTGATTCATCGAGATCTAAAGCCATCAAACATTTTGTTGGCGTTCAAAGAGACGAATCCCGAGAAACAGGAAAACACTTGGGAGCGATGTGGTTTAGAGGACTTTCAACCAAAACTAACCGACTTTGGAATGGCCAAATCGCTTGTCGAAGAACAAGTCAACACTCGGTCGAGTATGTTAGTCGGCACTCCCTTGTACATGGCACCGGAGCACTTTGACGGATCCGAAGCGAACTCGCCAGCTGCGGCCGTCGACATTTATGCGTTGGGCTGTCTGTTGTTCGAGGTGGTAACGGGCAAAGCTCCGTTTGCAGGCGGATCTTACTTGGAGGTCGTAGAGGCGGTTCGCATCTCGCCAGCACCGCGTTTGTTGGAAACGAATCTGGATGTTCCCAAAGAGCTGGATACCATTTGTAGAATCTGCCTGGAAAAAGAGCCCAAGAATCGTTATTCGTCTGTTGCGGAGTTGACCAGCGACTTGCAAAACTGCTTGACTGGAAAACAGATTGCGGGCCGCCCACCGAGCGTTTGGCAGCGTTTTCAAACGTGGACTCGACATCCGGTGCGGATCTTGCAGGCGGGGCTTTACACCTTCGTGATTCATTTGGTGTTAATGGTTTGGGTGTTGTTCGCCACCTCGCTCACGATTCTCCAACCAAGTCTGTTCTCGAAATTCGATATCGACAGTTCCGGGTTCTCGCAGTTGTATGCGGATGCGGCTTTCATCGTTCTGACCATGCACTTGCCGATGATCATCATCGGCTGGCAAACGCGTATGGGTCGAGGTTGGGCGGTTTGTTCAGGCGCCATTTTATCCATCATTTGTATCATCCCGCCGCTACTGTTATGTCTTGGGAAGATTGAAATGTTTGCTGATGTGTATCGAAATTCAGAGTACCACCGTCTCGCGATGGCAGCGTTGATCTTTATTCTAATGACGTTTCAGTTGGCGTTTTATGCAATAGCACTGATTGCCCATTGCAGAAAAACGCCCAGAGGCTAACCGCTGATCGATAGGTTGCACACGGCTCAGCGGGAGCTTCGTCCTCCCGAAACGATGACAACTTGGAACGATTATCCGGAAAGCATCCCCTAGACCGCTTGGTAAACGAATCTGTTTGCGGCAGATTTAGAACTCTGTGATTACGAAGAAGGTATACACTACCGTGGGCAGGAGGCTCAGCCATATTGGCGTTGAACAACGGACTTTCGCATGCAACCTATTCGTCAGGAGCTCCGATGCCCTCCCCTACTCAACCGAACTCTGCTCAATCGTCAGATGTTCCTACACGAAAATTCTACGCTCGATCTGGCGAAGTAAAATGGGCCATTCTTGCGACCGACGTCAATGTCGCCGCGCTACGATTCATCCAAAAGGCTTTGGGCGATTGCATGATCGCAGGGAAAAAGCCGGTCAACAACGACTTTAAATTGGTGGATGAACAAGCGTTGAAGCTTGCGACTGCTCGTCTGGAACCCAAAATCATGATCAGCGAAGCTGGGTTCTCTCGTAGCGAAGCGGGAATGTTTGCTACTCGGGTCGTGATCAAACGTTGGCGCGATCAGATCACTGCGCTGGAAACCTTGATTCGCAAAAGCTAGCCTGTCGAACTGAAATGAATAGCTCGTAGTACCGCCTTCAGGCGGAATTCTGGCTAAAGCCGGTAAAAACCGCTCAGGTTGGACGGGCATCTAGAACACAGATTGAAAACTCAACCTGCCCGCAAGTTTTACTGCGAGTGCATTTTGCCTCGAGGGTCGATCGGTTTGGTCAATGTCGCTTGTAGGTAATCAGAGTTCATTCTTCCGATGAATGCGATGCTGATCCCTTTTGGGCATTGGGCTTCGCATTCAGCATAGTTTCGGCAGGATCCAAACCCTTCTTCTTCCATCTGCTGGACCATCGCTTCGGCTCGTTCGAAACGTTCTGGTTGACCTTGTGGCAACATTCCCAAGTGCGAAACTTTCGCAGCGGTGAATAGCATCGCAGAGCTGTTTGGGCAGGCCGCAACGCAAGCGCCGCAGCCGATACAACTGGCAGCATCCAAAGCCGTTTCGGCTGTGGTGGGCTCAATAGGAATTGAGTTCGGTTCCGGCTTGGGCCCAGAGTGGTTGCTGATAAAGCCTCCCGCCTGGATGATTCGATCGAATGCAGAACGGTCGACGATCAGATCTTTGATGACCGGAAACGCCTTGGCGCGCCAAGGTTCGATGTAGATCTGGGCACCGTCGTTAAAATGTCGCATATACAATTGGCAGGTTGTCGTTTCCCGTTTCGGGCCGTGTGCTTCGCCGTTGATCACCATCGAGCACATGCCGCAAACGCCTTCACGGCAATCGTGATCAAACGCGATCGGTTCTTCGCCATCGGTAATCAATTTTTCGTTCAGCAAGTCCAGCATTTCCAGAAACGATGCGTCTGCTGGAACCCCGTCAATGTCATAAGCTGCCATTTTTCCGGTATCGGAACGTGAGCCTTGCCGCCAAACGTGTACTTTAAATTTCATGATTTGTAGTTCCTTGTCGCCAATGGCAATGCGTCAAAAGACAGTGCTTCTTTGTGTAGTTCAGGTTGGACGCCTTCGCCCTTATATTCAAAAACGCTGATGAATGAGAAATTCTCATCGTCTCTTTTTGCTTCGCCCTCTGGAGTTTGATGTTCCTCTCGCAGGTGACACCCGCAAGACTCATCACGCAGTAGTGCGTCGCGACACATGAGTTCGCCGAAATCCAAAAAGTCTGCAACACGTCCGGCGTGTTCCAAAGATTGATTCAGTTGGCCAGTACCGCCAGGTATTTTCAAATCGCTCCAGAATTGGTCTCGCAATTCAGGGATCTTTTTAAGTCCCTCTTCGAGTAGTTTTTCGTTTCGCGAGATCCCACAGTGTTCCCACATGATTTTTCCAAGCTCCCGGTGGAACGAATTGGTAGAGCGAGTTCCACCAATCGACATCAATCGGTCGATTTGGGTTTTCACTTCCTCTTCGACTTTTGCAAACTGGGGATGGCTGGTGTCGATTTCACCTGGGGTCCGCGATCCGAGGTAATTACCGATCGTGACCGGAACGATAAAGTAACCATCGGCAAGGCACTGCATCAGCGAGCTGGCACCCAATCGGTTTGCACCATGGTCAGCAAAGTTTGCTTCGCCGGCTGCGAACAGCCCTGGGATTGAACTCATCAAGTTGTAATCGACCCACAGTCCGCCCATCGTATAGTGAACCGCAGGGTAGATTCGCATTGGCGTTTTGGTTGGATCGTCAGCGGTAATCCGTTCGTACATCTCGAACAGGTTCGCGTATTTGGATTCGACCGCTTCTTTGCCCTTCTGCTTGATGGCTTCAGCGAAATCGAGATAAACGCCGTAGCCGGTGGGACCGACGCCCAGTCCTTTATCGCAAACGTCTTTTGCGTTGCGAGCTGCAACATCGCGTGGGACCAAGTTTCCAAATGCGGGGTAGCGTTCCTCGAGGTAGTAGTAACGTTCCTCTTCCGGGATATCTGCCGGAGCCCGAGTTTCGTCCGCTGCACGTGGCACCCAAATACGTCCATCGTTACGCAACGACTCACTCATCAAAGTCAGCTTGGATTGGTAGTCACCTGAGGCTGGGATCGAGGTTGGGTGAATCTGGGTGAAGCAAGGATTGGCAAAGCCAGCACCACGCTTGTAGGCTCGAAACGCTGCAGTGACGTTGCAGTTTTTGGCGTTGGTCGACAAGTAGAATACGTTGCCGTAACCTCCAGTTGCCATCACAACGGCGTCGGCTGCGTGGCGGGTGATTTCGCCCGTTTCCAAATTGCGAACAATGATTCCGCGTGTTTCGCCGTCGATGACGACCAAGTCCATCATTTCGGCGCGGGTATGCATCTTGACCGTCTTTTTTGCGATCTGCTCTTCCAGAGCTGAAAATGCACCCAGCAACAATTGTTGCCCGGTTTCGCCACGACAGTAAAACGTTCGTTCGACCAAAACTCCGCCGAACGACCGGTTAGCAAGTTTCCCGCCGTACTCGCGGGCGAACGGAACGCCTTGCGCAACGGCTTGATCGATGATCGCTGTGCTCAGTTCGGCCAAGCGATAGACGTTTTGTTCTCGAGCACGATAGTCACCGCCTTTTTGCGTATCGTAAAACAGACGCCAAGTCGAATCGCCATCGTTACGATAGTTCTTGGACGCATTGATCCCACCTTGAGCTGCAATGCTGTGCGCTCGGCGAGGAGAGTCTTGAAAGCAAAAACACTCAACGTTGTACCCCATTGCGCCCATCGAAGCGGCTGCCGATGCACCGGCCAATCCGCTGCCGATCACAATGACTTTGTACTTGGGGCGGTTCTTGGGGCCGACCAGTTTTAAGTTGTTTTTGTGGCTTGTCCAAGCGTCCTCGATCGGGCCACTTGGTGTTTTGGCGTCCAGTTTCATATCAGTAATCGACTAAGTTTGCTTGTTAGTTTTAGATTCAAAATTGATTTGCGTTTTTACGCAGGCAGGACCGGCGATGACTGGCAGTCTTGCTCAAACGGCTAAGTTTGAGGTCGGTCGCCTATGCTCAGAGCGTCAATGATTCGACAACAGTTTGATGGGATACTCGTATTCTTCTGGGCTCGGTAATATCCCGCTCATGAACGCGAGCGGAACCACTGCGAATCCGATTGCCAACGCGATCGCTCCGATGACTGCGAAACTTCTGAGCATTTTATTTCGGTCAGGATTGTCTAGTCCCAAAGTTTGGAACAGACTCCAGATTCCGTGATACAGGTGAAAAGCGATCACGACCATCATTAGCGTGTAACCCAAAGCCACCCACCACTTGGCGAACGAGCTGCTCAGGTTGCTGTAAACTGCCCCTTCTTTGAACTCGCCCAATTGAATGGTGCCAGTCGTAAAGTGCAGAATGTGAAAGACAACAAACCCAAGGATCGCGAATCCGGAGAACATCATGTACTGGGCCGATAGGGAGGCTGCCGCTTTGTTACTGCGAACGTAGCCAATCGGCCGAGCCGCCTTGCTTTGCGCCGCCAGTTGGGTCACGACGACAACGTGCAGGATCAGAGCGATCAGAAGAACAGTTCGGGCAATCCAAAGACCCATATGCGATGGAAGAACGGGAGCTCCTGCTTCTCTCAGGAAGTGACCGTACTCGTCAATATGCGGGATGTTGTATTCGACTTCTTCTCCGGCATCATTAACAGCCGTTTTCACTGAGGTGCCAGTAAAGACTTTTAAGCTGCCCGCCATGTGTCCGACGAGAAAGCCAAATAAGATCAATCCAGTCACGGCGGCGATGAATTTTTTGCCGATCGAGGAGGAGTACAGACTAAATATTCGATTCATTCTTGATCGCGAAAGGTTAACTTGTCACAGATATTGGGATACGTTTGTAAACATATTTTACTTGGTCTAATTGTCGCCGTTTTTGACACAAAATAACACCGGGAACTTAGCCAGTTCCCCAATGTTCCCTAAAAAACGTCGAAACCAACTGAACCGCGGCAAGCGACCCTAATTCGGTGTAGTTGGCCGTTGCAGTTCCATTTCCATTTATCGGCTATAACCGTATTTGACTCGTGGCAATAACCTTTTGGTTAGCCATTCCAACGGAAAGAAGTCCCTGTTTTGAGTATAATCACGTTTTCTAGAGGCAGAACGAATCTTAGGGCAGGATGAACTGCTCAAACTCGTTTCTGGACCTGCGAATTTAATGGCCACTGAAAAGCTACCAAAATCTGTAATATTGATTCCGGCAAGGTTGGAATCTACACGCTTGCCCGAAAAACTTTTGCTCGATCGGACCGGAAAATCGGTGATCGAGCACACTTATGAGGCAGCTTCCCAAAGTGAACTGGCGACGGAAGTGATCGTGGCGACCGATAGCCGTAAAATCGCCGACTGTGTGCGAGAGTTTGGTGGTAAAGTCGTTAATACACGCGCGGACCACACCAGCGGCTCTTCCCGGGTCGCGGAGGCTGCTGAATCACTCGATGCCGAAATCGTAGTCAATGTTCAGGGAGATGAGCCCGAACTTTCTGGTGGGGCAATCGACGCGGCGATCAAGATTTTGGCGGCTAGTCCAACAGCGGTCATTTCCACCTTGGCGACCCCAATCCGGACTGAAGAACAGCTGTTGGACAAATCGGTTGTGAAAGTTGTTTTTGACCGGCAGGGAAAAGCACTTTATTTCAGCCGGAGCCCAATCCCCTGCCCTCGCGAATGGGACCAAGGTTTGCTGAATGCGACACCTGTGACTTTCTATCAGCATGTCGGACTGTACGCTTATCGAAAATCGTTTTTAGCCGAAATGGTGGAATTGCCCTCGGCGGTTTGTGAAAAGGTGGAGTCGTTGGAGCAGCTGAGGTTTCTCGATTCCGGATTCGGGATTCAAGTCGGAATTGTTAAAGATCACGTGACCGGAATTGACACCCCCGAGGATTACGAAGCGTTTGTCAGACGAATGAATTCCTGATAACATCGGAGCAGAGATTCGATGGCAACGGAAGCCTCGATTCGGACCTGTTTTCGCTGTCACCTGCCGAACGTTTCTTTGTCGCATTTCTCGCTTTTTCGTGCTTCTTTTTAAAGTTCCAATTTTAGAAACCAACTTTTGAACTTATGACTAAACATATTTTCGTCACCGGCGGCGTCGTCAGCTCACTCGGTAAAGGATTGACAAGTGCTTCGATAGGAATGTTGCTGGAACAACGGGGACTAAAAGTCAAAATGCAAAAGCTGGATCCGTACATCAACGTTGATCCAGGCACCATGAGTCCCTACCAGCATGGCGAGGTTTACGTTCTGGACGACGGGAGCGAAACCGATCTTGATCTTGGGCACTACGAGCGATTTACCAACGGACCGTTGACTCGTGATTCGAATTATACGACCGGCCAGATTTACCTGAACGTTATTGAGAAAGAACGACGAGGAGAGTTCCTTGGGAAAACGGTTCAGGTCATCCCTCACATCACTAACGAAATTAAAAACTGTATCGCGAAACTGCGTGATGAAGATACAGATGTTGTGATCACGGAAATTGGTGGAACCGTTGGTGATATCGAAAGCCAGCCGTTTTTGGAAGCGATTCGTCAGTTCTCTTTGGACTATGGAAAAGAGAATTGTCTTTACATCCACCTTACTCTCGTCCCGTACTTAAAAGTTGCTGGCGAATTAAAGACGAAACCTACTCAGCATTCAGTGGGGCAGCTTCGCCAAATCGGTATTCAGCCCGATATTCTGATTTGCCGAACGGAGCGAGAATTGCCGCCGGCGGAGCGTGAAAAGATTGCGTTGTTCTGCAATATGCCAGTCAATTCGGTGATCGAAGAACGTGACAAAGATTTTTCGATTTACGAAGTGCCATTAAGCTTGGTTGATCATGGCTTGGACGAGTTGATCGTCAAGAAACTTGGCCTGCCGTTCAGAACGGTTGACTTGGACGCTTGGCGCGACTTGTTGCACCGATTGCGAAACCCTGAAACCGAGATCAGCATCGCGGTAGTCGGTAAATATGCCGAGCACAAAGATGCTTACAAATCGATCTACGAGTCAATCGACCATGCTGGGATGGCCAATCATGCCCAAATCCGCGTCGGTCGTATTCTCAGTGAGGAAGTCGAACGCGAAGGGCCCGAGAGGGTCTTGTCCGGCTATGACGGAATCCTGATTCCTGGTGGATTCGGTGAACGTGGTACCGAGGGCAAGGTTGATGCGATCCGTTTCGCTCGCGAAAAAAAGATTCCGTTCTTGGGGATTTGTCTGGGAATGCAATGTGCGGTTATCGAGTTCGCCCGTAACGTTTGTGGGCTGACCGGTGCCAATTCGACTGAGTTCGATAAAGATACTCCGCATCCCGTTATCGGTTTGTTGGATGAACAGCAGAATATCACCAATAAAGGCGGTACGATGCGGTTGGGGGCTCAGGTTTCCGATATTGTTCCGGGCACGAAATCTCATGAATGCTACGGTGAACGACAAATCAACGAACGTCATCGCCATCGTTACGAATTCAATAATAAATTCCGACAACAGTTGCAGGCTCATGGGTTGGTGATCGCTGCGACAAGTAAAAACGACAGCTTGGTTGAGATTGTCGAGCTGCAGGACCACCCTTGGTTTGTTGCGGTCCAGTACCATCCGGAATTCAAATCAAAACCGACAGCGGCACATCCACTGTTCTCCGGATTTATTCAGGCAGCAACTCGACGCTCTCCAGGGGCTGTTGCAGAGCCCGCTGTTTAGATAGAAGTCATTTCAAGACCTGTCTTCGCCAAGAGGTCAGTTGTATTTTGAAATGAATCCCACTACGAAAGAAACCGTTGGAAGAGTAGGAGGTTAATACCATGAGTAATTCAGACGAATCAGAACCTAAGATCATCGTTGATGACGATTGGAAGACTCAGGTTCAAGCCGAAAAGGAAGCACTGAAAGAAAAGGAAGCAAAAGAGAAAGAAGAGACTCCCAGTGACTCCGCGGACGATGTGGGAGGCGAAGCAAGTACCGCTTCCGGCGAAATGGGGCAGGCTGCTGAAGAACTTCCTGAACGCGATTTTCCGCCGGCTTCGTTTTCGATGCTGGTGACGACTTTGTCGGCGCAAGCGATGACCGCATTGGGATTCTTTCCCGATCCCTCTGGCGAAAGTAAACCAAACCGCGCGATGGCAAAACACTTTATCGATACACTGGGTGTGCTGGAAGAAAAAACAGTTGGAAACCTGGACGATGAAGAAAAGAACATGCTGAGCGAAACGCTGCATCAATTGAGAATGGCGTTCATCACACCGCCTCA
>CAZDBA010000088.1:9803-20463 GCA_964503615.1 uncultured Pirellulaceae bacterium
CCCCAATAAATTAGAACCGAATTAATGTTCTGGTTTGCGACGCGGGCGAGGATTTTCTTTTCAACAACTTATTCGATTGGATTCCTCGCTAACGCGTCGGGTTTCCATTGCGATTTCGGACTGTTTCGATTTTAGCCAAGCAGCTCGGTGATCACTTTTCCGCTATTGGCGATTTTCATTGGCCGACCGCTGCGGCTGGTAAAGTTTGTTTCCAGTGAAATGCCCATCGCTTTGCAAACGGTGGCCATCAAGTCCTCAGACGAATACGCTTGTCCTTCGACACGTGTTCCATCCTCATTCGTTTTACCGATTGCGATACCGGGTGTCATACCCGCTCCGCCAGCGACAACACTCCAGCTTCGTGCCCAGTGGTCTCGTCCTCCGTTTCCATTGATCCGAGGCGTTCGACCGAACTCACCCATCCAGATCACGGCGACATCATCGTACATCCCGCGCTCGTAAAGATCTTCAACGAGTGCACTCATCGCACGGTCGAGTGTTGGAAGACGTTGGTCGCTGAGGGTGGTAAAGATGTTTTGGTGATTGTCCCATCCGCCCAAGCTGACCTCAACAAACGGCACGCCTTGCTCAACCAATCGTCGGGCCATCAGACAACCACGGCCAAAACCGCTGTCACCGTATCGTTCTTTGACTGAGTCTGGCTCTGAGTTTACTCGGAACGCTTCCATCTGTTTGCTGGTCATCAGGTCCAGCGTCTTGTTCAGAACTTTTGCATGTTCTTCCGCAGAGACTCCGCGATTGTCGTTGATGAATCCTTTTTCAAGCAGGCTCAAAGCCTGCATGCGTTGAGTCAAACGATCCGGCTCGATGCCCATCTTCAGGTTGCGCACCTGACCGTTGTTGTTCACGCTAAACGGAGCGTAAGCCATTCCCAAAAAGCCAGGCCCAACACTTCCACCACCGACGGAGATGAATGGTGGGATTTCCAGATCGGAGCGGGATGCGGCCAACTCGTGAGCGATAACGGAACCATAACTCGGATGGTTAATGTTCGGGTTTGGAACGTAACCGGTGTGCATGTAGTATCGGCCACGCGTGTGATCCGCTTCGCGAGTACTCATCGAACGGACGATCGACATCTTGTCCATTTGCTTGGCCATCATCGGCATGTGTTCGCAAATCTGCATGTCGCCGTTAGTTGCAATTGGCTGGAAGGGACCGCCCGTGGACGAGCCAGGCTTCATATCCCAGATGTCGATTGTTGAGGGGCCACCCCCCATCCACAACAGGATCGCTGCCTTGCGATTCTTTTTGAGAGTCGCTGAATTTGCATAAAGCGTGTTGCCCATCGCCAATGCCGTTCCTGCCATCGCGGACGCGCCGGCAAGGTGGTTCATGAAATGGCGTCGACTCATTCCCTTGGGGGTGCGATAGTCCATCTTGTTTCCTCGAAAAGTTGCGTTTTGAATCGTCCAGAGGTTGGGGTGGGCGTGAGAAAAGTTCGGGTGCAAAGAACAAAGCTCACATGCAATTATATCTTTTATTCACACGGTTTTTCGTTGTAAAAGTTGCGAATGCCACCTTTTTTAATGGTTAAAGATGAACTCGTTGCTGTTAAGCACGACCCACCATAGATCTTTGAGAGCTTCTGCTGCGTTGCCGTTACGCGCTTCCAGGAACTGTTCGGCAAGTCTCAGTTCCCGCGCGGTAGGCAGTCGAGACAGGCCCGCTTCGAATAGATAGTTCACGCGTTGTTCGTCTTTGAGTTTTTTGTCTTCCAACAGGTTACTGATCAACGTCCCACGTTTCGTAGAAGTTGCTTCTTTGATCATGTCGCCGTTAAACATCATCAGGACCTGCGGGATGGTTCCGTTGAAGGTTGTTACTTCGTCACCTTCGTCCGTGCCGAATGCGGTGGAAAACTGTTGCAGCCAACGGTTTTTCATTTCCTCTTGTTTCTCGTAGTTGCCTGTGCCCTGCCCTGCTTCGGTTGCGACCTGTAACGATTCAAACAGCTCTTCGGCACGCATCTGTCGCAAGTAGAAATGCGAGAACTTTGGCAGCTCGCCCAGTAAGGGATCGTCTTTCTTGTTGGAACTGTTCCGTCGGCTGGACAAGCTATAAGGACGACTTAGCACGATCCATTTCATCAGCTTGCGAAGATCATATGACTCACTGGCAAACTCCTGGGCCAAGTAGTCCAACAGCTCAGGGTTGCTCGGCAAGTTATGTGGGCCAAGGTCGTCCAAGGGCTTGGTAAACCCGTAGCCCAAAAAGTGAGCCCAAGTCCGATTGGCAATCGCTTTTGAAAAGTACTCTGAATTGGTGACCATGTCAGCCAATTTCTCACGTCGATTTACCACGTTCACGTAACCACTGGTCTCAATTTCAGTCCCGTCGATAAAGACCGGATACGCGACTTTCGTTAGGCCGTTTCGAAGTTCGTAAAACAAAGCAGCGTCGTTGATGTCTCGATTTTCACCTCGAAAGTCTTGGTCGGTCAGAGTTGCCCCTGCGTCTGGGCCCATTGCTGCGTTCGCATTAAATGCACGTGCTTGGCGATAGAAAGCGTTGAACTCCCAGTACTTCTGCTGTTTCCAATCATTAAACGGGTGGTTGTGGCATTGGGTGCATTGAACTTGCACACCTAGAAACAGCTTGCTCGTTTGAGCTGTGGCCTGACTGGCATTCTCTTCGTTGACTTTGTCGATCAGAAAATTTGTCGCGCCGTTGAATGATTTGGAACCGGGGGTTGTGGTGCCGGTAGCCGTAATTAATTCGCTGACCATGCGATCATACGGTTTGCCTCGGGCAAACGAATCACGCAAGTATTTTTGCATCCCGGCGCGGCTGATCATCGAGTTGTTGTCGTTTCCGCCAGTTCGACCAATTAAGAGATTGGTCCAGATCGTTGTCCAGTTCCGAGCGAACTCTTCGGTGTACTCGTCGCTGTACATCAGTTTTTCGACTAGCTTTTCACGCTTGTCGGGGCTTTTGTCACCCACAAAATCTCGTAGCTCATCGACTTTGGGAATGCGGCCCAAGAGATCAAGGTGGACCCGCCGACACCATTCGCGTTCCGTGGCTGGCTTGGAAGGCGTGATATCGAAATCGGTCCAGACGGTTTCGACCATCTGGTTGATTTTCTCGACCTGAGGATGCTTTGAAGGTTCCTCCGCAATTCCCAGATCTGACAGGAAGAATAGGGCGAGAATCGGAAATAGGTAAATCGGGAGCGTTTTGGGGACGAGACTCATAGATTCCTTTACCTGAAAAATTCTTTGATACAAATATGATCGACTGAAATTTGTCTCCAGTAAACCCTTTTCGCCTCTCAGTTGAGTGTATTAAAATGAAACACTGTTCAATTTTGATTCACCCATAATAAAACAAGCCGCAGCTTTAATGGCTGCGGCTTGCTTTCGGTATAATAGATTTTTTACAATAGCGGCCTAGTCTGCCCACAAAAGCGAGCAGACTAGGCACTGCCTCGTCTCTGTTCCGCTTTAATCTCACACTGTTAGGTGTGATCTTAAAAGCGAACCACTTCCGAAAAAACTATAATGCAAAGGCCGTGCCAAAACTTGAGAATTTGCTTCTGTATGCAAATAAGGCTGGAAACATTCATTGTGAACGAAAAATGAGGTGGGTTTACCAAAAAACCGTTTTGAGTGGGAGAACTTAGAGAATTCTCCCGTTTAGTCTAAGATACGTCGGAAAACTGGCTATTTGCCCAGCCTAAAAGGGTTGCTGGGCGAAATCATGAAAAATAACGTGGTTGGAAACGGACTTGGTTTCACTTTTAAAATCGGCTATTTGGCTCAAGGGGATTAGAAATCAGGCCGCTGAGTACGGAAAGCTCTCCGACCAGGAGTTGCGAGGTACCAGCCTCGATCTTGCTCATGAAGCTCGTCGGCTTCAAAAACACTCACAACTGCTTGTGCGTGGATTTGCATTGGTCCAAGCTGCGGCGACTCGTGCCTTGGGAATGACGCACTACGATGTCCAGTTGCTGGGTGGAAGAGCGATGTGTAACGGTCACATTGCCGAGATGAGAACGGGTGAGGGCAAGACGCTGACGGCAACTTTGCCGATGTACATTCACGCTTTGCAAGGGCGTGGTGCGTTGCTGGCCACCGCCAATGACTATCTGGCTCGCCGTGATGCGGAGCTGATGCAGCCGGTCTACCAATTGTTGGGGCTTTCGCTTGGAGTTGTCCAAGAGGACGACTCGCGCGACCAGCGGCGAGCGTCATATGCTTGTGACATTACCTACGGGACGATGAAGGAGTTTGGTTTCGACTTCCTGCGTGATCATTCGCTGCTTCGAGAGACGGAGCGAAATCAGCTGTGGTACGGTGCTCCCGCAGCAAGTGGCAAGAACGATCAGCCTGTTCACCGTCCGCCCCAATTTTTATTGGTAGACGAAGCGGACAGTATTCTGATCGATGATGCGCGGACTCCCATGATTCTCAGTGCTCCTCAGGACGAATCGGTGCAGCAAATGCAAACGGAACTTTACCGTTGGTCTGCCAGATGGGCGTCAGTTTTTGAGGAAGATCTTCACTACTGGTACGATCGGGAAAAACGCTCTGTAGACCTCACACCCGAGGGGACAGCCAAAGTCCGAGAGATTGAAAAGACGCCCGAGTTGGGTGGGACTGGGTTGTTGGAAATGTACGATTTCGTGGAACGGGCGATTCAGGTCTACCGTGACTATCACCGTGATCGAGAGTACGTGGTGCGTGATAACGAAGTCGCAATTGTGGACGAGGCTACGGGGCGGATCAGCGAAGGCCGCAGGTGGAGTCGTGGTGTCCATCAAGCGATCGAAGCCAAAGAGGAACTTGAGGTCACCTCGGATACTTTCACGCAAGCCAAAGTAACGGTCCAATCGTTCGTTAATCGCTTTCCGGAAATCGCCGGAATGACAGGCACCGCCAATACCTCGGCTCGTGAATTCAAAACAGTTTACAAAACACCGGTCAGCGTAATTCCGACCAATAGTCCGATTCAGCGAATAGAGCTGCCTGTGATCGTAGCCAAAGACCAAGCGGAAAAGTGGGAGTTGATCGTTGAAAACGTAAAAGAGGTTCATGCCATTGGCCGTCCCATTTTGATCGGAACCCGGTCGATCGGGTTCTCAGAAGCGCTGTCCCAGGTTCTCACTCAATACAACATTGAGCACAGTGTCCTGAACGCCAGACAGATTGAACACGAAGCGGAGATCGTTGCCCGTGCCGGTGAAAAAAGTCGCGTAACGGTCGCGACCAATATGGCGGGGCGAGGGACTGATATCAAAGTTGACGATCACGTCCGAGAGTTGGGTGGGTTGCATGTGATCGGCACCGAGTTGCATGAGTCGGCTCGCATCGACAATCAATTGTTTGGTCGGTGTGGACGGCAGGGTGACCCGGGTACTGTTCAGCAGTACATTTCGTGGGACGACCAATTGTTGGAAACGGCATTTGGAATGGAAACCGCGAACAAGTATCGGAAGTCGGGGAGATCACGATCGAGTCGCTGGTGGGTGGCCCTGTTTTACAAAGCTCAAAATAAGGTCGAGGTTCGTCATTTCCGCTCCCGAAAGGTCCTGATGTTCAACGAACGGATGTTGGCCAAAAGCCAACGAGAAATGGGCTTGGATCCGATTTTGGACAACTACGATTAGCGGTCAGTAGCAGTCTGGCTAATCAAACAACAGGGACTATTCTGCCTAGCTGGCAACTATAATCGAAGATGCAAACTCAGCCCTTTTTAGCAGCCGCAGACCTATGTTTTTAATCGGTCTATACTTAGGTGAAAGCGTCGTGGCAAAGCCCTTTCACCCAACCAGTCCACATGCTCTAATCCTTTTCATACTCCGGAATGTTGCCTGCCCTCGACGTTCCAGGAATTTTTCCGGGCCACAATGAGTCGAAATGAACGTTGAATCGAAACGAGCTTATACCGCTGATGAGATTAAATCAGAGGTTCGGAAAACTATCGTTCAATTAAGGGAGCTCGCGCGGACTCAGGGGGACTTTAACCAGTTCGTCCAATCGGTGTTGGGCAAGATCGTCGGGCTTACGGGCGCTCATGGCGCTTTGCTGTGGCAAGTCGATGGAAAAGGGCAACCTCAGGTTACGCATGCCGTCGGAAATCGAGTTCGCGAGATTGCTCCTGAATCGAAACAGCATGGCAATCTGGTAACCGAAGTGATGGCGAAAGAGACGCCTCTCGGGTTAGCCTCGGATGCCGTTGTGGTAGCTGGCGAATCGAAGCGGTCGATCAAGAACACAACTCCGTTTCTTCTGTTGTTTGCTCCAATCCACAATCGAAAGCGGGTTTGCTGTGGTACGATCGAGTTGCTTCAGCGAAACGAGATTTCGGAATCAGCTCAGGATGGTTATCTGAATTTCCTCGGTCAGATCGCGGGGCTGTTTCCGCGTTGGCACGAGCATCAGGATCTCCAGCGACTTTCCAATAAAGAGTCGACTTGGGGCAGTAAAATGCAGTTCGTCACTGAAGTGCATCGCAGTATTCAAGTCAAAGAAACGGCCTACGCTCTGGCCAACGAAGTTCGTCGCTTATTGAATTGCGATCGAGTCAGTGTTGCCCGTTGGGTAGGTAGAAAATGCAAAGTCACCGCGATCAGTTCACAGGATAAATTTGACAATCGCTCCAACGTGGTGCGCAAGTTGGGCAATGTCGCGACCAGCTGTCTTGCCAGCGATACCGAAGTTTGGCTGACCGGCAACACCGAAGGGATCGCGCCGGCACTGGCGACAAAGATTAATGATTACCTGGATGAATCGCACAGTCGCACTTTTATTGTGATCCCCTTGTTTGATCGCCCCCAAATCGATTCCGATCAAAGCGAACAGACGCGTCGTCACTTGAAGAATAAAAAGCTGGGCGCTTTGATTGTTGAATATTTTGACACCGAAGTTTCTCGCCAACAAATCAACGAAGATTCTGAATTGGCGCGGACCCAATCGGAACTGGCGATGGCGAATGCTGAGCGTCATAGTACGATCTTTATGCAACCAGTTTTGCAAAAAGTCGGTTGGTTACAACAGTTGTTGTTTCGCGATCATCGAATCAAAACACTTCTGGGACTTACCGCATTGGTTCTCGGGATTCTGTTTTTGTGCTTTTTCCAAGTCGAACATAAGATGAAGATCCACGGCGTTCTTCAACCCGCTAACCGAAGCGATATCCACACGATTGCGGAGGGAGTAATTACCGATTTGTTGGTTGGTCATAACGAGCTTGTTGAGCCGGGCCAGCCGTTGTTCAAGCAAAAGAATTTTGACATTGAGTTACAAGTCTCTGAATACGAAGGCAAGATCCTTACCACCCAAGCCGAGATCGAGCAAAATGAGCGGCAGCGTGGAAATCCTCAACTGACCAAGGCGGATCTTCAGGCGTTGGGAGAAACCGTTCGTGCGTTAGGGGTTCGCAAAGAAGGGTATGAGCGGTCGTTGGAAAAGTTAAAAGAGAAACAAGCTTCGCTGAACGTTTCCAGCGACATGCGTGGAACTGTTATCACTTGGAATGCCAAAAAGCGTTTGGAAGGAAAGCCGTTTGCTGCCAACAAGCCCGTGATGACGATCGCCGATTACGAAGGCGACTGGCAGTTAGAACTTAAAATTCCGCAAGGCAAAATCGGATACATCAACGCCGCATATGAAAAGAACGATGGCAAGCCGTTGCAAATCGATTACCAGATCGCGACCAATCCCAGCGAGAAACTGCAGGGCGAGTTGGTCGACATTGCCCAACGGGCTGAGGTCGGTCAGTCAGGGAATTCCGAGTTCCGAGCGATCGGTGCGGCCGATATTGAGAATCGAGAAACGTTACGTCCTGGTGTTGGCGTGACGGCTCGAGTGCATTGTGGCAAGCAGCCTATCGGGCACGTTTGGACGTATCAAATTATTGACTACTTCCGCACTTGGTTCTTTTAATCGCGGAGAATGCCGATGTCGGTTATTTCGCCGCCAAAATCTTCTGAGCCTCCTGTCAAACTCAAGATGCGAGGTGATCTGACGTTCGATCGCCAGACCTATCAGGGCGTCGAGTACTGGGTGGTCAAAGAACCGGTCGGCCAGAAGTTCTATCAGTTTCCGCCCAACGTCGTCTATCTGCTAAAGATGCTGGATGGGACTCGATCGGTAGAACAGATCATCGACGAATATCACGTCGCCTACTCTCCCAAGAGAATCACGCGTGCTGATCTTCAGCAGTTGATGACCCGTTTCCACAAAGATGGATTGGTAATC
Source organism: uncultured Pirellulaceae bacterium (assembly GCA_964503615.1). Taxonomy (GTDB): domain Bacteria; phylum Planctomycetota; class Planctomycetia; order Pirellulales; family Pirellulaceae; genus CAZDBA01. The sequence continues at coordinate 18,029 of CAZDBA010000088.1, forward strand.
TCGGATGCGTCCGGCCAGGGAAGTGAACTACTTCGCCGAGCGCGAAAAAGCATCGCGATGGAACGCGTTGGAAGCATGACCAATATTCTCGCGATTCGTTACAAGGGCTTTGACCCTGAACGGATTCTGAACGCATTGATCAAGTGGACTTGGTGGCTGTTCACACCGACTGCGGTCATCATAACGCTGGTGCTTGCTGCGATTGCTCTAACGAGCGTGATCGTGAATTGGGCTGAGTTTCAGGCTCGCTTGCCCGGGTTCGACGCGTTCTTTGATGTCAAGCGTTGGTACATGTTTGCCAGTGTCCTTTGCATTGCGAAAGTGATCCACGAGTTCGGCCATGGGCTTGCCTGTAAACGACTGGGTGGCGAATGTCACGAGATCGGTTTTATGCTGCTGGTCCTGACGCCCTGTTTGTATTGCAATGTGTCCGATAGTTGGCGATTGCCCAATAAATGGCATCGAGCCGCGATCGGTGCCGCGGGAATGTACGTCGAAGTTATTCTGGCAACGATCGCCACGTACATCTGGTGGTTCGCTGAGCCCGGCATCGTTCAGGATATTTGTTTGCAGTTTATGTTGGTTTCGTCGGTCAGCACGGTACTATTCAATGGAAACCCGTTGCTTCGTTTCGACGGATACTACATCATGAGTGATGTTCTGGAGATTCCGAACCTGCAACAAAAGTCATCCAAGGCTCTAACGACTTTACTGGGACGTCATTGGTTGGGGTTGGAGATTCCGGACGATCAATTGATGCCAACGAACCGCCCGCTCTCATTTGCGATGTTTACTGTGGCGGCGTTTATTTATCGTTGGGTCATCATGTTTTCGATCTTGTTGTTTCTGACTCGTTGGTTAGAACCGTATGGATTGGATTCGTTGGGGCGAGGGATCGCAGCGTTTTCAATCTTGAGCATGCTGTTGTGGCCTGGTTATCGTTTATACAAATACATGTCAGTTCCTGGACGGCTGCATCAAGTGAAAAAGAAACGTTTTTCTATTATCGGTCTGATTTTTTTGGCGGCATTGGGATGTCTTTTGTTTATCCCCCTGCCCTGCCAAATGCGAGCTCCCGTCGTTCTGGTGCCGCAGAATTTTGAAACGATTTACGTTCAGGAGTCAGGGTTGTTAAAGCAACCGTTGATTCAACCTGGCGATAATGTCGAACCGGGGCGAGTTCTCGCTGAGTTGGATAACGTTGAACTTGAGCTTGCTTTGGCCGAAGCACAAAGTCAGTTGGCTCAAAGGCAGAGCGAGAAAATAATTGCGTTGCGCCGTGGTGCTGCAGATGGGGGCTTTGAACGGTTGGATTCGATCGAGTCCGGTATTAGTGACGCGTTGACACAAATCTCCAAGCTTGAGCAAAGGATAAAAACGTTAAGGCTCACCAGCAGTATCTCCGGAACCGTATTGGCGACACCGTATCAGCCACAGGCTGATGCCAGTTCTCAAGTCATTGATCCGCAACCTTTGTTGACGGGGCGCAATGGAAGTGTGACTTGCGTTGCTGGCCAGCGATTTTGCGAAGTTGCTGATTTATCCCAGTGGTACGCGATCGTGTTGCTGACAGAGAATCAGATGGATTTTGCTTCGAAGGGTCAATTGGCCCGCATCAAACTGTACGCAGAACCCTGGCGAGTGATCGAAGCTGAAATTGAAGCGATCGGTGTATCGGATCGTTCACTGGAAAAAGATGATCGTTTCGAACCGGTTGAGCAGTTAATACAACGTATCGAGTTGCCCGATCTGGTGTCAGAATTGGTGTCGCAACAAGGCCAAGGTGACATTCAGTACTTTGCTCGTGTTCCGATCGAAAACGGGAAGATCCCATTCAAGATTGGATACGGCGGGCAGTGCCGAATGGATACCCGCAAACGCTCAATCGGCGAGCGAATCATGTTCTGGCTAAGTGAGAACTTTGGAACCTAAGTAGTGGCTGCGAGGCAAAATTCTTGTAACTTGTCAGTGCTATCTGAATTCAAATGAATTCTGGCGAATCCTACTTATTTTAGGATGGTCCTTAGCCCGATTGTCACCGCTTTGTAACAACGTAGCGTACTCTTCTGGCTTCACTTGCTTTGCCAGAGTATATTTGTAAGGGGATGGGGCTTAGTTTTTTGACATTAAAGTTAAGAGGGCAAGCGATGGAAAATAGTCTAAATCAATCAGGCTCACAGCGGCCGGGTGTTCAACAGGTCTTGGGCGGACTCGTTCTCTTTACTTCGGGAATATTGCTGGGCGGCTACGTGATGTGGTCGCAATTCAAGAACGACTCCAAACCAGAAACTGGAAATAGCCCCGTTCTTTCGACCGTCGCTGCTGAATCGGAGAGCCAGGATAGTGTTTTGATGGGTGGGACCAAATCTGCAGTTATCGTTTTATCAAAAGACGTCGAATCGGTGATGTTGCCGACTCCAGCGGTTCCAGCGGTT
>CAZDBA010000088.1:20563-21715 GCA_964503615.1 uncultured Pirellulaceae bacterium
TCCAGCGGTTCCAGCGGTTGATGAATCGGGGTGGCGCTCTCCTATTGTTCCCTCAGTCAAAGTAGAACCTACAGATAAAAACATTTTCGTTCCTAGTCCTATCGGTACAAAGTCGGCGCCAGTGTTTGAACCGCTGGACATATCCTTCGAGCCTCAGGGTTTTAAATCAAAGGGTAAAGCGGTCCGGGGCAAACAATGACATTTACGGTTACGTTGGCTGCCAGTTTCAGTTTTCTCTTTCTGGCTCTTGTATTCTGGCCGTTGGAACGATTCTTTCCAGCGCGAAAGCAGAAGGTGTTGCGGCCAGAGTGGTGGACCGATTTGGCTTTTTTCCTGGGGCAGTATTTGTTGTGGGGCGCCTTGGTTCTATTTGTCGTTCAGTGGATTTCGACATGGATCGTCTTCCCTGCTTCGACCCAGGTTCGCCAAGCAGTTGCTGGACAACCGTGGTGGTTGCAAGCGATCGAGGTGGTCGTTTTTAGCGACATGTTGGTGTATTGGGGGCACCGACTGCAACACAAGATTCCTTTGTTGTGGCGATTCCATTCGATTCACCACAGTGCCGAGCACTTGGATTGGATGGCCGCACATCGAGAGCATCCTTTGGACACGATCTATACGTTAACCTTGGTGAACTTGCCATTCTTCGTACTCGGGTTTTCATTCGAGACGCTGGCCGGATTTCTTGCGTTTCGAGGCGTGTGGGCGATTTTTATTCATTCCAATGTAAAGCTGCCGATCGGTCCGCTAAGGATGTTGATCGGTGCGCCTGAATTGCATCATTGGCATCATTCTCGACTGAGAGTGAGTTATAACTACGGGAATTTATCACCGCTGATGGATCTGATCTTTGGAACCTATTACTGTCCCGACGAACAGCCTGAAGAGTTGGGGCTGACCGAGCCGATTTCCAGAAGCTATCTCGGGCAGTTATTGCACCCGTTTAGAAAAAAATCTTAGGTGCTATGTTTTTCTTTTGAGAACCGCAGATGAACACAAATGAACACAGATAAAAACGATCATTTAATCCGTGTTTATCAGAGTGCATCTGTGGTCAAAAAACTATGACTGGAATGGAAATGGGGCGTTTTGTGAGAAGCCGTTTGGTGTTCACTCAATAATCGCAGGGGCTTCCGATCCTGCTGCTTCTGG
>CAZDBA010000089.1:0-16512 GCA_964503615.1 uncultured Pirellulaceae bacterium
AAAAGAGGATTGATGTTTCTTTTTGGGAACGGACGAGGCCGATTATCGATACAACTGGCCTTAAATTCGTTCTTTTAGGTTCAGGACGAACTCATTCAGTCTGTAACGAATAGATAGGATCGAACTATCATTCCGGAAAACGTTATTTACCTGTATTGGTAAACCCAACGGGCCGATACCGTCAAAGGGTTAAGTTTTTGTGTGGGACAAACACAGATATTAACATCGTCCAGCGGAAGGATTCGTATTGCTCTCATTCGATTGAGGAGCACTGGGCCTTTAGGGAGATACAATCCCAACCTCAATCAACAGCCAGGAGTCCTTCATATCATGTCTAAAAAAATTGTACGCGTTGTCACGCTTGACTCAGACGGGTCGATGAAAACCCGTGACTTTGACTCAGTGGATAGCATTATTGAGATGCATGAGCAAATCGGAATCGACGATTGCAGCACTGATTTGACTTTACGCGGATTTCCGATCTTTCGTGGGCTAGTTGGGCCCATTCCTGAGTCGAAAAAAATCGCCCGTTATGAATCGCCCGATGTTTTCGAAGCGATGACCAAAGAGTGGACTCAGAAGAAGGCCAAGCGTCGTCGACGTCGCAAACCTGCTGAGATCGCAGCTGACAAAGCGGCTGCTGAGGCTGCTGAGGCGGCTAAGCTGAACGGAGCACCGATTCCGGCTCCAATGGGTCTAGGAGGCGAGATCCCAGCATCGACCAACGAGATGGTCTAGACGAGCTGAAAGTAAAATCTGAGCCTCGCGGCAATCGCGAGGCTTTTTTTGTGTCGTTACATGAGGGCTTAGACGCGAAAGCGTCTGTAATGGAAACTCAACGCGTTAGCAAGGAAGCAGCTTACTCACGCTCACCCATACGCTAACTGGGGTTTCCAATTGAAGCCTTGTTAAACTGGCACGGTTTTTACAGTTTTTATTTCTGCGAACCAATCGTTTTCGAGTTGCGTAACACTGCTGCCGGGACGCACCCACAATCTAGTTGCTGGTCTTAAATTACCAGACCTGAACATTCCCCTTCACGACTATGTGTCTTGATGGATTGTGCGGATCACACGGTCAAAAGTCGTTTCGATTTTTTTGACCGTAGTTAAATCATGATCTATCTTTCTGCGGCCTTCTCCCTTTTCATTTGTGCGACAACGGTTTGCGCTCAAATAGGCCGTTCCCTGATACCAACTTACTAGCCTCAAAATACGCGTCGCTCCACCCCTTTTTTAAGTCGCGATTCTGAGTTGAACGGTTGACCTTTACGGATGGTACTTCTATGGATGTTCATTGCAGGATGATCCGAGCATACTCCCCCCTTTCAATCAGCCTACCGGTTAGCCCTCAAGGCCAATCTGGCTCGTTTTGGAAATGGTTGTTTGTTCAACTTTCGCTCGCTGCGACACTTTTCTTTTTCACTCAAACAGCCTCTGCCCAACAAGATGGACAATGGCAACAAACTAACCACGAATCGGTTCGTGCCGATCTGAATGCTTCCAATCAAATTCTCGACCAAGGCATGCAGCTTGAGAACGAAGCTAAATGGGGTGAGGCCCTTGGTCTCTACCAACAGGCTCTCCGCGAGACACCTGGCAATCAACAAATTAGACAACGACGAACGATTGCCAGAATCCATTTTGATCTGGAGCGACGATACAATGATCGCAGTTTCATTAAATCAATCAGCGAGTCGAGCAACGCAAAAACTCTGGAGGTCTACTCCGAGATTCTGCTCAAGATCCAATCCTATTACGTGGACACTCCTGACTGGACTGAGATCGTAAACTACGGTTTGGCAAGCCTTGAGATCGCTCTCAATACAAAGGACTTTGTTGATCGTAACATTCCCGGTACCGACCAAAGCCAGATCGACCGTGCTACACAGGCACTGCGAAGCTCGCTAGCCAACGTAAAAGTTAACAGTCGACGAGACGCTTACAACGTTGCCGCCACCACTGGGCGGCTAATGAATGAACACTTGCGGCTTTCTGGACAGGCAACCAATTACGAGTTTATCTGTGGTGCAATCTCATCACTTGATCCCTATTCCGCATTTATGTCCAGCAACCAGTACGGTGAGACCATGGCTCAAATCGAAGGCAACTTTGTTGGGCTGGGCGTTGAACTGCGAACTAATGCTGAGTATCTGGAAATCGTAAGTGTCATTGAGCAAGGTCCGGCTGGACAGGCTGGTATCAAAGCGGGTGATCTGATCACCGCCGTCGACAACCAGGATGTCGTCAATCTTGGTAGCGAACGAGCCGCCGACATGCTTCGTGGAGTTGAAAACAGCTTTGTAGGCTTGAACATTCGCCGCACGGGTGTGGGTGAAAAAGAAGTTCGGTTACAACGGCGTCGAGTTGATATTCCCAGCGTAACCGGGGTCGAAATTGTCGATGCTGAAGCAGGGATTGGCTACATTCGTTTAACGAACTTTCAAAAAACGACTTCCAGAGATTTTGACGAAGCACTATGGAAGCTCCATAAACAAAACATGAAATCGCTAATCGTGGACGTTCGTGGCAACCCTGGTGGCCTGTTGTCGGCCTCGGTTGACATCGCTGACCGGTTTGTGGGTGCTGGAATAATCGTTTCGACTCGTGGACGAAATCCACTAGAGGACTATACCCATCGTGCTCAGGTTGGTGGTACGTGGCGAGTGCCGTTGACGGTACTTGTCGATGAAAACAGCGCCAGTGCCAGTGAGATTTTCGCCGCAGCGATTCGCGATCACAAACGAGGCACGATCGTTGGTGCTCAAAGTTACGGCAAAGGAAGCGTGCAAGGCATCTTCCCGTTAAACTCTTCGGGGGGCGGGATCCGCTTGACGACTGCCAAATTCTACTCGCCAGAGGGAGTCGCGATTTCTCAAAACGGAGTCAAGCCGGACGTAGCGCTTCAAGTTTCGGCCAAGCCTTCAGCGGCTGAGCAAGCAACTGATGATTCGGACCACGGTTTGGAACTTGGAATCAAAGTCGCAATTCGTGCGGCCGAAAACCGAGAAACGGTCGCAGGTCGTTAGCACCGGTTTGAAGAATTGCAAAAGTAAAATACAAAAGCCCGGCTCATTGAGTCGGGCTTTTTTAATACGAAAGGAATTCTGGCAAATCCCACTGCGAACTGCTATGGAGTTTGAGGTTTGAAAAGCCCTTTTCTATTCTTGCGTCTCATCGCCGTCGCGATACTCGACTTTTTCGTTTGTTGTATCGCCTTCGAATGGCAGCCCGTAGCCTTCGTCCAACCATCCTGCCAGATCCACTTGTTGGCAACGAACGCTGCAAAAGGGGATTAGCTTGCGATCCGTTACCACAAAATAATCACCGCATTTGGCACAACGAAAGTTCTGTACCTTTTCCGTGGTCTCAATCGTAGGGTCTGCTGGTTGCATTTCGTCTTCTGGTAGTTTTCTGTGCATGACTGGATTCTCGTTGCCCAAACGAACAAGCGATTAGGCGGTATTCAAACTGTTTCTATTTGGTCAAAAGTTTAAGCCGTTCTGACGCGTTTGCAACCGATTCTTTTGCCCACTTCGTGTCTTGATAAAGCTCGATGATTGCTTCGAATATTTTGACTTTCTCACCAATGCTGGCACCCTCGGCTCGTTCAAAAGCGCTGGCAATCGATTTTTGATGCCAATCAACGAGGTTGTCGGCGTCGATTCGTAATTTAGTCAGGTAACCTTTGGCGGCGTTCAGGCAAGCGACTGCCCGTTCTTCCTCGTCCACATTCGCTTCGTGGAATGTGATGAATGCACGCAATCGGGAGTATCCACTCACGCTGTCGTCTTTGGCCAAATTTATTGTCTTGACGAATTCCTGTTCCATCGTGGTCAGTCGTGACTCACCCTTATTGGCAAACGCCATCGATTTTGTGTTGAAGTAAGTAATCGCAGTAGCCACTTTCTCCAACCGCCGTATTTGCTCGACCCTCTCGTCGTCCGGAAACCGTTCGACAAACTCTTTGATCTCGACTTTTACTTTATGAGGTCGCTCTGTTTTAACAACGATTGCCTCGTACAATTCGTCGGCCGTCATTGGCCTCAACGCGCTGTAAATTCCGAACGCGGCCAAGCCAAGCACGGCCAACAGGCCCAGAGACAGTCCAATGACGCCCAGTCCGCGGCTCTCGGGCTCACTTGTTTCGCTCTGTAAACTTCTTCGTCGCTCTTCATCGGTGACCCGGTTGTAATAGTCAGGTTTCTCAACCGCTTCACCGCGATTACTTTCAACTTTGGTCTTCGAGGCAGTTACATCGCTGGAAGCGATTACTTTCGTAAGACTCCCTTGTACAGTTGCACCTGCCTTCAAGTTTTTCGAAGCCGCCGTTTTGGGTTGCGAAGACTTGGAACCTTCGTCTTTGACCGGACCTGTGCTGGTCTTGAACGAACTCATTGTTTTTGGCGAATCCGATTCCTCGGGTCGTCCATGCGCGGTTGCCGCTTGGCTATAAGACTTGAGCTGGTTCTCGATCTTGCTGATGCGATGTAGCAGCACCTGAGTCGTTGGCACACGTTCTTCCGGATTTTTCTCAATCAAGCTCGAAATCAAATTGTCGATTTCCTCAGGCAATTCTGACACGATGGTCGACAGACTAGGTGCAGGGACCGTCGTTAAATTCCTGAGCGATTCTTCCATCGAATTCCCCGTGAAGGGAGGACGCCCGCCAAGCATGGTGTATAACACGATGCCCAATGAAAACAGATCGCTGCGAACCGTGACGGGTTGTCCTTTGGCTTGCTCAGGACTCATGAACGCCAAAGTTCCTACCACGTTGTCTTCGGTATTCTGGCTGGTTCCAAATCGTTTAGCGATTCCAAAGTCCGTAATCTTGTAAACATCGTCGTCGCTTTTCAGTAAGTTCCCGGGTTTTAGGTCGCGATGGATGATCCCTCGGTCATGGGCGTGTCGCAAACCGGTAGCTACCGAACGAGCCAACTTTAATACTTCCCGCCAGTGAAGCGGGCCTTGCTGTTTTTGCAATTGGAAAAGACTCTTTCCTTCAACCAACTCCATCGCAAAGTACAGGTTGCCGTCTTCTTGACCGTGACTGATCAAGCGAACAATATTAGGATGGTCCAACTGGATTAACGCTTTGATTTCCGATTCAAAACGGCTGCGAAATTGTTGATCATGCGAATAAGTTTCTGACAAAGCCTTAATCGCGACCACTTCTTGAGTGTCTTCGTGCCGAGCTCGGTAAACGGTTCCCATACCGCCACGACCGATGACGCCTTCTAACTCAAACGGCCCCATTTTTGTTGACGACATAGGTCTGACACTTAATAAAGATACGAACGTTGCAAAAAAACGAATTTGGCGTTTTGGAACCAAGCCAACCCGTTACTAACTTAGTTGGCAGCTCATCGGCTTTCCATTGTGTACGATTTGCCCTAAATAGAAAACCATTGCTTCCTGTTCATTATTTTTTCGGAGTCTATGATAAGGCGTATGCTCCCTCCAAAAGGGGATAACAACGCCGCGGATGGATGCTTTCAAATGACCGGTTCTTCGACTCACCCTGCCTCCCTTAGCCATGAACTGTTACTGCGGGACTGCGAAATTCAGCGGACCCGTGGAAGTGGGCCCGGCGGTCAGCATCGAAATAAAGTTGAAACGGCGATCGTAATTACTCATCGCCCTACCGGTGTAACGGGACAGGCAAGTGAACGTCGCAGCCAACACAAGAACCGTGAAATCGCAATCGACCGCTTAAGGGTGAACCTGGCAATCGAAGTCCGCAGTGCGGTCAACCTTGAGGAACTGCCTGGTGAGCTGTGGTCCAGCCGGATTCGCGGGGGCAAAGTCAGCGTCAGCTCATCACACTTTGATTTTGCGGTGCTGCTGGCCGAGGCTCTCGATTGCATTACGGCGCTCGAGTTCGATGTCCCAGCGGCAGCCCAGCGGCTTGAGGTCTCGACTTCGCAATTGATCAAGTTCCTGAAGATCGAACCCAACGCATTTCAAATCGTCAACAGGCAACGCAAAGCGGTGGGGCTTCATCCGCTCAAGTAGCTTTCGAAGTCAAAGACCGAATATCTATTTATTTATTTTTAGAACTTGATACGGTCTGATTATGACTAAAGGGTTCTTATACTTGGGTTTGGCTGCACTTATTTTTTGGGCAAGCTTTCGGATGGGAAGCTATTGCTATGATCTGTATCAACAGGGCGCAGCCAGTCAGGAATGGGCGGAAGCTGAAGCGGTCGTATCCAAATTTAAATTCCGAACAAAAAAATCTTCGTCAAAACCTGTCAGCAACCCACACGTAGATGTCACCTATCAATATGAGGTCGATGGCCAAAGCTATACAGGTGAGCGATTAGGCTTTGGCCCTTATTCCAAGGGCGAATTAATCCGGCCGCGTCGTGGGCGTGCAACGATCTATTACGACCCCAATGACCCAAAAGAGTCGGTCTATATTAAAGGAATCTCGCGCCCTAACATGTATTTGATGGGAGTTGTTGGATTGTTTGGGGCAAGCGGATTTTTTTTCTCATGGCTCGCTATAAAGAGCTTTGTCCGATTTGGAATGATTGATTGACATTGCCCGTTTAAGGGCGAACTTTGGCCGGACCAAGACGGCTCACTTCTTCTTGCTCGCGCGAAGCAGGAATTTGTCTTTCACCCCGACCAGACAAACCTCTTGGCGATTAAAAGCCAACTGTCGTGTCTTGACCATGCCTAACCCCCAGCCGCGCACTCGTTCGCGGTGTCGCTCCAAGTCGTTAGCCAGCGCCTTGTCGGGTAACTTGAGCGTGATCACCACGCCGGAAACATCAACTTGCTCGTTGGTAACGATATCCTCCAGTGTGTCCAAAGTGAACTTAGGAGCAGCGCTCATATCCGCTACTAGCCATTGAACGTTGCGAAACTCTTTCTTGCGAACCTCTCGGCCCCGTTTGCGAATGTAAGTCAAACCTTCAGCGCCGTCCAACTCTTCATCTAGCTCTGCCGGATCAACCGCAATCACCTTTCCGCCCAGCTCCAGCATCAATTGAACTGCGCCGCCGGGCGAAGCACCGATCTCCGCACAACTGTCACCCGGTTTGATTTGAATCCCCGCCCACAACAACGCCTCTTTGAGTTTGTAGTAAGCCCTGCTGATCTTGGGCGTAAAATCGAAAATGGGTACACCGCCGGGCCATTGTTGAGCACGCGTCGTCGCGTAGTGCCAGCCGAACCACCACCAATCCGGTTCCACCATCGCTACATCTAAAACCAGATCCTCCGCCTGAGCACGGCGATTAAGTTGAGGCTGTTTCGCAAAACTAAATTTCTTTGCCAACAAATTGGCGACTTCGTTTGCGAGTTTTGATTGCCCCGGTTCAAAACCGTTTTTACCTGGTACTGATTTGTCCCGCTGCCAGACGTGCAAGTGCCCTGCCTTGGCCAACTCTGGATCGGTCGTCAAAAGATCCTCGATTGCGCTCGGGTCGGTGTATTTAATATTGCCGATCGACCAACCGTACGAGCGAGCGAATGTTGAGCGCAACGTAAAGCGCGGACTGACTTTGTGACCGACAGGAAGCTTGAACGTAAGAAATCCCGGACGCGAGAAAGCGAATCGCCAATCAGGTTGCGAATCGGCAAGCTCCTTTTTGCAAAGTGCTTCCGAACCGACTTGGCAAGTAATAAAGATAAAGGACGAAGTGGCGGGCATGAGCACCGTTTAAAAAAATAGAACTATTGAAAGCGATTCAGCCGACTTTGGAATTTCTGGCCGCGATGACCCAGCCTACGGCATTCAGTTGTTGGAAAAGCCCGATCTTATTCGCAGCTTTACCATCTTCGAGGATAGCGTACGTCGACTGGATCGCAAATCCCGCTCGGGCAAGTTCCCGTCGCAATGCACGCAGAGAAAAATGGTGAAGCATCAACCCCTGCACAGCTCGATAGTCAGCGAAACGATCGCCGATCTCGCATCGACCGCACATCGCCGATATAAAATTGCGGACCAACCAACGCTTTCCGCCAGGTTGCCGCAGGCAATGCCAATAGTTGTGACCGTGAATCATCAAAGTCGAACCGGAACGCAAAATACGAGCGGCATCGTTGAGAAACTGGTTGCGTTTCTCGGCCCCGTTGATCATCCCCAACGTGCTGAACATGCACTGTCCAAAGTCGGCTGCATCTGTGGCAATCGAATTCAGTTCAGTCAGGTTGGCCTGAACCAGCATTGCGTGATCGTATCGAGCTGCAACAGTATCGTTATCGACGCCGGCCGAATTGACTTTGTCGCGAAACTGCCGCAACATGGGAAACGAGAGATCGATTCCGATCACCTTCCAGTCTCTCTCCAGCAAAGGAATCGCGTTGCGGCCGGTTCCACACCCAAAGTCGATCGCCACTCCGGGGTTGTCAGGCAAGTGGGACTCGATCAGTTGCTGATCCAAAGTCACCAACGGGCTATTGGTCAAAGAGGCGTCGTAGCCCGCCGCGATCGCATGGTTGTTGATGTACTGCCAGTTACCCGGCTGGATTCCATCGGGGCGCCGCCAATCAGATGTTTCTTGATTCACGGCTCAACTGGGGTCGGATGGGAAATGTACAAGAGTTAGAGTTTGCGCGTCCAAACCTAACGCTTCAAACGAAAAAGCTCAAACACCACACCCTATGGTTGTCTATCTTCCCGTGCAGGATATTTGCGGACCAAACATTTACACTACCGAAATACTCAATTTCAACCTCTGATATCATTTCAGACGCGCCCTTGGCAGCACAAAGGGATCTGTTATTTTCCACTTTCTCAAATCGTGCAAGTGAGCACGAAAGGACGTTCCCGGCCAACGGACATGGTCTGAATGGGAACCGCTTTTGGACAAACAGCCTGAGTCTTGGTGGTCTACGAGAAGAGAACTAGATTCGTAGGTCGACTCAATTAAACCCCTTGGAGATACCAGTGGCAATTCGTGTAGCAATCAATGGCTTTGGTCGTATTGGACGTTTGACTTTTCGAAACTTGATCGCACGATCGAGTGAGTTCGAAGTCGTTGCGGTCAACGATCTGACTGACAATAACACTTTGGCTATGCTGCTGAAGTACGATTCGGTTCACGGCCGTTTTGATGGTGAAGTCAGTTTTGATGATGAGAACTTGATCGTAAATGGTAAGAAGATTCGGGTTTACGCCGAGCGCAACCCAGGTGCACTGCCTTGGGCTGATCACAAAGTTGATGTCGTTGTCGAAAGTACAGGTGTATTCCGTGCGAAAGCGTCTGGCGACAAACCAGGTTACGATTCACACATCGCTGCCGGTGCCAAAAAAGTTGTCATTAGTGCTCCAGCCAAAGACGGTGCAGACCTGACTTGTGTTCTAGGTGTCAACGACGAACAAATCACCGCTGACAAGAACTGCGTCTCCAATGCGAGTTGCACAACTAACTGCCTGGCTCCCGTGGCCAAAGTGTTGAACGACAGTTTTGGAATCATAACCGGTTTGATGACAACGGTTCACGCATACACCAACGATCAGCGGATCTTGGACTTGCCACACAGCGACCTCTACCGAGCTCGTGCGGCGGCAGCCAACATCATTCCAACCTCTACTGGTGCTGCGGCAGCGGTTGGGTTGGTGATTCCTGAACTCAACGGCAAACTGACAGGCATGGCGATGCGAGTTCCTGTTACCTCCGGGAGTGTTGTTGACTTGACCGTGAACGTTGAAAAAAGCACAACGGCCGAAGAAGTTAACGCCGCTATCAAAGCTGCTGCAGACGGACCGATGAAGGGTATCTTGTTCTATGCGACTGACCCTCTTGTTTCGTCTGACATTATTGACGATCCACACAGCTCGATATTTGCCTCTGATTTCACATCTGTCATCGGTGAGAAAATGGTGAAAGTCGTTAGTTGGTATGACAACGAGTGGGGCTACAGCTGCCGCACTGCAGATCTGATCGCCAAACTAGGCGGCATGCTCTAAACCATTTTGTAATATCACAATTGGAATGAGGGCGATTTTGCCCAATCTGAAATTCCACCCAAGGCCAAGTCGCTTGCGATTTGGCCTTTTTTATTGCGACTTTCCCTCCTGCATTTACGCTAGCGAAGAGCTTTGATGTTGTTTGGCAAATGGGATCTCTCTATTTTCATCCCGGATCAAGAAACCAGTAGAGATGAAGGGTCTTCTCATGTCGGCAGCGCCAACACCTAAACCATCAACTTCCTCCGTTGCACAAGCTGTTGTGACTATTCCGCCAGAACAAAAAAATCCTGCTGGTACGCAGAGCCCTGTTGCTCCAACCACAGCCACTCCAAACTCGGAGGTCACTCCTGCGGTCACCCCAACGCCAATAACCCCGACTACTCCAAAGTCAGAAGTCATACCGACGAAACCAACCAAACCGACCAAACCAACGAAACCGACTCTGCCAGCTGAACCTGTCAGAAGGCCCGGACCGCCGTCGATTCAGCAAGCTTTCAACCACCTCTTACATTCGCATCGCCCCATCTCTTGGGAAGATGATATTTCTCGAAACGCGTTGGACGAGGTTCCTTTCAAGAAATTGCCTCCCATCAGCACACGTGATGAGTCCGAGTTTGAGCGTGTTGATCACCATGTTGCTGAGCACTTGCTTGAGGGAAAGAAGATCACCGAATTTGCCGCCAAAGACAAATTTCCGATCCCAGTTCCCAAAGACCGCGAGGGGTACTCGCCAGGTTACGATGGCCACTATTGGATGAGTGGCTTGGCAGACTTTCTCAAGATCCGGAAGATCTCTCGCAAGTACAAACTGGACATCAAACGTTTTTTCGACTTTGGCTGTGCAACGGGTCGAGTTCTACGACACTTTGCGGCTCAGTCTGACGTCCCGGAGATTTGGGGAAGCGACATCAACGGTCGCCACATCCGCTGGATCACCGAGAACCTGCCAAATCGTGTAAAGCCGGTCTTTAACAACTGCATGCCTTCGCTACCGATGGAAGACAACTACTTTGATGTTGTCAGTGCTTTTAGTGTCTTTACACACATCGACACGTTCGAGACCGCTTGGATTGCTGAGCTCCGCCGGATTTTAAAGCCGGGTGGGATTGCCTACCTGACAGTCCACAACGAAGACACATGGAAAATCCTACGTAACGACATGGACAATCCGAAAAATCGACTGATCCAGTCGGTGTTAAAAGTCGATCCTGAGTTCGCTGAGAAAATCCATCAACCCATGCCGGATAAACGAACGGTCTATCGTTTCCAGCAAAACGGACCTTACCGAGCCCAGGTGTTCCATAGCGACAACTATCTACGACGAACCTGGGGTAGATTCATGGACATCAAAGAGATTCTGCCGCATCGACACATTCGGCAAACGGTTGTAATTTTGCAAAAATGATCAACTTTGTTTTCCCTGCCTTTTATGAAAACGGTGTGGATCACATGGGGTTGAAAAAATACAATTGGGCAGCGGTTTTCCGCTGCCCTTTTTCATTGGATGCTTACACGTGAATAAACTCAAATCACTTCAAGAAACTCT
This sequence comes from uncultured Pirellulaceae bacterium, assembly GCA_964503615.1. Taxonomy (GTDB): domain Bacteria; phylum Planctomycetota; class Planctomycetia; order Pirellulales; family Pirellulaceae; genus CAZDBA01. The sequence goes on from CAZDBA010000089.1 coordinate 11,477, forward strand.
TGCGCCAAACAACAAGTGTTTTGGTTGCGGCTGGGCAAACCAACAAGGGCTGGGTCTACAGAGCTTTGTGAAGGACGATCTACTGATCGCCGAATATACTCCACAAGCTCACCACGAAGCTTTTACCGGTATCCTGAACGGCGGTATTATCGGAACGCTACTGGACTGCCACTGCAATTGGGCCGCCGCCTATCACTTAATGAATCAAGCGAATCGATCCGAGTTGCCTTGTACGGTGACGGCGGAATACACGATCACGATGAAGCAGCCCACTCCGACCGATCAAACGATTCACCTTACTGCCAAGGTGATTGAGGCCAGTGAGCGAAAAGCGGTCGTAGAAGGAACGCTCGGCACTGTTAATCAGGTTACCGCTTTGTGCCGAGGCGTGTTTGTTGCTGTCAAACCAGGCCACCCAGCGTACAACCGTTGGTAAACAACAGGCTTTCCTTGTACCGGTAATCGTTGTCGCCGGAAAACTCTAACAAAGGTACCTTTTCCAGTGGTTTTCGATCGTTCGCTGAACAGTTTCCTCAGGACCTTTGGCATTCAAAAACGAACACTTAACCTGCTGTCCGAGTTGTCGTAACAGTTATGCCGCTCGATTGGGTTGAAGCTGTTTTCTCGGAATTTAAAAGTTGGAACGTTGATGTCAGTTTCTTTATCTGACCGACGTGAATCGGTCGAAAGGCTATTTAACGCATTCGTATCGCGGTTTGGGCCTTTTGGAGTCTGCCCAACGTGAGAAATGCAGACAATTGGTTTTTTCAGGACCTCGACATGCACCGTATTGTTACCTTTTTGATTGCCGCATTAGCCGTTGGCTTTATTGCTGATTCCGCATCAGCCCAAATCGGACGTGGAAGGCTTTTAAAGAAACTACGAGACGATTTGTTCGGTTCTCCCATTGACCAAGCCCAACAACAGCAAGCTGCCATTGCCGCTCAACAAAAGCTGGAAGCAGAGCGTAAGGCTCAACTGGAGCAGCAGAAACGTGCGGCGGCTGCCCGCCAACCGACTCCTATTGGAACGGGTAGGAAACCAACTGCGACGCCAACACCAACTCGACAACAGCAGGTTCAGCGTAATCCACAAACACAGCAGCGACCTACTCAACAGCAGCGACCTACTCAACAACGGCGACCTACACCCCCCAAGCAAGTCGCCAAGACTAATCAAAAACCGAAACAGGGTTTTGGCTTTCAATTGGTTGAAAAGGATGAAAAACTGATCGTCGCCAACGTTGCCCCAACTGGAAATGCGGCGAGTAAAGGGATTCGCCGTGGCGATGTGATCGTGGGCATCGGAGGTGTTGAGGTTGATAACACAGATGCTTTTGACGAGATTGCTGACATTCTTAGTAATGGTGACAGTATTGAAATTGTGTACGTCCGCGGCGGAAAGTCAGAAGAGATTCAAGTTTCATTCGGCGAAGAGCCGAATCCACCAGAGGACGTGGCCAGTGATATCCAAGGCAGCCTGAAACCAGTGGTTACAAACCGACCAGCACACCGTCCAAACCATGGTTCAGCACAACAAAATTTTAGTAACCAAAGCAGCAGTCGGAATCGGCAGGTCAGTTCAAACGGATTTGCACCAAGCCGACCGCATAACGAAACGGAACGGCTGAATTCTGTTGTTCGTCAACAATCACAACAGATCCAAGCTTTACAAAACGAACTGAGGGCCATTCGCCAACAAACCAACCCTGCTAACTCGGGGCCAACTCGAGGCCCAGCTATACCAGGTAGAAGCGTCCTTGACCCTGGATTCAACTAAACACCACCAATATACTTTCGTGCCAGGAGTTTCGACTCCAGTGGGCACTGATAAACACGGCCGATGCATCGGCCGTGTTTTTTTATGCGCGATGAAATCTAGCGAATTCACTTACCGGTCAACAGAATTTCCGTGATTGTTAACCAGCAACAGGTTTGATTCGATCGGAACGTATCGCGACGCGGATTGAATCAGCGACCCCGCTGTCAGAGAGCGGACTCCGTAGACTTCAGTTTCAACACCATACCGAGAGTGAGCCCGCAGCATCGCCAAATCAAAATCGCCATCCCCCGAGGCAAGCACAATCGTGTCGACTTGCTCTGCAAAATCCATGACGTCCAAGGCGATTCCGACATCCCAATCTCCTTTTGCAGTACCGTCTCGTCTTTGTATGAACGGTTTAAGTTTCACCTCGAATCCGATATCACGCAGGATCTGCTGAAACGATTTTTGTTTGGCGTTTTCTCGATCAATAGCATAAGCAAATGCGGCAACCACCTTACGATCCTCCGTAACTTCCGCCCAAAACTGTCGGTAGTCGAATTGCTGTCCGAACGCCTGACGTGTTGTGTAGTAGATATTTTGCACATCTACAAAAATCGCAACACGATCCATGACGGCCTCCGGGTTAGTGTGGTTAGCGTTTTCCCGTTTGATTTGAGGGAAATGATTGATTTTATCTCAAACGTCTTGGCAAAACAAAAAGCCGACTGGGAACCAGTCGGCTTACTCATTATCTATTCAAAGCTCCGTATAGGCATTCAAGCCTCTACAAACTTAATTTCCTGGCCCAGGAGCCAAAGCTCGGCCCGTCTTCAACTGCCATCGAACACCAAAATCAGTATTCTCCCGAACGTATTTGGCACTCGGGGAAGCTGACATGCTGCGAACGTTAGTAGCGTTGACTTCTGCCAAGCCCCAGAACGTTTGAACGTTAACCACACCGAGTGTCGGCGTGCCTGTGACCGCATCGCCATTATTCAGGAAAACGACTGCAGAATCTTCACCATCAGATTTGAATCGAACACCAGCGATTTGGTCCAAAGTCAATTGAACTTCGCCAAAGTTGGTCATTAGCGTGATTTCAGTCATATCGACTACGCTTCCGGCGATCGAGCTATCGTCCGTAATTTCCAGAACGAATCGGTTTGGCCCGTCTCCGAGCACGATTCCGCCGTCTTCGTCGCCACCACCGCTCCGGTCACCACCGGCTTGATAACGCAAAAAAATCGTACTGAACGAATTGCCTTGTAAAGGGATACGGATCGGTTGACGCCTAAGCGTATCCAACATTGCATCGGTTACGAAAACCTGAGCGCTGTCACCTTTGACTTCGACATTCAAAGTCATCTCGACAGGTTCCTGTCCTTCGGTCCCGTCAAATCGCAATTCAACGGTGTCGATTCGGCCCTGAGCTTGTGCGGGCAGTTGGGATCGCAAGCTGCCGAAATCCTTAAAGCTCTTCACCAAATTCTCATTTAGCTTCAAAACAAAACTTGGGGAATCGTTCTGAGCAAAGGCTGCTGTTGAAAAAAACAGACCAACCAAGATGGCTGCTATTGTACTGTGAGGTTGAAACGCATTCCGCATTCTTGAGACTCCGGTATCTTCCAAAATTTATTTACTTGGTCGGCAGGATCATACTTATGTCACCGATTGGTACGGTAACAAGTCCCCACCTTGTTTTGATTGTAAGATCGCTCAAGTCAACTAGACCGCTGAGTTTGTCCCCTGTTTTCATATCCACAGTTGCTTTAAGTTCCTCGCCTCTGGCAAATTCCAGACGTTCGATATCGTTCCAGTCGATTTGGACTTTGCCAATGTCCGAAGCCAAACTTAATTTGTTCTCCAAACCAATCCTGGCCTTCAAAAGAAAGCGATCGGCGACTTGGATTCCGTATTCCAGCTCAGTAAACCCTTCATTGTCTCCCGTAACGAAATTCGGTTCGGATGACTCTTCATAGTTAATCTGGACACGGGTAAAGTTCTTTTCGAACACGCGAACTTCGACTGGTTGAAACCGAATTCGCTCAAGCAGCTGGCTGTCCACCGTGAGATGGGATGCGCCAGAGAGAATGGCCGGTTCGCCGATGACCCTTACCCTTTCTTCCGAATAAGTGTCGACGTATCGAAGTTGAATCGCAGCAACCCTGTTTTGAAAGTACTTGGGAATATCCATGCTCAGTTTGCCAACATGCTCAAGATTTCTGAGATCATCGTCCGTCAAATCGATCTTCAATCTCACTCGTTCTCTATCACGAGCCTGAGCTTCCGAATCGCTCTGAGCAAAACCTGAACAAACAAACCATGTTTGAATCAGAATCAAAAATGCTAAATGTCTTAGTTGGCAACGCACTGTTCTATTCCAAAGTAGGGAACACCTCCTGATCTTTATCGACTGATGATTAAAAAATATTATCTATGTAACTGTTTTGTCATTTAGCAATGACTGTAGTGGTTGTTGCGACTTTCGCAACAACACAACGATATTCCGTCGTCAACTACCTGCCTCGGGTGAACGACCAGTTCCGTTTACCGTTGGTTGTGGTCGAGCTGAAACTCGCTCCCTTGGTAACACTGATTTGGTCAATGTAGGCCAGGTTGATCGTTCCAAAGCCCCAGCCTGTTTTAATTTTGAGGTCATTAAGGTGCAGAACTCCGGTGAGAATGTCACCGTTTTTAAATGCGATCACAGCCGTTCCACCTTCGATCGCGTTCAAGCGAATCCCGTCGATTTTGTCCAGCGGCACCGAAACGTCGCCAAATCCTGTTGTGATTTTTAGTTTTTGAATATCGACCGCAATTCCTTCGATTTCCTGATTTTGAGACAGGTCAATGAAAAAGTTGATACCGCCCTCAGGTTCTTCTGTTTGCAATAGATCCTCATCCTGAGCAAACGCAGGAACAGCAATGAAGATACTGCCAAGCAAAACGAAAAGGGTAGTCATAAACCGGTTTTTTAATTGAGGTTGCATATAACGTGAATCCACATGCTTGATTTTTGTGATTAAGGCTGGTTCTTCACGACCAGCCTCATTTGTCTAACAGATGTCTAGTCTATCCAAACCGAGAACGATTTTGAAATCGTATCTGGAAACTTTGAGTGAAAAGTTCACTTTTAACCAGTCGTTGAATTGACTATTTGTAAAAGTCAACCTATTTGAACATGTAACCGATCCAAAACGCCTTTTCGCACGAGAAGCCAAACCGGCAAAACCAAATGGCTTTAGCCGCGAGATCGGCGTAGAACGCAAACG
>CAZDBA010000089.1:16612-21317 GCA_964503615.1 uncultured Pirellulaceae bacterium
TAAGCGACCAATTCGCGGGTATGAATTCCTCCGTCAAATCGCCAAAAGGCAGATTGCTAGTCGAAGCATCCCGATAATGATCATCATGATCATCGCGGTCACGTTGTTGAGCACCGCCAAGTTGCGAAGAGATGGTGTGGGAAGGCTTCGATCTGGTAAGCGAAAGCGCGAAGCTAGGGACAAAGTCGAACTCGTTCCCATTCACCACCTTTGCTTTGGAACACAATTCGATCATGAATCCGGTCCAAACGCCCCTGCCAGAACTCAATTGTGCTTGGTGATACGAGGTAGCCTCCCCAATGCTCTGGGCAAGGCACTGCTTCCTCTCCGTCCAGTTTCTCGTCCAGCTCTCTTGCCCGCTGCTCCAGTTCGGCGCGCGAGGTAACTTTTTGAGACTGAGCCGAAATCGCAGCGCCAATCTGCGAGCCGCGAGGGCGCGAATGGAAATAAGTTTCTGAAACCTCGCGGGTGGTCTGCGTGACCGATCCCAAAATCCGGACTTGACGCCCCAAGTAGGGCCAATGGAAGGCAAGCGAGACTTTGGGGTTGGCGGCGATCTGTTGACCTTTTTGTGAAAGGTAATTGGTAAAGAACACAAACCCAGTGTCTCGGACCTCTTTCAACAAAACGACTCGCGAAGTAACGTTGCCGTTCACGTCACTTGTGGACAAAGTCATCGCATTGACCTCGAACCATCGACCTGGCGATCCCTCCTGGGCCAAAGCCATCCACTTGCGAAACTCCTCGATGGGATCGGCGAGTATATCGCTCTCGTCCAACCCTGCATTCTCGTACTCTTTGCGAATGGCCTGAAAGTCCATGTCTTACCCTGTTTTCCGTGACTTGTCTTGCGTTGCGGATTGTCTGTTTGCCCACTCCTCCGATACACTCTTGTAGCTAGCGGATTCGACATTGGGAAACAAACTTCGCGGCATTATCATACTTGACCGAGAGAACAGTGGCATGGGCAACGACACATCAAAAATGAATTCAGAGCAAACAGACCGGCCGATGCGTACCGAGCATGACTCCATGGGTGATATTCAGGTACCCCGGGACGCTTATTACGGAGCACAAACCCAGCGAGCCGTGGAAAACTTTCCGATTTCCGGTTGGGAAATTCCGCCTGCCATGATCAACGCAATGGGGTTGGTAAAATACAGTTGCGGGATCGCCAATCGTGATTTGGGCAAGCTCACCGGGACCGGGAAGAATCCGCTAACCGATTCGCAAGTCGAATCGATGCTCGCAGCCTGTCGCGACGTTGCCGAGGGAAAGTTGGACGACCAGTTTCCGATCGACGTGTTTCAAACGGGCAGTGGGACATCCAGCAACATGAACGTCAACGAGGTTATCTCAAACCGGGCGATCGAGTTGAACGGCGGCGACCGCATGGAGACGGACAAGGCGATCCATCCCAACGACCACGTGAATATGGGACAAAGTACCAACGACACGTTCCCCACAGCGATCCACGTCGCAGCAGCGACTCAGATCAAGGACGCATTAATCCCAGCGCTCCAGCAATTGCGAGATACGCTATTGGAGAAAAGCAAACAATGGGAAGAAGTAATAAAGATCGGGCGCACCCATCTGATGGACGCCACCCCGTTGACACTGGGCCAGGAAATCGGTGGTCTTGCCCGCCAGTTGGATCTCTCGGTTGTCCGAGCGAACAAAGCGATGAAGTCGATTCTGGAATTACCAGTTGGCGGTACGGCCGTCGGTAGCGGTATCAATACCCATCCAGAGTTCGGATCACGAGTTGCTGCGGTGCTTGCCAAAGAGACCGGCATCGAGTTTGTCGAAGCGGAAAATCATTTCGAAGCCAATGCACAACGAGATGCGTTAGTAGAGTGCCACGGTCAACTCCGTGCGATCGCTACGACTTTGTTTAATGTTTCGAACAATATTCGCTGGTTGGGCTCGGGCCCTCGTTGTGGTTTTTATGAACTGGCACTACCGACTCGCCAACCCGGCAGCTCGATTATGCCGGGCAAAGTCAATCCGGTAATGTGTGAGAGCATGATGCAGCTCACCGCACGCGTTATGGGCAACGACCAAGGAATCGCAGTCAGTGGAGCAGCTGGCGGCCAGTTCCAATTGAATATCATGATGCCGATGATGGCCCATACGACGTTGGAGAGTATCCAGTTGTTGGCAAAAGGCACCACGGCGTTCGACGAGTTTTGTGCCAAAGAAATGTCAGCGAACGTTGAAATCTGTGCTTCTTATGTTGAGAAAAGCCTTTCCATGATCACGAGTTTGAACCCGTACATCGGATATGCAAAAGCGAGTGAGCTGGCAAAGGAAGCGTTTAAATCTGGTAAGACGATTCGTGAACTTTGTCTTGAGCAGGAAATCCTGGACGCGGACACGTTAGCAGAAGCTCTGGACCCCATGAGCATGACAAAGCCTCAAGCATAGAGAGTTTAAAAGAATCCAATGGGACAAAAAGAAGTCCCCCAAAACTGAATCAGCCGTAGACCATTTCATAAAACCAAGGAGGGTTTGATGAATTCAAATTCTAATCGCACTAATCGTATTAGCCGTCGTTTCACGACCTTGATCGTTTCTATGACGGTAATCGCTGTTCCAGCGTTCACCGTGCCTGCCGTCGCTCAACAATTAAAGCCGGCCACAGGAACAGCTCAATCCGAACCGGGAGTTAGCGCGGTCAAATCGGATCCGATGGAGACTTTGGTAAAAGAACGCGAGGACGCTTTAATCAAAGCGGTCTACAAGCAAACTCAAACTGCAAAATCGGTTAGTGACTTTACGAAGCTAATCGAAGAATGCCAACGAGGCCAAACTCTAAAAATCTCAGACAAGAACAGAGCCTATCTCGACTCACTTATTGGTTGGGCTCTCAATCGACGTGGGGGCAAGCGGTTGGATCTTTCGGCCGAACTGCGGACCATTCGCAACTATGACTCAGCCAACGAACTACTTGAGGCGGCAGAAATTGACTTTCAAGACTCGCTTAAAATCAAATCGGACAATTGGCGCCCTAAAGTAGGCTTGGCGGTTTGCGCTGCCGAACGTGGTGAGTACCTAACCGCAATCGAACAGTTTACCGCTGCCAGTGAAGCTCATCCCAAACAAGCCGAGCCCTGGTTCAATAAAGCGGAGTTGTTGTATTCGCTCGATCGTTTTGAAGATGCTCTCGTCGCCTACGACAAAGTGATCGAGCTGAACGCGAGCGATTTGCAAGCGATTACCGGCCGAGCGCACTGCCTCCATCGACTGGACCGACCCGAAGAGGCGGCCAAAGAATATGAAGTGGTCACGCGTATGTTGCCCACCAGCAGTTGGGCTTTGATTAACCTTGGCGACTGTCAGCAAAAACTAGGCAACTGGCAACAAGCGTACGACAGTTATTTTCAAGCGATGAAGTCCAAACCGATCGCGGAGGGTTATCAGAAGACGGCTTGGATGTTGGCAACCTGCCCCGATTACGAATTCAACCGGCCGCAGTTAGCTTTTACGCTTGCCAAAAAAGCGATCGAGCTGGGCGGAGAGACCGTTCTGAATTGTGAGACGATGGCAGCGGCACATGCGGCAGCAGGAGATTTTGAGGCTGCCAAAAAGATGTTGAACAACGCACTTGTGCTGGATGGCGGTGTCAACAAGACGTTTTCTGACCGAATAGCGATGTACGAAAACGAAGTTCCCTATCTCCAAGAATCCGTAACAGGTTCAAACGATCCAGCCGAACGTGTTGCAGAGTTACCAACCGAAAGTGATTTAAAATAACGAGCGGGCGTTTCAAACCCTAACTCGTTCGTAGTGGGATTCGCCAGAATTTCTATCGTGCCTGAGATGAAAAGGTCTTCTGGCGAAGTCCAACATGTTTTGAAAGGCGCGTTAGCCTCGTGGTACGTTCTCGAGGATGAACTCGGAGATTTGCTCGACTTCTATTAGATCCGATGCAACTGCCGGAGCGGCGTTTACGTTGGCAGGGAAGTACATAAACGTTGGAACTACTCTCACTCCGAGACGTTTGACAATAGCTTTCGCATCTTCTCCACCGGTGATATCAGCCTTCATAAATGGAATCTTGGCCGAAACGATCTGTTGAATCAGTTCATCGTTGGCCAGCGTTTTTGTCTCTAACATTTGGCAAGTAAGGCACCAATCCGCACGGACAAATACAAAAACTCCCTTTCCCTTGCGGTCGGCATCAAGAGTTTCTAACGAGAATTCTTTCCAATCGATTTGAAGCGGCAACACTTCAAACGATTCTACGCCGATCTCCCGCAACGATTTTTCCAAAGCCGCAAACTGATCTTCAGGCTTGTTTGACTGAATGCTGACTGAAATGCCTGGGGCTTCCGAAGCACTAAATGAAATATGGTCCGCGCCTTCCGTGTTAACCAATTTAATGATTTCGATAATCTTTTCATAACGGATCTCGCCATGCGAAGAAATCTCTATGCGTATTATCTCATCAGCTTGTGCAACGTCATCAACCTGTGCAAACAGGCAGTTGGGTAATGATACGGCCAGCAAAAAGAATAGAGCGAAAAAACGGTTCATAGTTTCTCCAAGTTGTTTGATGGAAACGATAGTTCAGTATATCGCAACTAAGAGCCTATTCCAGAACTGAACCATTTGTTTTCTCAGTCGTAACAGTGGATCAGGACGGTAGGAGATAAGGAAACACAGAGGCACGGAGAACACGGAGACGGTCTGACTCAGTCAC